>JAVMKL010000063.1:0-6770 GCA_031732875.1 Candidatus Competibacter sp. | reverse complement strand
AAAAAAACCTGCTCGTCCGAACCGCATAGCGAAGGAGCGCCAACGGCTGGCCCGATCATTCCGCAGAGCAGCATCAGCATCAGCTTCGGCAAGCGGCGTTTCAGCGTCATCTCACAATCTCCCCCGGACGGATCGGGCAAGACAGGGCGAGCACATGGCGGCAGGGTCAGCCAAAAAGCGAAAATATCGCTCTCTGGCTGACTCTCGTCGGATCGGAAGAGGACCGTTCAACTCACCATCCGGACCGCCAGCCCGATCTCGTACAGCCCGAACAGAATGACCAGCGCTCCGGCGGTCCACCGTACCGCCGGCCGGCGCACGAACCCCGCCAGCGCCGCCGCCGCCGTTCCCATCGCCAGCAGCGCCGGCAAGGTGCCCAGCCCGAAACTCAGCAGCAGCAAAGCCCCTTCCAGTGCTCCGCCGGCGCCGACCGCCCACACCAGCACGCTGTAGACCAGCCCGCACGGCAGCCAGCCCCACACCAACCCGATCCCCAGCGCTCGGACCGGGGTCCGCACCGGAAAGAAGCGCCGGCCCAGCGGCTCGATCCGTCGCCACAGCACCCCGCCGGCTTGCTCCAGCCGGCTCAAACCCCGCCACCAGCCGGCCAGATACAATCCCAGCAGGATCATGAACAGCCCGGCTAATACTTGCAGCCCGAGTTGGGCACGATGCACGGACACCCAATGCGCCGCCCACGCCCCGACCCCGCCGGCCAGCGCTCCGGCGGTCGCGTAGCTGGCGATGCGGCCCAGATTGTAGGCCAGCAGATACGGCAGGCGCGCCAGCAGCGGATGCCCCGGCGCCGGCGGCAGGCCGAGGGTCAGGGCGCCGACGATGCCGCCGCACATGCCGAAACAGTGCACGCCGCCGGTCAGCCCGATCAGGAAGGCGGCGAGATAAAGAGGGTCGATGACCACGCCGCCGCCCTAACGCAGCACCACCGTCTTGCTACCGTTCAGAAACACCCGCCGCTCCAGGTGATAGTGAATCGCCCGGGCCAGCACGACGTTCTCGATGTCGCGGCCGACCGCCGCCAGTTGCTCGGGCGTGTGAGCGTGATCCACCCGTTCCACTTCCTGTTCGATGATCGGGCCTTCGTCCAAATTGGCGGTGACGAAATGGGCGGTGGCGCCGATCAGCTTCACGCCCCGCGCGTAGGCCTGATGATAGGGCTTGGCCCCCTTGAACCCCGGCAGGAAGGAATGGTGAATGTTGATGGCCCGCCCCGCCAAGGACTGACACAACTCCGGCGACAGAATTTGCATGTAGCGGGCGAGCACCACCAGTTCGGTACGGGTCCGCTCGACCAGGTCCAGGATCCGTCGCTCCTGTTCCGGCTTGGTCGCCGCCGTCACCGGCAGATGGTGGTAGGGAATCGCATGCCATTCCGCCAGATGCGCCAGCTCGAGGTGGTTGGACACGATCGCGGTGATCTCCATCGGCAGCGCCCCGGTGCGATGCCGGTACAGCAGGTCGTTCAGGCAATGCTCGGCTTTGGACACCAGAATCATGACCCGCGGTTGCCGCCGCGGATCGTACAGGCGCCAGTCCATTTCGAACTCTTGGGCCAGGGGGGTGAAATCCTTCAGCAGCACCGGTTCGATCGCTTCGTCCAGATCGAAAACCAACCGCATGAAGAAGCGGCCCGATTCGGTATCGCTGAACTGACTGGATTCCACGATGTTGCCGCGGTGGGTGGCCAGCACGCCGGACACGGCGGCGACGATGCCGACCCGGTCCGGGCAGGCGATGGTCAAAATATAGCGAAGGGTCTGCATCGGCATTCCTTGGACAGCTTGCGCGGGAGAGCGCGCATTGTAGGCGAAAACGCCCGCGATTCAGCCCTCGGCCTCAGGCGGCAGATTCAGTACATCGCGCAACAGCGGCAGGTGCAGCCGCACGCACTCCATGCCGGCGGCCATCGCCGCGCTGGCCTGGTCGAAATCCATCAGCCCCAAATGCGCCAGCCGCGGCGCCAGCACCACATCCGGCGGATCGCCCGCCATCCGCGCCCGAGTGATGCGGTCCTGCATGATGTTGATCGAACCGGCCATGACCTCGAACAGCCCGGGCGGTTCGTCCGCCCCCACGTCATCTTGCGCGTTCCCGGCGTTGCTCAGCATCGCCTGCAAGCGGGCGCTCAGTCGCGTCAGCAACGGACTTGCGGTGACCACCCGCGGCGACCGCGCGCCGAAGTGCTTGCCGACGATGTCACCGTTCAGGTTAATCGCGATCACCCGATCAGCCCCCAGCGCCCGACACAGCGACACCGGCAGCGGGTCAACCAGCCCGCCGTCGACCAGCCAGCGATCGTGATGGCGCACCGGGCTGAACAGTCCCGGCAGGGCGATGGACGCCCGCACCGCTTCCAACAGCGAACCGTCCTGAAACCACACCTCGCGGCCGGTTTGCAAATCGGTGGCCACCGCGCCGAACGGCTTGGGCAGGGTCTCGATCGGCGCGTCCTCCACTCGCTCGCCGAACGCGCGCATCAACCGCTCGCCCTCCACCCCGCCCAGTCGCAGGTCCATGTAGCGGATAATCTCCCACCAGTCGATCTGCTCCACCCACTCCTCCAGCCGGTCCAGCCGGCCGCTGGCGTAGGCCGCGCCGACCAGCGCGCCGATCGAGGTGCCGGAAACCACGTCCGGAACGATGCCGGCCTGCTCCAGCGCCCGCAGGACGCCGATGTGCGCCCAGCCGCGAGCCGAACCGCTGCCGAGAGCGATGCCGATTCGAGGTTTATTCCGCATGATATTGCTCCCTTCTCATTGCTCCCGCAGCCGTGGCAACAATTCGACCAGATTGCAGGGCCGGGTACGGGCGTCCAGTTGCGCTTGCAGGATGCGATCCCAGCCGGTGCGGCAGGCGCCGGTCGAACCAGGCAGGCAGAAGATGAAAGTGGCGTTGGCCAGCCCGCCCAGCGCCCGCGATTGCAGGGTCGAGGCGCCGATCTCCTCCCAGGAAAGCATCCGAAACAGTTCGCCGAAACCGATGATCTCCTTGTCCAGCAGCGGACGAATCGCCTCGGGAGTGCTGTCGCGCCCGGTCATGCCGGTGCCGCCGGTGATCAACACCACCCGCACCATCGGATCGGCGATCCAATTCGAAACCACCGCGCGAATCCGATAGATGTCGTCCGGAACGATGGCTCGGTCCGTCAGTCGGTGGCCGGCCGCCGTCAACCGCTCGACCAGAGTCTGGCCGGACGCATCGTCGGCCTCGGTCCGGGTGTCCGAAACGGTCAGCACCGCAATCGCCAGCGGCAGAAATTCGCGTTCGCTCATGATCGATATCCGTCAATACCGCAGTCGGTTGGAGGAAAAAAATGGCCGGTTTCCGCTTGAAATCCAGCCTGCCGGCCTTACCTGTAAAGACAACATTCACCCCTATCAGACGAGGTTTCAGCCATGAATCCGACCCGTTACGAACCCTGGCATCACATCCATCACCTGCGCAAAGAGCTGGACCGGCTGTTCGAACCCTACGGTGCCGCCGCCGACGATCAGTCCAGCGCCGCTACTTGCGACTGGATCCCCCCAGTGGACATCAAGGAGGAGAAGGATCGTTACGTACTGCGCGCCGACATCCCGGGCGTCGACCCCAAGGATATCGAGATTATCGCCGAAAACGGCATCCTGACCATCCGCGGCAACCGTCCCGGCGAAACCCGCGAAAGCCGGGCCGGCTACAGTCGGGTCGAACGCCCCTGCGGCAGCTTCTACCGTCGCTTCAGCCTGCCGGACACCGCCGATCTGGCCCAGATCGCCGCCCGGAGTTCGAACGGCGTGCTGGAAATCGGCATTCCCAAGCTGACCCACACCCTGTCGCGAACCGTCAAGGTCGAAAGTTGAACCCCAGGCCGGTTGCGCTATCGCCGCCGGCCATACTGCTGACCACCCGGAACCGGCATGAAATACAAGGACTACTACCAAATCCTCGGCGTCGCCCGCGAGGCCCCGGCGGAGGACATCAAAAAAGCCTACCGCCGGCTGGCGCGCAAGTATCATCCGGATGTCAGCAAGGAACCGGGCGCCGAGGAACGCTTCAAGGAAGTCGCCGAAGCCTACGAGGTGCTGCGCGATGCCGACAAGCGCGCCGCTTACGATCAACTGGGCAGCAACTGGCAGGCCGGGCAGGATTTCCGGCCTCCCCCTGGCTGGCAAAGCGGACCGCGCGCCCGTCCCGGCGCCGGTGGTTTCGGTGGGCGCGATTTCAGCGACTTCTTCGAATCGCTGTTCGGCGGTCTGGGCGGGCGTGGCGGTTTTACCGGCATGGGCGGCATGGGCGGCTTCGCCGCTGCCGGCCAGGATCAGACCGTGTCGCTGGAAATCACCCTGGAAGAAGCCTATCAGGGCGGCCAGCGTTCGCTGCAACTGCAAGCGCCGGAACGGGAAGCCGATGGCCGGGTTACCACCCGCACGCGCACTCTGAACGTCAGGATTCCCGCCGGGGTGACAAACGGCCAGAAAATTCGGCTGAGCGGTCAGGGCAGCGCCGGTTCGGGCGGCGGTTCCAGCGGCGATCTGTACTTGGCAGTCACGATCCGGCACCATCCGCTCTACAAGGTGCAGGGGCGCGACCTCACCCTGGAATTGCCGCTGGCGCCGTGGGAAGCGGCCTTGGGCTGCAAGGTTGAGGTGCCGACGCTGGGCGGGCCGGTCACGCTCAACATTCCGGCCAACGCCCACAACGGCCAGAAGTTGCGGCTGCGCGGTCGCGGCCTGCCCGGCCAACCTCCCGGCGATCAGTTCGTGATGCTGCGCATCGTCAACCCGCCGGCGAACACCGAGGAGGCACGCGAGCTGTTCCGACGCATGGAGCGGGAACTATCGTTCGACCCGCGCGCTCATTGGCATCAATAATTCCCGGCGACGGCCGGGCGGATTTCCCTCCGCCGCCGTCACCGTGCCTGGAATTACCGCAAGCGGCTCCGCATAGAGAGGGTCTTCCCACCCATGAATACCCAACGTTTTCTGCTACCGGCGGCCCTGCTGGCGCTGGGTCTCGCCGTCGCCGCGCCGCTGCCCGCCCCGGCGGGACTGCCGGCCATGATGGACAACCAGGCACTGCCCTCGCTGGCGCCGATGCTGGAGCGGGCCACGCCGGCGGTGGTCAACATCGCCACCGAGAACCGGGTGGCGTCGCGCCGCAACCCGCTGCTGGAAGATCCCTTCTTCCGCCACTTCTTCAACATTCCCGATCAGCCGCGCGAACGCAAGGCCCAGAGCGTCGGTTCCGGGGTGGTGGTGGACGCCCGGCGCGGCTACGTCATCACCAACCATCACGTGGTTGAAGGCGCCGACACCATCACCGTCACCCTGCGCGACGGGCGTCAGTTGAGCGCCAAGGTCATCGGCTCGGACGCGCAAAGCGACGTGGCGGTGATTCAGATTCCGAGCGGCAATCTCATCGCCTTGCCGCTGGCCGATTCCGACAGCCTGCGGGTGGGTGATTTCGTAGTGGCTATCGGCAATCCGTTCGGCTTGGGCCAAACGGTCACTTCCGGCATCGTCAGCGCTCTGGGCCGCACCGGGCTGGGCATTCAGGGCTACGAAGACTTCATCCAGACCGACGCCTCGATCAATCCCGGCAATTCCGGCGGTGCCCTGGTCAACCTGCGCGGCGAGTTGGTCGGCATCAACACCGCCATCATTGCCCCCGGCGGCGGCAACGTCGGTATCGGCTTCGCCATTCCGGTCAATATGGTGTCGCGGCTGATGAGCCAGATTGTCGCCCACGGTTCGGTGCGACGCGGCCAATTGGGAGTGTCGGTGCAGGATCTCACCCCGGATCTGGCACGGGCGTTCAACATCCCCGCCAATCAGGGTGCGGTCATCGCCCAGGTCAGCCCCCGCTCCGCCGCCGCCCGCGCCGGTTTGAAGGAGGGCGATGTGGTGCTCAGCATCAACGGCCGACCGATCCGCGATGGTGGCAACCTGCGCAATACCATCGGTCTGCTGGAGGTAGGCGAGGCGGTGCGGCTGGAGATCCTGCGGGATGGCAAGCCGCTGACCCTCGATGCCAAGGTGGGCGAATACGTGCCGGCCAAGGCCGAAGGCGAGGCGCTCCATCCGCGGCTGGCGGGAGCCACTTTCGAGGATATCGGGCCGAATTCACCCTTGGCTGGAAAGATAGACGGCGTGCTGGTCGCCGGCGTCGAATCGGGCAGTCCCGCCTCCCGCGCCGGCCTGCGCAAGAACGACGTGATTATCGGCGTCAACCGCCAGCGCGTCGCCGGCACGGCCGAACTGCAACAGCTCGCCGCTGGCAGCGACTCGTTGCTCATCAATCTCCTGCGCGGTCGGGAAGAATTGCTGCTGGTGTTGCGTTGAGAAAATACCAGTGTTAGCAATATCATAATAAGAGGCTGTATAAAAACTAACTGACTGATTGATAAAGCCCCCGTAGGATACGCATTGCATACCCCACGATGCCGCGCCAACCGATATTACCTTGGGGTCGCCGGCGAGGCGAGCGGCGGACGTGAGCTGTTTCCGCCCCAGCCGCTATCGCCGACGCCGTGCCGCATTCCGCGAAACAGGGGGCTGACGCCCCCCGCTCGCGGAACGACCGCGCCGCTCCCGCAGGGAGAGGGGAGTTTTTGTACAGGCTCTAAAATGGATAAAACCATATGCTGCTGATGATCGACAACTATGACTCCTTCACCTACAACCTGGCGCAGTACTTGGGCGAACTGGGCGAGAAGGTACGGGTAGTTCGCAACGACCGGATCACCCCGGACGAGATCGCCGAACTTCACCCCG
>JAVMKL010000062.1:4593-6784 GCA_031732875.1 Candidatus Competibacter sp. | reverse complement strand
TTCCACCGCAGGACATCATCTTCGACCCCAACATCTTCGCGGTCGCCACCGGCATTGAGGAGCATAACCGCTACGGACTGGATTACATCGAAGCCACCCGGCGGATCAAGGCCGAACTGCCGCACGCGCTGATTTCCGGCGGCGTGTCCAACGTCTCCTTCTCATTCCGCGGCAACAACCCGGTGCGCGAGGCGATTCACTCCGTGTTCCTCTACCACGCCATCCGCGCCGGCATGACCATGGGCATCGTCAACGCCGGCCAACTGGCGATCTACGAGGAGATCCCGGCGGAACTGCGGGAGCGGGTGGAAGACGTCATTCTCAATCGCCGCCCCGACGCTACCGAGCGGCTGTTGGAGATCGCCGATCAATATAAAGACCCGACCCTCACCCCCAACCCCTCTCCCGGAGGGCGAGGGGGGCAGGACGACTGGCGATCCTGGCCGGTCGCCAAACGGCTGGAACACGCACTGGTCAAAGGCATCAATGAGTTCGTCGAGACCGATACCGAGGAAGCCCGCCAGCAAGCGGAACGGCCGCTGCACGTCATCGAAGGCCCGCTGATGGACGGCATGAACGTGGTCGGCGACCTGTTCGGCGCCGGCAAGATGTTCCTGCCGCAGGTAGTGAAATCGGCGCGGGTGATGAAAAAGGCGGTCGCCTATCTGATTCCGTTCATCGAGGCGGAACAGGCCGACGGTCAGCGGCGCAGCAACGGACGAATCGTGCTGGCCACGGTCAAGGGCGACGTGCACGACATCGGCAAGAACATCGTCGGCGTGGTCCTTCAGTGCAACAACTTCGAAGTCGTCGATCTCGGCGTCATGACGCCGGCCCAGAAGATCCTCGACGCCGCCCGCGAGCAGCGAGCCGACATGATCGGCCTGTCCGGCCTGATCACGCCGTCGCTGGATGAGATGGTCAACGTCGCCAAGGAGATGAAGCGGCAGGGCTTCACCGTGCCGTTGCTGATCGGCGGCGCCACGACGTCGGCCATGCACACGGCGGTCAAGATCGACCCGCAGTACCCCGGTCCGGTGGTGTACGTCAAGGATGCCTCGCGCGCGGTGGGCGTGGCACAGAACCTGATCGGCGCGGATTCCAAGGAGAGCTTTGTCGCCCGCACCAAGGCCGACTATGTGCAGAAGCGCGAACAACACGCCAACCGCCGCGGCCGGGAAGCGTTGCTGCCGCTGGCGCAGGTCCGGGCCAAGCGGCCGAATTTCGACTGGTCTGCCTACGCCCCACCCCGCCCGGGCTTTCTCGGCATCCGGGCCTTCGATGCTTACCCACTGGCGGAATTGGCGGAACGGATCGATTGGACGCCGTTCTTCCACGCCTGGGAACTGCGCGGGCGCTATCCGGCGATTCTCGACGATCCCGCCAGCGGCGAGCAGGCCCGCCATCTGTTCGCCGACGCCCAGGCCATGCTGGACAAAATCATCACCGAACAGTGGTTGACGGCCCGAGCGGTGATCGGCTTCTTCCCCGCCAACCGGGTTCATGAGGACGACATCGCGCTGTATACGGATGAAAGCCGCGAGCGGGTGTTGCTGACGCTCCATCACCTGCGCCAGCAGGGTCCGAAGCCGGACGGCAAGCATCATCACTGCCTGGCCGACTGGATCGCGCCGCGCGAATCCGGCGTGGCGGACACTCTGGGCGCTTTCGCGGTGACCGCCGGCATCGGCATCGACGAGCGGGTGGCGGCGTTCGAGCGCGCTCACGACGACTACAGCGCCATTTTGCTCAAGGCGCTGGCCGACCGGCTGGCGGAAGCCTTCGCCGAGCGACTGCACGAACGGGTGCGCAAGGAATTTTGGGGTTACGCGGCCGACGAAAAGCTGAGCAACGAGGATTTGATCGCGGAAAACTATCGCGGCATCCGCCCCGCTCCCGGTTATCCGGCCTGCCCCGACCACACCGAGAAGGGACTGCTCTGGTCGCTGCTGGACGTGGACCGCAACGCCGGCATCCATCTGACCGAGAGTTTTGCGATGACCCCGACGGCGGCGGTGAGCGGCTGGTATTTCAGCCACCCCGAGGCGCGCTATTTCGGCGTTGGCCGGCTGGATCGGGATCAGGTGGCGGATTATGCCCGGCGCAAGGGCTGGACCTTGGCGGAAGCGGAAAAATGGCTGGCGCCGAATCTGGGGTACGAACCGGAGGAGTAGCGAGCGGCGAGCGGCGA
>JAVMKL010000062.1:0-4493 GCA_031732875.1 Candidatus Competibacter sp. | reverse complement strand
AACAAACAGGGCTTCGATATTGCTCCACTCCGCCGCCGGGTCGGTGGTGATGCGGGCGATCTTGCTCTCCAACTCAGCCCACATCGCCTCATCGGTCAATTCGTAGCTGTGACCCCAGAAGCAGAATACATCGCCGGCAACCTTGGCGCGCTCGTATCGAGTCCAAAACGCCGGATCGTCGAACCGGCAACTCACGCCCAGTTCCAGCGGATCGGCGGGCGGAAAAACGGGATCGACCTCGGCCACGGTCCGGGCGTAGACGTGACCGGCGGCGCGTATCGCGGCTTTCACCGCCGGATCGAACCCGCCGAATGGATAACAGAAGCCCCGGATGGGTTGCTGGAACCAGTCCCGCAGGAGCGACCGGCTCTCCCCTACTTCCCGCTCCAGATCGACTGGGGACAAATCGGGTAAATTGGGATGAGTCAGGGAGTGGTTGGCAATCTCAAAGCCCGAGTATATCTCGACCAGTTCATCCCGGCTCAGTCGCCAGACTTCCTTGTCGCCAAATCGCCAACCGAACGATCGCTGGCGTTGATACAAACCCGGATTCAGATTGAACGTCGCCCTGGCCCGATACCGGCGCAACAGCCCGGTCAGCCGAACATCGTCCACCACGCCGTCATCCCAACTCTGAACGACCTTCATCCGCACCACTCGTCGGGCCAGGTTACTGACCGAGCCGATCATCCCGGCGTCTGCTCCGCGGTCCCGCCACCCCTCCGTTGCGCACCTTGCGCACCAGGAGCACCAATTCGCCTTCGGGGACGTCGCTCAGTCCTCGAATCAACTCGGCGAACAGAATCGGGTTCCCGATGATGATCTCGCAAACGTCGCTGGCCACCTTGCCGGCCAGCGACAGCAACAAATCCGCATCCTCCCCCAACTCCGCCGCCAACCGCCGGATCGTCTCCTCCGATGGCGACGATACATCGCCCCTCTCGATCTTGCCGAGATACGCCGGCTCCACCCCGATCCGCCGCGCCACTTCCCGAACCGTGTAACGACGGTTTACCTCGCGGCGCTGCTCACGCAAGTGTCTAATATAATTTCCAAAATCCATTACGACACCACGATTGCCGAATCATTTGGCTATATTCGGGCCTGGGCAGACCTCAGGCAAGCATTGAGGAAAAATAATTTTGAGCCATGGGATGTCCCTGAGGGCGACCGGTCGGTCGCCCTCCCACGCGGTCCGGCGCTACCGAAGCGATGTCGGGTTACCGTTCCCGCCGCCGCAAATCCAGGGTGTAAGGAAAATTGGGGTTGGTTTCCTCCGCCGGGGCCACCATCGGCCCCGGGGTATGGCCATACGGCCAGAACCGGGCGAAGCGGCGCGCCTCGGCTTCGTTGGCGTTGATTGGGAACGTGTCGGGATTGCGCCCGCCCGGATGCTGGACATGGTAGGTGCAACCGCCGATGGAACGCTGGTTCCAGGTATCGACGAGATCGAACACCAGGGGGGTGTGAATCGGAATGGTGGGATGCAACGCCGATGGAGCCTGCCAGGCGCGGTAGCGAACCCCGGCGACGAACTCACCCGGTATCTCCGTCGGCCGCAATGGCACCCGCCGTCCGTTACAGGCCACGACGTGCCGCTCGCCGATCATGCCCCGCACCTTGACCTGCATCCGTTCCACCGAGGAATCCACGTAGCGGGCGGTACCACCCTGTATCTGTTCCTCGCCCAACACGTGCCACGGCTCCAACGCCTGCCGCAGTTCCAGTTGGATGTCCTGCTGGACGATATCGCCGTAATGAGGGAAACGGAACTCGAAGAACGGCAGGAACCAGTCGCGTTCGAAGGGGTAACCGGCCTCACTCAGTTCGCCAATCACACCGC
Organism: Candidatus Competibacter sp.; assembly: GCA_031732875.1. Classification (GTDB taxonomy): domain Bacteria; phylum Pseudomonadota; class Gammaproteobacteria; order Competibacterales; family Competibacteraceae; genus JAVMKJ01. Next base: position 2,650 of record JAVMKL010000062.1, on the reverse strand, counting down.
GGAAATCCTCCCAGACGTAGTGCGGCAACATGAAACGGTCGTGAACCTGGGTACCCCAGCGCACCAACTCTTGATTGGGATAGGGTCGTTCCCAAAACCGGGCCACCAGTCCACGCAGCAACAGCATTTGCATCAGGCTCATCCGGGCGTGCGGCGGCATTTCGAAGGCGCGCATCTCCACCAACCCCAACCGGCCGGTGGCGGAATCCGGAGAATACAGTTTATCGATGCAAAACTCGGCGCGATGGGTGTTGCCGCTCAGGTCCACCAGCAGATTGCGCAACAGCCGGTCGACCAGCCACGGTTGCGGCACCTCGCCGGCCGGCATCTCGCGGAAGGCGATTTCCAGCTCGTAAAGGCTGTCGTTGCGGGCCTCGTCCACCCGCGGAGCCTGACTGGTCGGGCCGATGAACAGTCCGGAAAACAGATAGGACAGGCTGGGATGATGCTGCCAGTAGGCGATCAGGCTGCGCAGCAGGTCCGGCCGGCGCAGGAACGGACTGTCGGCCGGCGTCGCGCCGCCCAGGGTGACGTGGTTGCCACCGCCGGTACCGGTGTGGCGGCCGTCCAGCATGAACTTTTCGGTCCCCAGCCGCGATTGTCGGGCATCTTCGTACAACCCCTGAATGTTCTGCTTCAACTCCTCCCAGTCGCTGGCGGGATGGATGTTGACTTCGATCACGCCGGGATCCGGCGTGACGGCAAACTTGCGCAACCGCCAGTCCGGCGGTGGGGCATAACCCTCGACCAGTACCGGCATTTGCAGATCGGCGGCGGTCTGCTCGATACAGGCCAGCACATCCAGATAGTGCTCCAGTTGCCCCAGCGGCGGCATGAACACGTACAGATGCCCGTCGCGCGGCTCGACGCACAGGGCAGTATGGATCACCGCGCTGTCATCCGCCGCCGGCTGCTCCTGGAAATCACCGCGCGGCGCGCCCGGACCGCCCCGCAGGAAATCGCTGTAGCGGCGCATCACCTCGCCGTGGGTATCGCCCAGCGCGGCCCGGAACTCGAACAGCGACTGCGGATGCGGCAGGTCCCGCGCCGTCTCGGCCACCCAGGGCAGGGCCGCCAGCGGCAGGCGATAGCCCATCGGCGAATCGCCGGGAATGAGATACAAATGCTCGCGGCGCAATACCCACGGCCCGCTGAGCCACTGCCCGGCGGCATGATCCCAACGCAACGGCAGGGCGTAACCGGTAACCTGGTTCAGACCCCGCTCCAGCAGCAGCGCCAGCCGTCGACGCTCTTCGTCGTCCTTGAGGTCGTATTTGAGCGGGTCGACGTTGACCGGGAGGGTGCGTTCCTTCCACAGATAGTAGTAGACGTCCTCGTAGCCGGGAACGAGCCGCTCGGCGCTCACCCCCAGGCGCCTGGTCAACTCCACCGCAAAGGCTTGGGCCTGTTCGGGTCCGCAACCCTGTGGAGTTTCGTCATCGGCGATCCAGCGCGGATCGTGCCACAGCGGCAGACCATCGCTGCGCCAGTAGCAGGATAGCGCCCAGCGCGGCAACGATTCGCCCGGATACCACTTGCCCTGGCTGTAGTGCAGGAATCCGTTGGGCGCATAGCGGTCGCGCAAGCGCTTCAACAACTGACCGGCCAGCTTGCGCTTGGTGGGGCCGATGGCCGCGACCGTCCATTCCGCCCCATCCATGTCGTCGATGGAAACGAAGGTCGGTTCGCCGCCCATGGTCAGTCGCACGTCGCCGGCCACCAACCGGGCGTCCACGTGATGGCCGAGTTGCTCGATCCGCGCCCACTGTTCCTCGCTGTAGGGTTTGGTGACCCGTGGATCCTCATGAATGCGGATCACGCGCATGTCGAATCCGAATTCCGTCTCGCACGGATCGGTGTAACCGGTTACCGGCGCGGCGCTGGGCGGGGTTGGGGTGCAGGCCAGCGGAATGTGACCCTCGCCGGCGAACAGGCCGGAGGTCGGATCCAATCCCAGCCAGCCGGCCCCCGGCACGAATACTTCCGCCCAGGCGTGGAGGTCGGTGAAATCGGCCGTGGGACCGGAGGGACCGTCCAGCGCCTTGACATCGGCGACGAGCTGGATCAGATAGCCGGATACGAAGCGCGCCGCCAATCCCAGTTGCCGCAGGATCTGCACCAGCAGCCAGGCTGAATCGCGGCAAGAACCACTGCGCCTGGCGAGCGTTTCCTCGCAGGATTGAACGCCGGGCTCCATACGGATGATGTAGCGGATATCCCGGTTCAACCGCTGGTTGAGATGGACCAGGAAATCGACGATTTGCATCGGTTCGCGATTCGCGCCGGTCAGCCAGTCGAGCAGCAGCGGACCACCTTCCTGGATTTCCAGGTAGGGCGCCAGTTCCTGGCGCAAGGTGGCATCGTAATCGAAAGGATAGTGCTTGGCGTACTCCTCAACGAAAAAATCGAAGGGATTGATGACCGTCATTTCGGCGATCACGTCCACGGTGATGCTCAGGTCGCGGATTTTCTCCGGAAACACCAGCCGCGCCTGGAAATTGCCGAACGGATCTTGCAGCCAGTTGATGAAATGCTGGGCCGGCTCGATTTTGAGCGAATAGGCATGAATGGGCGTGCGCGTGTGGGGGGCCGGACGCAATCGGATCACGTGCGGCGACACGCTCACGGGGCGGTCAAAATGGTAGGCAGT
>JAVMKL010000061.1:0-6837 GCA_031732875.1 Candidatus Competibacter sp. | reverse complement strand
TGATGCATGGCTTCTCGGTCGCCATGATCGTCGGCATCGTGGTGGGCACCTACTCATCCATCTACATCGCCAGCGCCACCGCCCTGTATCTGGGCGTCAGTCGCGAAGACCTGCTGCCGCGAGCGAGGGAAACCGCCGATGATCGGCCCTGAAACGGACGACGGGGAAGGCTTTCGGCCTTCCCCGTCGCACGCGCGGACGCGCGATGCGCTCAGGAGTTGCTCCGGAGCTGGCTACAAAGGCTGGGATCGTCGTCGGCATCCGGTACCACTTGGCGGTGACGCGTGCTATCTTGGCGATGGAGCAGATCGTTCTCCACGCCATGGATCACCAGTTGCGCCCACATCGCCGCGATCAGCCACAGCAGGATGCCGGCCGCGATCAGACCGCCGGCGCCCAGCAGGTTCTCCACGACACCGCCGGCGAGACCGTAACCGATGCTGGCCAGGCTGGCCAGCCAGAACACCCCGATGGGCGCGGCGGTGCACGAGACGCAGCCAAACCGGCAGACGGCCGCGGGGGGCGCGACCAAGGCAAGAACGGTTCTTTTCATGATGTGTCTTCTCCAAGGGATTTAAGCTAAGGTTGTACGATCATGGTTGGATTATTCTTATACGAACAATTGTAGTGCATCACGCAACGTTTTTGCGCGATCTCGCTACAAACCAAAGCTCGATCGCTGGCTTTCGCGCGATGAACCCAACCGATACGGGATACTCCAAACTGTCCGGAGACAGAACGCATCAATTGACTCTCATGCCGTAGGAGGCCTGCATGAACATCAAAAAGGCGCTGGTGGTGGATGATTCCAAAGTCGCCCACCTGACCTTACGCAAGTTACTGATCGAACGGAGTATCGAGGTCGACTGGGTCGGGTCGGGCGAGGACTGCGTCAAGTATGTCGACAGCAAGAAACCCGACATCATCTTCATGGACGTCATGATGCCCGGCATGGACGGCTTCGAAACCAGCCGAACCATCACCGGACGAAACCCGCAAGGCTTGGCCCCCATTATCATGTGCTCCGCCAACGCCACCGACGAAGACAAGCGCGATGCCCGGGAAAGCGGCGCGGTCGGCTTCCTCTCCAAGCCCTACACTCCGGAACAACTCGACGACATCCTGCGGATGGTCGGCGAAGGCGTCGCGGCCATCCCGGAAGAACCGGCGATATCGCCCGAGATCGTGTTTCCCACCCCCAGCGTGGTCGAAAAGGTCCCGACCGCTCCCCCAATGCCCGCGCCACCCGTTACCGAGGCTCCGATCACCGTTCCGACCGGAGCGGCTGCCTCCGACATCGAACGGATTGCCGAACGCTCCGCCTGGGCGGCCGCCGAAAAGGTCGCTCGCGACATCATCCAGGAACTGGTACCCAACCTGGCACGGGAGATCGCCACCCAAACCGCACGCGGCGTCGCCGAAGACTTGGGCCGGCGAGCCGCGCACGCGGCGGTGCGCGCCGCCCAGGAAGCCGCCAAGCAGGTCGCCACCGAAATCGCGCGCGGCACGGCCGAGCGGACGGCCCGCTCCGCCGCGCAGGAAAGCGCCCGGGCCGTGGCCGAACAGGCCGCCCGCGAGGTCAGCGAAGGAGTCTCGCAACGCAATATCGCCCGCGGCCTTGAAATCAACCGGGACGAACTGCTCGGGGAGATCGAAAACCAGGTCAGGCGCCAGAGCCAGGAAACGCTGACGATGGTCACCGGCACTCCGGAATTCAAGCAGCAGGTCGTACAAATGGTTCGGACCGGAATCCAGCCCGTGATCGAAACCATCGCCCGGGAAACCGCCGAGCGCGCCATCCAGCAGACGGCGGCCAACCTCACCACCCAGGGTGGCCCCGCCGAATCGCGCGCCACTCTGGCGCTGGTCGTGGGAATCGTGGCCGCCCTGACTTCCGCCGCCGCCATCGTCGGTTCCATCCTCAAGCTGTTTTGATCGCCCCGTCGCCTCGCGCCTGCCGGGGCTTTCACCTCGGCGGCCGGGGTGGGAATTCATCCAATCCCCTTCTTCCGGGGGACGGGAAAAGCATAAGGAGGCAAACTCGGGCGAGGGGAATCCCAGCCACGGAGATCGCCATGTTCCGTCGCTTGCCGAACCTCTTCGGCCTGCTGCTGCTGGCGAGCCTGTGCGGTCCGCCGCCGGTCGCCTACATCTCGGTCGCGCTGGCCGAGCCCGCGATCCACGGCGCCCGCAGCCGAATCCACCCGGTCTTCGCCCGCAGCGCCATGGTCGCCAGTCAGGAGGCTCAGGCCAGCCGGGTCGGGTTGGACATCCTGAAGCGGGGCGGCAATGCCGCCGACGCGGCGGTGGCGGTCGGCTTCGCCTTGGCGGTCACGCTACCGCAGGCCGGCAACCTGGGCGGCGGCGGATTCATGCTGGTCCACGATGCCGCCCGCAAGCAAAGCGAGGCGATCGACTTCCGGGAAACCGCCCCCGCCGCCGCCGGCCGAGATTTTTATCTGAACGAAAAGGGCGAGGTGGATGAATTCCGTCTCCGCCGCAGCCACCAGGCGGCCGGCGTGCCGGGCACGGTGGCGGGACTGGCGCTGGCCCACCAGCGTCACGGCCGCCTGCCGTGGCGGCAACTGGTCGAACCCGCCATCCGCCTGGCCGAACGGGGCTTTTCGGTCAGCCCGGAATTGGCCCAATCGCTCCAGGAAGCGCGCGAGCGGATGGCGCTCTGGCCGGCCAGCATGAAGGTGTTCTTCAAACCCGGCGGCTCCGCTTACTCGCCCGGCGAGACGCTGGCGCAACCGGAACTGGCCGCCTCGCTCGAACTGATCGCCGACCAGGGCGCCAAGGCGTTCTACGAGGGCGAGATCGCGCAACGTTTGGCCGCCGACATGCGGGCAAACCAGGGGTCGATCGCGCTGGACGATTTGAAGAGCTATCGGGCGGTGGTCCGTCCTCCCCTGCGAGGCAACTATCGAGGCTACGAGATCGTCTCCATGCCACCACCCAGCTCCGGCGGCGTGCATCTGATCCAGATCCTCAACATTCTGGAAACCTGGCCGCTGGCCGAGCTGGGACCGGAGAGCGCCGCCACGATCCATCGCATGGCCGAGGCCATGAAGCTGGCTTACGCCGACCGCGGCGAGTATCTGGGTGATCCCGATTTCGTCAAGGTGCCGGTCGCCGGCCTGACCGCGAAAGGCTATGCCAGGGAACTGGCGGCGCGCGTCGACTTGAATCGGGCGCGGCCGGCGGCGGAGATCAAGCCCGGCCAACCGCAACGCTTTGAAAGCGGTCAGACGACCCACTACTCCGTGGTCGACCGGGACGGCAACGCGGTCGCCGTCACCTACACCCTTAACCTGGCCTACGGCTCCGGCATCGTCGCCGCCGGCACCGGCATCCTGCTCAACAACGAGATGGACGACTTCGCCGCCAAGCCGGGCGTCCCGAACGCTTTCGGGCTGGTCGGCGACGACGCCAACGCGGTCGGTCCCGGCAAGCGCCCGCTGAGTTCGATGACCCCGACCCTGGCGTTCAAGGACGGTCAGTTGGCGCTGGTCACCGGCAGTCCCGGCGGCAGTCGCATCATCACCACCGTGCTGCAAATCCTGCTGAACGTGATCGACCATCGGATGAACATCGCCGAGGCCACGATCGCCCCACGCGTCCATCATCAGTGGCTGCCGGACGAGTTGCGGGTCGAGGAAGGACTGAGTCCGGATACCGTGCAACTGCTGGAGAGACTGGGCCACAAGGTGGTGGTCAAGGACGCCATGGGCGATACCCAGAGCATCGTCCGCGCGCCCGAAGGGCTGTACGGTTTTTCCGACACGCGGCGGGCGGACGGTCTGGCGGTGGGATATTGATTGCAACGGCAGCGTCGCCGGGGAAACCGGCTCGGGTTTCGCGAGCGACTCTTATACCCGGCATTCCGTATATCGATCGTGTAATACCGTTTCTCGTATGGCACCGCGCACTATCCACCATGAGGAAACCGGCATGGCGACCAATGAGTATTACCTGGACAATATCGATCTGAAAAACGGCGCGAAACCCCTCACGGCGGTATGCGTCCCCAGCAACTTCAAAGCCGGAAACAAGGCCAATATTATCCTCTTCCTGCACGGCACGGACCAAACCTCCATTCGAGACTATTTCCAGCAAACCGATCACGACCTGCCGACCACATTGGACAGTCCAAAACCCGCCAAGCAGGTCATTCTGATCGCCCCAACCCTTTCGAAGGGCGCGCAAGGCGGCAACCTGGGTGGAGACGAAGCAGATACCATCCCCTCCAACGCTCTGCAATGGTACTTGCCCCTGGTCTCGGCGGAACTACAAAAGCAAAAACCCAACCCGCCGATTCCCGAATTTGACGACCCGAGCAAGGTCGACAACATCGTTTTGGCGGCGCACTCCGGCGGCGGCAAGGTCATGCTTGCCTTGGCGCGAACCCGAGGAGCGGACAAATACGCCGACAAGGTCGTGGAATGCTGGGGATTCGATTGCCTCTATGGCCAAGCCCACGGAGCGCTATCGACACCCACACCCGCCCCGGACCCAAAAGCTCCACAGCCACAATGGACAGCATGGGAGAGCAAGAACAAGGCACATCGGGAAATGCTCTGGGCCAACTGGCTACGCGACAACAGCGGCATCGAGTTTTTCCTGTACTGCGCCTCGGGACCACGGGGAGGCGGTACCGCGACGCGCTCTACTAACCTCGACAAGCTGGTCAAGCGGCGGAACCTGACCAAGGCTCACATCATCTTCGACGCTTCGGTAACCCACGACGGAATCATCAAACCCCGCTTCACCGAACGATTGCAGGCGCTGAACGTGTGACCGGATTTGTGGGAGCAAATCGTCCCATTCCCCATCCAGTCGAAATATTGGGATGAATTTTGCCTAAGCCAATGCCACCCACAGGAGGAGATCCACGATGGCCAAACGAAAATTCCCGAACTTTCTTTCACTTTGGTCGAGCTATCCCACCGAGCAAAAGCCCTGCGATCAGGGATGGGACAACCAATGCGCCATTCGCATGAGTGTTTGCCTCATCAATGCCGGTTTTCATTTGACCAAATACACCGAACCCAAATGCAAGCATGGCCACGCGCGGGGTGCCGAATCCCTGGCCAACTATTTGTGGCAGCAAGTTGGCCCCCCCAAAATTGCCAAGACAGCGAACGCCAGTCGCAAAAATGTCGGCGGCAGGACCGGTCTCCTCTTTTTCAAGGACATCACCGGCTTTCGCGGCGGCATAGGCGATCATTTCGACCTCTGGAACAACGGCGAAACCAAAACCGGTGAATACATCGATTCCTGCAAACAGACTTGGTTTTGGGAGGTCGGCTAGGTGATGAAGAGAATATTCCCGCTGTTTCTCCTGGTGGTTATCTCTTGCGGTTCCGGCCAAGCTGGACAACCGCCCCGGGACGCGACGTCGGCAAGCCCGCCGATCACCACGCAGCCAATCACGCCGTCATCGACCGTCCAGAACGCTACCGTCGGAAACTTCAAACTCAGTTTGGCAAGCTGTCGACTGACTTATGAGGGCGCTGGTAAAACCGGAAAAATCGATTTCGACTTTCCCACCCCTTGTCAGTTCAACCGCGACCGCAAAGGCAACATTCGCGTAGTGTCTACCGGAAAAACTCTTACCCTGCTGGTTGAAAGCTCGCGCCCGGCGGACCCCTCCAGCAGTCTGTCAAGCAGAGATTGCGTCACCTCGATCCGGGGCGTCGTCATAACCCCACGGGAAATTCGTCTTTCAGTGCAAACGCAAAAAGTCGCGCAATGCCTGCCGGCGGAATGGGACGAGAAGATGTTTTATGCGTTCGCCGCGAAAACGCAGCCCACGGGCGTTACGCCAAGGCAATAACCGGCGGGACTGAATCGGAGCCAGGCCGGCTGGAAAACTGGAGATCTGGAGATCTGGAGATCTGGAGATCGCCGTAACCCCGTCCGGCGCCGACGGACACGGGAAAGCGCCAGGGGATCCGGTTGATAACCGCGCCGGCTCCCGGTTGAACCGTTCCGCCCCCGCCGGTAGACTGCTCGATCAGCCTGGGAACCGCCATCTTCCCGCCGGTCGCCGACCCCGGCGCGGATCGCCCACCGAAAACCCCGTGACTCAGCCCTTGGGAACACCACCTTGAACGCCGACTTCCAACGCATCAAACGCCTGCCGCCCTACGTCTTCAACATCGTCAACGACTTGAAGGCCAAGGCCCGCGCCCGGGGCGAGGACATCATCGACTTCGGCATGGGCAACCCCGACCAGCCGACCCCGAAGCACATCGTCGAAAAACTGGTCGAGACCGCCCGGCGCGAGGACACCCACCGCTACTCGCTGTCGCGCGGCATCCCCCGCCTGCGCCGGGCCATCTGCAGCTGGTACCGGACCCGCTACGCCGTGGACCTCGACCTGGAGTCCGAGGCCATCGTCACCATCGGCTCCAAGGAAGGCCTGGCGCACCTGGCGCTGGCCACCATGGGGCCGGGCGACGCCGTTCTGGTGCCCAATCCCGCCTATCCGATCCACCCCTACGGCTTCGTCATCGCCGGCGCCGACATCCGCCACGTGCCGCTGGTGCCGGGCGTGGATTTCTTCGCCGAACTGGAAAAGGCAATCAAGGACTCCTGGCCCCGGCCCAAGATGCTGGTGCTGAACTTCCCGGCCAATCCCACCACCCAGTGCGTCGAACTGGACTTCTTCGAGAAAGTGGTGGCCATCGCCCGCGAGCACGAAATCTGGGTCATCCACGACCTGGCCTACGCCGACTTGGTGTTCGACGGCTACGTCGCCCCCTCGATCCTGCAAGTACCGGGCGCCAAGGACATCGCGGTCGAATCCTTCACCCTGTCCAAGAGCTACAA
>JAVMKL010000060.1:0-6839 GCA_031732875.1 Candidatus Competibacter sp. | reverse complement strand
GTGCCAGTAGCGGGAAAGACTTGTTTCCAAGAGTCCTCGATTTCGCGCCTCAGCGCCTCAGTGGCCGCAGGTCGGGCAACAGCGTGGCGTTGTCCGACAATCGCCCAGGATGTTGGGCTTCACTTCGTTCGGCCCAACCTACTAAAAACTCAAAATCCATTGGGAAATGATATCCGTCATTTAGAGACTGTATAAAAACTAACCGACTGATTGATTGATAAAACCTCCGTAGGATACGCAATTGCATACATACCCCACGACGCCGCGCCCGCCGATGGCGCTTGGGGTCGCCGGCGAGCGGCGGACGTGAGTCCGCTGTTTCCGCCCCAGCCGCTATCGCCGCCGCCTGGTCGCATTCCGCGAAACAGGGGGCTGACGCCCCCCGCTCGCGGAACGACCGCGCCGCTCCCACCGGGAGAGGGGTTTTTTGTACAGGCTCTTAATGCCCTTGGCCCGCGCACTCCCCCGCCACCTCGATCGCCACCCGGCCGACCTCGATGATTTCCTCCGGAGCAATGGGGGCGGGGCCGCCCGCGCGCACGGCTTGAATGAAGGCCGCCGCGCAGGCGTCCTGACCCTTGTCCTGGCGCCAGAGCTTCATGGCTTTGAACCCCGGCCAGCCGTAGCCCCCGAGCGTGCGAAAGTTATCCAGTTGCAGCACCCGGCCGGCGGAGAACACCTCCAACCGTTCCTTGGGAAAAGCTTTGTGGCCGTTGGCGAAGTAGTGGATGGCGCCGATGGAGCCGTCGGCGAAGCGCAGGCCGAGGCTGACGACATCGCCCGGTCGCCCGGCGGGGCCACCCAGGGCCAATACCTGGTGGTCGACGATCGCCGCGCCGGCCAGATGGCGCAACAGGTCGATGAAGTGGCAGGCCTCGCCGACGATTCGACCGCCGCCGATGGCCGGGTCCTGGGTCCAGTGCCCGGCCGGGATGGCGCCGGCGTTGACGGTCACGACGAAGCTCCCGGGTTCGCCGACGGTAGCCAGCAGGGCCTTGATTCTCACGATTTGCGGGGCGAAGCGGCGGTTGAAGCCGACCATCAGGAGGGGCGAGGAGTGAGGAGTGAGGAGTGAGGGGGCATCTCTCTCTCCCCGAGCCGCTCCCGCAAGAGGGGAGGACGCCAGAGTTCCTCCCTCCCCTGGTGGGAGAGGAGTCGAGGGAGAGGGGGCCAGCGCCGCCTCGATCTCCGCCAGCTCCTCCAGGGTCAGGCACAGCGGCTTTTCGACGAACACGTGCTTGCCGGCACGCAGGGCCTGGATGACGTAACGGGCGTGGCTGTCGTGGCGGGTGGCGATGACCACGGCGTCGATGGTGGGATCGGCGAGAACGGTGGCGGGGTCGGTACTGGCCTGCTGGAACCGGTACTTGCGGCCGTAGTGGACCCCACCGACGCCGCTGCCGGTCACCACGGCCCGCGGGCGGGCGCCGGCCTTGACGAAGGCGGGAATCAGCACTCGCCCGGCGTAGTTGCCCGCGCCGATGAAGCCGACCGCCGGCGGGCGTGACAACCCCTCTTCCCCAACCCTCCTCCGCAAGTGGGAAGGGAGCCTGTCCCCGCCTCTTCCCCTCTGGGAGAGGGGCTGGGGCAATTCCACCGTCCGCTCTCTCACCCTGCCCGGCTCCACGCCGCCATAGTCCAGCACGATGCCCAGCGCCGACCGGTCGTCGGCCAGCGTCTGGTAGGCGGCCGGGGCCTGTTCCAAGGGGAAGCGGTGGCTGATCAGCGGTCCGACCTCGAGCCGGCCGTCGGCCAGCAGGTCGAGCACGGCCTCGAAGTTGCGCTGTTCGGTCCAGCGGACGTGGCCGACGGGATAGTCGTGGCCCTGCTCTTCGTAGGTCGGGTCATAGCGGCCGGGGCCGTAGGAGCAGGACACCTGGAAGCTCAGTTCCTTTTCGTAGAAGTCGGCGCGGGACAGGGTCAGGCCGGTGACGCCGACCAGGACGATTCGGCCGCGCGGGCGGCACATCCGGGCAGCCTGGCCGACCGGTTCGTTGCTGGAGGTGGATGCGGCGATCAGCACCCCGTCGAGGCCGCGCCCGCCGGTGCGGGCCCGGGCGACCGCCAGCGGATCCTGGCCCTGGCCGAGGTCGACGGTGTCGGCCCCGAAGCGGCGAGCCAGGGCAAGCCTGGCCGGATCGAGATCGAGGCCGAGCACCCGGCAGCCAGCGGCGCGCAGGAGCTGGACGGCGAGCAGGCCGATCAAGCCCAGGCCGGTGACGGCAATGGTTTCGCCGAGCGTCGGAGCGAGCAAGCGGATGCCCTGCAGGGCGATGGCGCCGAGCACGGTAAAGGCGGCGGCGTCATCGCCGACCGGGTCGGGAATTTTGGCGCAGAGGTTTTTCGGGACGCAGACTGCCTCGGCGTGCCGGCCGTTGGAGACGACCCGGTCGCCGGGGGCGTAGCCGTCCGCTCCGGCGCCGACCTCCAGCACCACCCCGGCGTTGCAGTAGCCCAGCGGCAGCGGTTGATCGAGCTTGGCGCGGACGGTGTCGAGGGTCGCGGCCAACCCGTCGGTTCGGATCTTGTCCAGCACCATCCGCACCTTGTCGGGCTGCTGGCGGGCCTTGTCGATCCAGCCGGCCTTGCCGAACTCGACCAGCATCCGCTCGGTGCCGGCGGAGATCAGCGAGCGGCGGGTCTGGATCAGGAGATGGCCGGTCCGGAGGGCCGGACAGGGTACCTCGGCCAGTTCGGTGGCGCCGGTGGCGAGGTTTTGCAGGATTTGTTTCATGGGTTCCCCACCATCAGCCTCATCGTTTTTTCAGTTGGGCCAGATACCGTTGTTCGCCCAGCTTGACGGTGATGTGGATGTCGTGCGCCACCCGCAGCAGGCCGTACAGCAATCCTGGATAGCCATCCAGGAAACCTTTCCTGATCCCATAGGCGTACAGGAATCGGGTCAGCGGCCGAAACGGCAGCTTGGCCCCGACGCGTTTGAGGGCTCTCCTGCGCATGATAGGATCGCGATCGATCAGCTCGCGCCAGGACAGGGACTCACCGCGCAGCCGGAGAATCAGTGCCACCTCGTCGGTCGAGTACCGGTTATGGCGGGCAATCCACTGCGCCACGCCCTTGCTGAGCCCCTCGTGGCGCCAGCCAGCATGGAAATAGCACAGCGGTCCGTCGGTGACTTCGCGCTGGCCGTGGCCTTCCTTGCGATAGCGGACCTGGCCGTGCCGGAGCAGCCGCAACTGGTAGGATGGATACATCGTCGAGTATTTCAGCCAGCGGCCGAGAAAGTAGTTGCGGCCGGCGATGAAGCCCCCGACCATCGATCCAGGGTTGCGGATGAAAGCGGCGATCTCGTCCAGCAATTCTGGATCGCAGTATTCGTCGGCATCGACGAACAGAATCCAGGGATGGCGCGGTTCGGTGCAATCCAGCGCCCAGTTGCGCTGGTCGCCGAAATCCTGGAACGGATGGTGGAAGATCCGCGCGTCCGGGCGCACGGTTCGGGCCAGGTCCAGGGTGTTATCGGTGCTGCCGGAATCGACGATGACGATATCGTCGATGCGCGCCATGGCGCGCAGGCAGGGCTCGATGTTGATCGCTTCGTCCTGGGTCAGGACGATGGCGGTCAGGGGGATGGGGGGCGTAGCTAGAGCCATGTTTTTCGGTTGGCTGGAGCGGAGTGAAGGTTTGGCAAGCCAGAACTCAGGAGCTGAGGAAATGGAAGTGCATCCGGGCCAAATATTCGCCGATGATGCCCGGGGCCAGCAGTTGCGCGCCCGAGAAGATGGCGATGATCGAAGCCAGGAAGGCAAAACCCGGCACGGCGCTGCCTTGGGCCAGATCGCGGATCAGCACGTATGCCAGCCCCCCAGCCCAAACAAGGCGAACGCGAAGCCCATCACGCTGGCCAGTTGCACGGGTGGATGGAGAACCCCGTCATCATGTTCAGCGTGTGGAAAACTTAGGGACTGTACAAAAACTCCCCTCGCCCGGCGGAAGCGGCGCAGTCGTTCCGCGAGCGGGGGGCGTCGGCCCCCTGTTTCCCGGAACGCGGCAAGGCGTCGGCGATCTCGGCGGGTGCGGAAACAGCGGACTCACGTCCGCCGCTCGCCGGCGACCCGAAAGCGATCTCGGCGGGCGCGGCGTCGTGGGGTACGCAATGCGTATCCTATGGAGTTTTTATCAATCAGTCGGTTAGATTTTATACAGCCTCTTAAACCTTAAAACTGTAAACCTCGATCAACCGCCGGGCGATGCCTGCCCAGGTAAACCGCTCCCGGACTAGCCGCCGGCCATTCTCCCCCAGGGTTCGCGCCCGGACCGGATCGGCGAACAGGTTGTTGAGGGCGGCGGCGAGTTCGGTCGGATCGGGGGCGACCACGTAGCCGGCCCCCCGCTCCGCCACCTCCGGCAGATTGCAGCCGGGCGTGATCACCACCGGCAGGCCGGCGCCCATGGCCTCGACCACGGCCACCGGCAGGCCCTCGGAGTGGGACGGCAGCACGTAGGCGTCGGCGCCGAGCAGGATTTCATATTTGTCTGCTCCCTTCACCTCGCCGAGCAGGCGGCAGCGCGCATCCAGCCCACGACGGGCGATCAGTTCCCACACCGTGGCGGCATAGCCGGAACCGGCGTCGTGGCCGGCGATGGCCAGTATGACCTCGGGATGCCGCGGCGCCAGCCGGGCGAAGGCCTCGACCAGCACATCCGGGCCTTTCTTCGGGTGCAGGCGCGACAGAAACAGCAGGGTCCTGGCCTCCGCCGGCAGGCCGAGCCGCTCGGTCAGGCGCGGCGCCGGCCGGTCGAACGCGCGTGGATCGATGCCGTTGGGGACGATCACCGCCGGGGCGCGCAGGCCCTGACGGCGGAACTGTTCGGCTTCGGCGGCGGTGAGCGCCTGCAACCAGGTGGCCCGCCGCAGCAGCGGAATTTCGGTGAACCGGCCGTACAGCCGTTTGCCCCAGCGGTTCTGATCGAGCGCCCAGGGTTCGAACGAGCCCTGCGGGGCCACCATGTAGGGCACGCCGGCCCGGTGCGCCGCGCGCATCGCCCACCAGGTGGGGAAATTCCAGACCGCGTGGATGTGAACCACGTCGAACTCGCGGATGCGCCGGTCGATGGCGCGGGCGAAGCCGAGCGAGACGCCCGGGTTGGCCAGCGGCAGGGAGGCCGGAAAGCAGCGGCTTTCGACCAGCGCCGGATCGGGTTCGACCGGCGGTTCGTCGCCCTTGCGGACGTGAAACACGCTGACTTGGCAGCCCTGGCGAGCCTGTTCCTCGCTCAGCGGCACGACGATGTGGGTGGTGCCGGAGGAGTTGGCCAGGCCGCGAATGACGTGGAGGATTTTCAAGAGCGTGAGGCGTGAGGCGTGAGGCGTGAGGAGTTGGATTGGGCGGCGGAAATGGCGGCGAACAAACCCTCGCCGAACCGGGTCGGCGACCAGTCGGCGACCACGGCGGTCGACCGCGCCCCCATGGCGGCGCGATCAGACTCTGGCAGATCGGCCATCGCCCGTAGTACGCGAGCGATGTCGGCGATGTCAGTGGGATCGAACAGGAAACCGTTATCCCCTTCGGCCAGCAGTTCGTACCGGGCGCCGACGGTCCGCGACACCAGCAGGGGCAGGCCGCTGGCGGCGGCTTCGTTGACCACCAGACCCCAGGGTTCGGATTTGGCGGGGTGGATGAAAGCCGCGGCCAGCCCGAAGTAGACCGGCAGTTGCTCGTACTGCACAAAGCCGGGCCAGTCCACGCCGTCCAGGCCCAGGCGGCGCTGGAGGGCGTGGAGAGCGTCGGCCTCCTCGCCGCTGCCGGCGATTACCAGCCCCCAGGGCGTACCAGCGGCGGCACGGTAGGCGGCGTAGGCCCGGAGCAGCCCGTCGATGTTTTTGCGCGGCAGAAAGCGGGTGCAGGCGAAGAAATAGCGTTCGGGCAGGCGGTGGCGGGCGCGGTGCGCGGCGGCGGCGGTCCGGACCCGGGCCGTCTCGCGGGCGAAATAGTCGTTGTCGACCACGTCGTAGCCGAAAAAGATGCGGGCGTGGGGAAAGCCGAGCCGTTGCAGGTAGTCGGCCTGCGGGCGGCCGCCGACCAGGGCGGCGTCGCAGCGGCGGACCAGCCAGCCCTTTATGGTTTCCTTCCACCACGTTCGCTGGTCGCCGTCGTCCCATTTGGTTTCGGACATCAGGACGGCGCGGGCACCCCGCCGCCGGCACCAGGCAAGGGCGGCGCGGGCTTCGGGGACGCTCCAGCCGTTGATGGCGACGACGGCGGGCCGGATGGCGTCCAAGGCCTGGGCGACGCCCCGGCCGATTTGGCGCGAGGTCAGGGCATCGTAGCGGGCTTCGGGGAAGACGGTGTGCCGGTCGAAGCCGTCGGCGCCTTCGCGGAGGTCCCAGGCGTAGTGGTCTTGTTGGGCGATCTCCAGGCCGACGATCCGCGCGCCGCGCGCCGCGCATCGTTCGGTCGCGCCCCGCAATCGGGCGAGGTGGTAGGGACCAAAGCGGGGCCAGAGGATGGCGATTTTCATGGATGCGGGTGAAAGGGACCGGTTTTATAGGCCATACAAAAACCCATCTCCCGCCGGCGGGAGATGGGAAAGGGTATTTTTTTCAAGTAGTTCGTTCGCCAGAGGCCATACCAAAGCGCCTCTTGGGCAAGACCATTATCCTTCAAAGACTTCCGCCAGACTGGCCGCCGTCAATACCCGCTCGCCCCAGACCAGAAGGGTCTCGCTGTCCGCCGCCGCCAGGCGTGCCAGCGTGGCCTCATCCGGCGGCCCGAACTTCACGGCCAATAGCCTTTGCAGCAGCAATGATTCACCTTCTTGGCGGCCCTCCTGACGGCCCTCCTGACGGCCCTCCTGACGGCCCTCCTGACGGCCCTCCT
>JAVMKL010000059.1:0-38395 GCA_031732875.1 Candidatus Competibacter sp. | reverse complement strand
GGGTTACCTCGGTACGGCGGGTTACCTCACCCCGGTACGGCGGGTCAGCGCGTAGTAGCACGTAGGGCGGGTTAGCGTAGCGTAACCCGCCGAATCCGTGGGACTCCCCACAAGGCGGGTTACGGGCTAACGCCCTAACCCGCCCTACATTTTGCCTGTTGCGCGGGCGGCGAATGCGGCAAAATGGCTGGCATGAAGCTTCCCAACGGCGAACGAGCGCGGTAGCGTGTAGGGCGGGTTAGCGCAGCGTAACCCGCCGAAATCGGGATGTCGTCCCAAAAGGTGGGTTACGGGCTGGCACCCGAACCCGCCTTAAAAAGGCTTGCGATTATGTCAAATTAGACATATATTGCCGCTTCATGAACACCGAAGACAAGCCATTGATATGGTTGCACGGTGAGATCAAGACACCGCCTTTCTCGCCACTCGCCCGCATCGAAGCAGGGGTGTTGCTTCGGCGGCTCCAGCAAGGCCAGCTCATACCCCTGCCGCACTCAAGGCCGATGCCGAGTATGGGTCCACGTTGCCACGAACTGCGAGTCCATGACATCGACGCAACTTGGCGAATTATTTATCGACTGGATTCCGATGCGGTCATTATCGGCGAGGTCTTCAGCAAAAAGACCACGAAAACGCCCAAAAAAATCATCGACATCTGCAAAAGACGGTTTCAAGAATATGATGAATGAAGCGAAGAAGAAGCGTCTGATTGAGAGAGGCTGGAAAGTCGGCGGCGTCGAAGAATTTCTCCAGCTTTCTCCTGATGAAGCCGCTTATGTCGAGCTGAGGCTCAAATTAAGCGATAGTCTTAGAGTACAACGACAAAAAAAGAATCTGACTCAGGTTGAATTCGCAAAGCTGGTCAAATCCAGCCAATCACGAGTGGCAAAAATGGAAGCCGGCGATTCATCCATTTCGCTTGATCTCCTGATTCGTTCCCTGCTGGCATTAGGCGCATCCAATCGAGATTTGGCTAATATGATCGGACAGGATTACCACGACGGCGGGTTAGCGCGTAGCCCGGTAGGTCGGGCACAGGATGTGCCCGACATTCACTCCCCCCCAAACCCCTGAACCTGTCGGGCAACGCTCCGCTTATGCCCGACCTACCCGGAAATTGGCCGATGCGCTACCGCCGTTCGACCACCCCCGGCGCAACGTACTTCTTTACGGTCGTCACTTATCGGCAGCGGGCCATGCTTTGCGAACCGGATACGGTGGCTCTGTTGCGTGAAGCGTTCGCCACCGTCAAACAACGGCATCCGTTCCGTATCGACGCGGTGGTGATTCTGCCCGATCACTTGCATTGCCTCTGGACTTTGCCGCCGGACGATGCCGATTATTCAACCCGCTGGATGCTGATCAAATCCCATTTCACCCGTCGTTGCGCCGCTTCGCTCAAAACCGCGCGTTCGCCTGCGCTTCGCCACAAACGTGAACAAACGATTTGGCAACACCGTTATTGGGAACACCAAATTCGTGATGAGCGGGATTTTGAACGCCACTGCGACTACCTCCATTACAACCCGGTCAACCATGGCCTTGTGACGCGGGTGGCGGACTGGCCCTATTCAAGCTTCCATCGCCTCGCGAACGCCGGCCTCTACCTCGCCGACTGGGGCGCTGGTGACCTCGAAGACTTCCCGACCGGCGAGGCGTAAATTGTCGGGAGACACGGCGCCGGACCGCGATTGGGACATCGGCGGGGAGGTTCCGCCATCTCGGTGGACGGTGGAATGGCGGATCGCCCTTCAGGCATTCACCCTACCGGTATATTTCTCGCCGGTGGCCAACGTCCACCACCAGGATCCGGAGACGCTCGTCGTGGATCTCATAGAGGATGCGATAATCACCGACACGAATCCGCCAGGCGTTTCGACCGCTGAGTTTCTTGACGCCATGGGGTCTGGGTTCATCGGCCAGTCGGCGGATGGCACTGGATAGCCGGTCCCGGTCCTGTCCGGCGATTCGTGACAGTGAACGTTGAGCACGCCTCTCGATGAAGATGGCGTAGGTCAATCGAGCCTTCCCTCGGCGATCTCGCGCATCGCCTCCTCGAACGGTATCGGCTCCGAGGGTTGAGCCTTGGCCTCGTCGTATGCGCGAATGTCGTCGAGCTCCTCCAACTCTGCTTTGATCTGCTGCCACGCGTTAAGCGGCAGTACTACGGCCTTACGGTTGCCCGCTTCGTCGACCAGGTACTCTTCGTGCACGGTGATCATCTCATCGTCCAGCTTGCTTCGTGATTGGCGGATTATACCCCTAATCCCTAATCCTTAAGGCGGAGCGCGGCAGCCAGGTAGGGTACTCATTGCGTACCTTTTCAGGGGTGGCCGATGGCGGGCACGCGGTGCGTACCCTAAGGCTACGGCGCTCTCCCAACTGATAGGAGAGGTAAACCGCTACTCCCTGTTGGCGGCCATACTCAGCGGCGCCGCGCTGGCTGATCATGTGGGCGACGATGACCGGAAAGGGTTGCGGACCGGCGGTGTCGAGAAAGGCCAGCCGCCGGCTCAGGAAGCGATCGATGTCCCGCCAGGACAGTTGAGCCTTGCTTTCTCCGACGACCAACAATTTTTCGTCACCCCGCCGCGCCCGACCCAGGATGTTGACTTCTTCCACATCCCGTCCCTTGCGGTCGGTCAAATCTCAGCCCGCCGACGCGGGAAAACTCCACCCTGTTGTGCGTGACCAAGGTGCAACCTCTCCCCCACGAATGGGGGAGAGGGGACTGAACGGTTACGATTCAGTCATGGGTCCAGTCGGCGCATGACAGGCCGCTCACCTGTTCAAAATGCGCGAGGTTATGGGTGATCAGGGTCGCGTTCATCGTCAGGGCATGGGCCGCGATCATCGTGTCGTGGTCGCCAATCGGTTGTCCCGCCTGATGCAGCATCGCTCGCAGCGACCCATGCCGGTCCGCCACGGGCGCATCCCAAGGCAGGGTCACCACAAATTGCAGAAAGGACTCGACCAGCCGGGCCAACCGGGTGGCTTCCGGACGCAGGGCAATGCCAAAGCGCAATTCCGCCCGGGTGACGGCCGAAATGGCCACCTGCCTGGGATGCAACTCCCGCAAGTGGCGATCCAGGGCGGGATGGCTGCCTTTGATGACGTAGCTACAGATGTCGGTATCGAGCAGAAACCGGGGGGTCATTCCTGCCATCCGGCGAAGGGATCGTAGTCGAACGCCGCGGAGTCGCGTGGCGCCGGTGAAAAATTCCGCACTTCGCCCCGATCCTCGGCCAGCACCCGGTCGCGCAGGGCCAAAAAATCCGCCCAGTACGCGGCATGGGTCGAAAGCACGACGTTACCGGTGGTTGCATCGCGCCAAACAAAAACCTCGCCCGCGTCAAACCGGAATTCGGCGGGCAGACGAACCGCCTGGCTGCCACCGTGGCGAAAAATTTTGGCGGTTTGCATGTTAAGGAATCCTCTCATTGGTCGTATAGATACATCATATATCTATAGCTGTCATCCCGCAACGGCTGTTCCAGTTTCCCTAACATACTGGGAGGTCGGGAGCCGGTGGATCGGCCTGAAGTGATCCCCCGGTTCCCACCCCCCCTCCCCCCAACCCCCTCCCGCGAGGGGAGGGGGAGTTGAGCAACTGACTGTTTCGCAAGGCTCCCTCCCCCCTTGTGGGGGAGGGCTGGGGTGGGGGGTGTGAATGGTTACGAAAAAACAACTCCCATCAGTGTGATGCAGAATCTGACTCAGGAACAGCCGGAGACTTCCCAATCTTCCAACTTCAGCCCGCCGACGCGGGAAAACTCCACCGTATTGTGCGTGACCAAGGTGCAGCCATTGGCCAGGGCAATGGCCGCGATTTGCAAATCGTAAGGCCCGATGGGGGTTCCCTTGCGGGCAAGGACGGCCCGGATTTCACCGAAATGGCGAGCCGCCGCACGGTCGAAAACCAGCATGGGAAAGCGGGCGATAAACTGTTCGAAGCGTTGCATGTTTTCGGCGATGCGTTGTGATTTGCAGGCGCCGTAATACAACTCGCCCGCCACTACGCTGCACAGGTATTTGTCTGCCTGTGGAATCGCGGTAAAGCGTTCCAGCAGCATCGCGTTATTTCCTTTCAGGAATTGGATGCAGACATTCGCATCCAGCAGCCACATTACTCGACCTCCAGCCGTTGCTCGTATTCTCCTTGCGGCTCGCGTTCGGGAAAATCCGGCAGGCAGCCGTAGAACTCAGCGATGGATGGATCGGCGCGGGCTTCTCCGAAGATCACCACAACGCGTACTGGCGTACCGCTGGCCAGCGTCACCGAATCGGGCACGGGAATGGTATGGTTATTAATAATCGATTCAAACTCAATAGCTTGCATGATATCTTCCCATCAGCCACGTCAAACAACCCCCATCAGTGATGCAGAATCTGACTCAGGAACAGCTTGGTCCGTTCCGACCGTGGATGGGTAAAGAATTCTTCCGGCGAGTTCTGCTCGATGATTTCGCCGCCATCCATGAAAATCACCTGGTGGGCGACGGTCTTGGCGAAACCCATTTCGTGGGTGACGCAGATCATGGTCATGCCGTCCTCGGCCAAGGCCACCATGGTGTCCAGCACCTCCTTGATCATCTCCGGGTCCAGCGCCGAGGTCGGTTCGTCGAACAGCATGATCTTGGGATTCATGCACAGGCTGCGGGCGATGGCGACCCGTTGCTGCTGGCCGCCCGAGAGCTGGCCCGGATACTTGTTCGCCTGCTCGGGAATCTTGACCCGCTCCAGATAGCGCGTGGCGATCTCCTCCGCCTGCCTGCGCGGCAGCTTGCGCACCCAAATGGGGGCCAGCGTGCAGTTCTCCAGCACCGTCAGGTGGGGGAACAGGTTGAAATGCTGGAACACCATGCCGACCTCGCGGCGGATGCGCTCGATCAGCTTCACGTCGTTGCTGAGTTCCTGATCGTCCACCACGATCCGGCCGCGCTGGTATTCCTCCAACCGGTTGATGCAGCGGATGGCGGTGGATTTGCCGGAGCCGGATGGGCCACAGACCACGATGCGCTCGCCCTTGCGGACGGTCAGGTTGATGCCCTTGAGCACGTGGAAAGCCTCGTACCATTTATGGACGCCTTCCATCAGGATCATGATCTGGTCGGATAGCGGCTTGTGGGTGGGAGAAGCGGACGGTTCGGTCATCGAGTGGCTTCCTAACGCTTGTGGCCGGTGTGTAGACGCTTTTCCAGACTCTGGCTGTAGCGGGACATCCCGAAGCAGAACAGCCAGTAGACGGCGGCGGCGAACACGTAGCCCTCGGTGGAAAAACCCAGCCAGGCCGGGTTGGTGGTGGCGTTGTGGACGATGTTCATCAGGTCGAACAGGCCGATGATCAACACCAGCGAGGTATCCTTGAACAGGGCGATGAAGGTGTTGACGATGCCGGGAATGACCAGTTTCAGAGCCTGCGGCAGCACGATCAGGGTCATGGTCTTCCAATATCCCAGCCCCAGCGCGGCGGCGGCCTCGAACTGGCCCTTGGGGATGGCCTGCAAACCGCCGCGCACCACCTCGGCCATGTAGGCGGACTGAAACAGCGTGACGCCGATCAACGCCCGCAACAGCTTGTCGAAACTCATCCCGATCGGCAGGAACAGCGGCAGCATCACCGAGGACATGAACAGCACGGTGATCAACGGTACGCCGCGCCAGAACTCGATGAAGGTCACGCACAGGGTCTGGATAGCCGGCAGCCGCGACCGCCGGCCCAGCGCCAGCAGCACGCCCAGCGGCAGGGCGGCGGTCATGCCGACTCCCGCGATCACCAGGGTCAGCAGCAGCCCACCCCATTGACTGGTATCCACCTCGGGCAGCCCGAGCGTCCCACCCTTGAGCAGCACGAAGGCGACGAGCGGGTAAACGACCAGCAGCCCCAAGCCCAGGCGGACCTTGAATTTGCCGGATACGGCGCGGACGAACAGCGGCGCCGCGCCCAGGATCAGCAGCAACGCAGTAGCGTTGACGCGCCAGCGTTGCCCGTCCGGGTAAAAGCCGTACAGGAACTGGTCGAAGTGGACCCGGACGAACACCCAGCAGGCTCCCCCGGCATGACAAGCCTCGCGATTGTCGCCGTTCCAGGACGCATCCAGGAACGCCCAGCGCAGCAACGGCGGCAGGGTGACGGAGAGCAGGTAAACCGCCAGGACGGTCAAGGCGACGTTGAGGGGGGAGGAGAACAGGTTACGACGCAGCCAGCCGACGACGCCGATGGTGCTGGCCGGTGGTGGCAGAACAGGATGCGGAATGCGAGGTTCGGCCATCGGTCAGCGCTCCACCAGCGCGACCCGCCGGTTGTACCAGTTCATCGCGAACGAGATCAGCAGGCTGATGGTGAGATAGACCGCCATGGTGATGGCGATGCATTCGATGGCTTGACCGGTCTGGTTGAGAACCGTTCCGGCGAACGCCGACACCAGGTCGGGATAGCCGATGGCGGCCGCCAGCGAGGAATTCTTGGTCAGGTTCAGATACTGGTTGGTCAGCGGCGGGATGATCACCCGCAGCGCCTGCGGCAGGATGATGAGCCGCAGGGTCTTGCCGGAATTGAGGCCCAGCGAGAACGAGGCTTCGGTCTGGCCGTGGCTGACGGCCTGGATGCCGGCGCGGACGATCTCGGCGATGAAGGCGGCGGTGTAAATGGTCAATGCCAGCAGCAACGAAGCCATTTCCGGGATGACGACCAGTCCGCCCCGAAAATTGAAGCCCTGCAATTCCGGGACTTCCCAAACCAGCGGCGAACCGGCCACCCAGAACGTCAGCAGCGGCAGGCCAAACAGCAGCGCGAGCGAAACCGAGATCGTGGGGAACTGCTGACCGGTCGCTATTTGTCTCCGCCGCGCCCAGCGCGCCAGCAGCCAGGCGAGCACGGCCGCGATGCCCAGCGCCAGCAGCACCCAGCCGAAACCCGGCTGGAATTGCGGCGCGGGTACATAAAATCCGCGGATGTTCAGGAACACCGCCTCGCCCAGGCTCAAACTCTGGCGCGGGGCCGGCATCGCCCGCAGCACCGCGAAGTACCAGAAGAAAATTTGCAGCAGCAGCGGGATATTGCGGAACGTTTCGATATAGACCAGCGCCAGCCGGGAAATCAGCCAGTTCCTGGACAATCGGGCCACGCCGATCACGAAACCGAGCAAGGTGGCGAAGACGATGCCCAGCGCCGAAACCAGCAGGGTGTTGAGCAGGGCCACCCAAAATACCCGGCCGTAGCTGGAGGTCGCCGAATAGGGAATCAGGCTTTGGAGGATGTCAAAACCGGCGGTGGAGGAGAGAAAACCGAAGCCGGAAGCGATCCCGAGCCGGCGCAGGTTGGCTTGGGTATTATCGAAAATGTACAGCCCGAAGGCGACGGTGGCCGCGAGGGCGATGGCCTGGAACAGAATGGCCCGAACTCGGGGGTTGTTCCAGAACGGCGGTTTGACCGGAGTGGAGATCGGCTCGGTCATGGGATTCCCGGAAATTCAGTGAGAGCCTGCATGAAAACACCCCTCTCCCCCGAGGGAGAAGGGTTGGGGGGAGGGTGCTTGCAACCCTCAGCGAACCGGCGGCGCGTACTGCAAGCCACCCACGTTCCACAGCGCGTTCAGGCCGCGTTCGATCTTCATCGGACTGCCCTGGCCGACGTTGCGGTCGAAGATCTCGCCGTAGTTGCCGACCTGTTTGATGACGACCGCCATCCAGTCGTTGGCCAGGCCAAAATCCTTGCCCTTGTCGCCTTCGACGCCGAGCAGTCGCTTCACGTCGGGATTGGTGGATTTCTTCATCTCCTCGACGTTTTTGGAGTTGACGCCCAGTTCCTCGGCGTCGACCATGACGAACAGGGTCCACTTGACGATATCGAACCAGTCGTCGTCGCCGTGGCGGACCGCCGGTCCGAGCGGTTCCTTGGAAATCACTTCCGGCAGCACGACGTACTCGTCCGGCTTGGCCAGCTTGATGCGCTGGGCGTACAACTGCGACTGGTCGGAGGTCAATACGTCGCAGCGGCCCGATTCCAGCGACTTGGCGCTTTCGTCGGATTTTTCGTAAGTGATCGGGGTGAACTTCATTTTATGATTGCGGAAGTAGTCGCTCAGATTCAGTTCAGTGGTGGTGCCGGCCTGCACGCACACGGTGGCGCCGTCGAGTTGCTTGGCGCTCTTGACGCCGAGCTTTTTGTTGACCAGGAACCCCTGACCGTCGTAATAGGTTACTCCAGTGAAGTTCATGCCCTGCGCCGAGTCGCGGCTCGACGTCCAGGTGGTGTTGCGCGACAGGACGTCGACCTCGCCGGATTGCAGGGCGGTGAAGCGCTCCTTGGCGGTCAGCGGGGTGAATTTGACCTTGGTGGAATCGCCGAACACGGCGGCGGCCACGGCGCGGCACACATCGACGTCGATGCCGTTGTAGTTGCCTTTTTCATCGGCGTAGGAGAAGCCGGGCAGACCGTCGCTGACGCCGCATTTGATGAAGCCGCGTTCCTTGATGGCGTTGAGGGTCGCGCCGGCGTGGGCGGTGCCGGTGGCGAGCAGCAATACCACGGTGGCGGTGGTCAAGGTTTTGGTCCCGTTCATGCGATACCTCCTCGGTGGGTGAGATCGAGCGTTGTTTTAGTATTAACCGGACGCTGACCAATAGGGTAGTGGGGGACCGACAAATAAGGTAGTGGGGGACCGACAAATCGTGTCACCCCCTCCCCCCAATCCCCAACCCCCTCCCGCCAGGGGAGGGGGAGTTTAACAACGGACTGCTTCGCAAGGCTCCCTCCCCCCTTGTGGGGGAGGGCTGAGGTGGGGGGGTAATGGTTATCCGGCGGGCATGAGGCTGGGTGGGCTGGAAAATGATGCTGAAAATACAAAAACTTGTCATTGATGGAGCGGAACTTACGGGCTTTGGCCGGTCATGACCGCGTCACGGGTGTTGCTGACCCGCGGCCTGTCCAACGTCCGCGACGCCATCGAACTGATTCATCGCGCCATGGCGCCGGGGGAATTTCACCTGGGCGCAAGCTATTTCACCGAACATACGCCCTTGCGCCGGGTGGCCGATTCCCTCGACCTCGAGCCCGAGCTGGAAGCGGAGTCCCATGTCGACTGGCTGCTGGCCTTGTGCCGGGAACGGGGGTTCCACTGGATTTGGCCGCAGAGCCGCCAATCCGCGCTGTTGGGGCAACAGACCCGTTTCGCGGCGGCGGGGGTGCGGCTGATCCTGCCGTGCCCGGATGCCGAGACGCTGGACGAGCTTCAAGACAAGTCCCGCGCCAATGCCCGGTTGGCCGCCGCTGGAGTTTCCCTGCCGCAAACCCTGCCGGCGAACACGGTCGCTGAATTCGAGGAAGCGCTGGCGGTGCTCGGCGGCGCGGCGCGGCGGGTCTGCGTCAAGCCGGTTCGGTCGATCTACGGTCTCGGTTTCCGGTTGCTCGATGACGCCAAGTCCCCCCTTGCCCGGTTTCTCGCCAACGACTGTTTCACCGTCGGTAGCGCCGAGTTTGCCGGCTTGCTCGATTCGGCGGAGGGCCGACATCGGTTTCTGGCGATGGAGTATCTGACCGGCGACGAGCGGTCGATCGATTGTCTGGCGCGCGAGGGTCGGTTGGTGCGGGCCGTGGTTCGCCGCAAGCCCGCCGAGGCCGGCGGGCGCTGGCAATCGATCGAGGAAGACCCGGAAGGCTGGGAGATCGCGCGCCGGGCCGTCGCCGCCTTTCATCTGCATGGGCTGGTCAACGTGCAAACCCGCGAGCGGGTTCATTCCGACGGCCGGCGCGAGCAGTGCTTTCTGGAGGTGAATCCCCGCATGTCGGGCGGTATCGACATGGCCTGTCAGGCGGGGCTCAATCTGCCGTACTGGTTGTTGCGGCTGGTCGCGGGCACGGTCGAGGAAGCGGCGATTCCACATCCGGCGCACGGGGTACGGGTGGCCAAGATCGAGCAGGCCGTGGTGCTGTAGGAAATCCGAACGATGGCAACCGCCAAGGCGCCGGTTCGCATCCTGTTGCTGGGCAAGCGCGGCAGCCTGGTGTTGTGGCTGGAGAATCTGGCCCGTGCTTGCCGCCATTTGGGGCACGCCACGCGCGTTTTCGCCATCAACGGCAATTCCCTGGCCTCGCGCCTGCGAGTCAAATGGCAGGGACGCGCCGCGGCGAACGCCGGCTGGATGCTGGCCGGGTTCGAACGAACGCTGGCGGATTTTCGTCCCGATCTGATCGTGGTGGCCGGCGTGTTCGGCGTGCCGCTGGAGTATTACCGGATTTTGCACGAATGGCCTCGGCGGCCGGCGATCGCCGGCTTGGTCGGCGACCGGTTTTCAGCCGACGGCCGGGAGCGGGCCAACCGTTGCGACCGGCTCTATTACACCGATACCCGCTTTTTCAAGGATGCCGGGGAAGCCGGTTTTACCGCGGCCGGCCGCTATTTGCCGCTGGCGGTCGACCCGGAACTGTTTCGTCCCGGTTTCGGGTCGCGCCGGGCGGAGGTGTTGTTCGTGGCCAGCCGCACCGAATTTCGCGAGGCGGTGGTGCGAGGACTGGAGGCACCCGCCCGGATCGTCGGTACCGACTGGAGCGCCCTGGCGCGCGACGGGTTTCATCGCGTGCAAAATCGCAAGATCGGTCGCCCCCGGCTGATCCGGCTTTACCAGCGCCACCTGGTGGTGCTCAACGTTCGCAACGAAGCCAACGTGGAGCACGGGCTCAACCAGCGCAGTTTCGAGCCGCTGGCTTGCGGGGCGGTGGTGCTGAACGACGATCTGGTCGATCTGCCGCGCTGTTTCGAGCCGGACCGGGAAATTCTGGTGTATCGGGATCGCGAGGAACTCAACGCCCTGGTGGCCCGGTTGCGGCGCGAACCCGGTTTTGGAACCCGCGTCGCCGAGGCGGGCCGCCGGCGGGTGCTGGCCGAGCATACCTACGCTCATCGAATCCGGGCTATCCTGAACGACCTGGACTGACGCGGAACCGACGATGCGTGCTTTGACGCTGCCCATTCAAGCCGGACGGTTGACCGTAACCATCGGGCGCGAGGAACTGCCACTGGAAAGCTGCCTGAGTTGCGCGACCCGCCAGAATCCCCGGCGGCTGTATCTGTTCGTCAGCAAGGTACTGGGCAAGCACTGGCCGGTCTGGCCCACGGTCATGCGCGACGTTCACCGGCGACTCGCCGAAAAAATAGCCGCCCTGCCAGGACCGCTGCTGGTGATCGGTTTGGCGGAAACCGCGACCGCCCTGGGGCGCGGTGTGGCCGAAGAAGCGGCGCTGCGAGCCGGGCGCGACGACATCCTGTACCTTCAAACCACTCGCTATCGCCTGTCGCGCCCGCTGGCGTTCGGTTTCGACGAATGCCATAGCCACGCGCCGGACCACGCGGTCCATCTTCCCGGACCCGCGTTGCAGCCCCTGTTCCGGGCAGCACGAACCCTGGTGCTGGTGGACGATGAAATCTCCACCGGCCGCACCCTGGCGGAATTGGCGCGGGCGTATATGGATTGCAACCCCGGCGTCGAACGGCTCGTGTTCGCATGCATCACCAACTGGCTGAGCGACGCGCGCCGGCGGGAGTTGGCTGTGCTGTTGCAACGGCCGATGCGGTTCCCGGCACTGATCGAAGGTTGTTTCAGTTTCGAGCCCGATCCCGGTTTTCCACCGCCGATCTTGCCCCCGGTGCCGGCTGGCCTGGACCGTTACCACGACGGCATCGTGACCGACCCGGCGCGAATCGGTCTGCTGGCCGGTCGCTGGAGTTCGCCCCAGCTTATCGAATCTGTTTGGCGGAAGGTCGGGATGGGGAAATGGGGTGGCCGGCCGCTGGCTGTCATCGGTACCGGCGAGTACGCCTACACGCCATTCCGCATCGCCCTGGCGCTGGAGGAGGCGGGGTATGACGTGCGCTTCCAGTCCACCACCCGCTCGCCGATCCTGGTCGGCGACGCCATTGCCAGCCGCTGGGAATTTCCGGACAACTACGGCGATGACATTCCGAATTACCTCTATAACCTCGATCCGGGCCGGCTGCCGATCATCGTGTACGAGCATTCCCGCATGGTTCCCGCGCATCCGTTGCCCGGCCTGATCGGCGGCTTGGCGCTCGCCACGGAGGAGCCATGCCGCGAATCGTGATCTTTCTCGACCTCGACGATACCATCCTGCAGACCGCGCCGAAGTGTCCGCCCGGCGAACCGGTGGTTCCGGCGGCGATGGATCGTGCCGGTCAAGTTCTTTCTTTCATGACCCGCACCCAGCAGCGTCTGCTGGCGTTCTGGCTGGAGCAGGGCACGGTGATCCCCGTCACCGGCCGCACCGACGATGCGCTGACGCGGGTGGTGATCGAGTTCGAATCCTGGCGGGTCACCCATCACGGCGCGGTGATTCGCCGGCCGGACGGCCGGCTGCCGCCGTGGTGGCATACCGAAGTGCAACCGCTGTTGGTCGCGGCGGAACCGCGGCTCCAGGCGATCGCCGCCCGTCTGGGCGCCGGCGCGGCGACGGGCGGTTACCGGGTGAGCAGCCATTCGGTCGCGGAGCGACTGACCTATGTCTCGGTGAAGTCGGACGATGATGGGAGTGCCCTGTCCCACTTGCGGGTCCAACTGGAGGAGGCTGGGTTGCCGTCGGAACTGGCCTTGCACCATAACGGCAACAACTTGGCGCTTGTGGTCAAGGGGGCGCAGAAGCATGATGCCGTCCGCCGGGTAGCGGCCGAATTGGAGCGGGACGGGCCGATCGTGACCATCGGCGCCGGCGACAGCCTCACCGACCTGCCGTTCCTGCGGGCCTGCGATTTCGCCCTGGTACCCAGGGCCAGCCAGATTCAGACCGAAACCTGGGGCGGATACGTCCCATGACGCCGTTTTCGGGGAGCTACCGCGCCGAGGATACCGTGTTCCTGCTCAAGCCCATGCGGCTGGACATGGTGGACGTGGCAACCAAGGAGCGGCTGATTCAGTCCGGTTCCCGCCATTACAGCGAGTTGCTGGCCCCGGAGCGGGCACCCGATCCCGCCTATCTGCGCCTGTTCGAAACGTTGACCGAACGTTACGCCGGTCGGCTGGCGGCGGAGATCATGGCGTTGGCCCGCCATCTGGCGGAAAGTCGGCCCCGACAGATTACGGTGGTGTCGCTGGCCCGCGCCGGGACGCCGGTCGGCGCGCTGTTGGCGCGCGCCCTGCGCGGGCTGGGCCGACCCGAGGTCCGCCATTACTCGATTTCGATCATCCGCGACCGGGGCATCGACCAAAACGCCCTGGTCTTCATCCTGCGCCGCGCGGGCCGCGAGCCGGCGGGACTGGCGTTCGTGGACGGCTGGACCGCCAAAGGGGTGATCGCCGAGGAACTGCGCCGGGCGTTGCGCCATTGGAACGACCGCCAGCCCGAGTCGCTGGATGAGTTGTTGCACGTGGTGTCCGATATCGGCGGCGTCGCCGACGTGGCCGCCACCCACGACGATTACGCTATCCCCAGCGGTATTTTGAACGCGACCGTGTCCGGACTGACCAGCCGTTCGATTCTCAACACCGCCATCGGGCCAGAAGATTTTCACGGCTGCGTGTTCTACGCCGATTTCAGGCCATGGGATCGGTCCAACTGGTTTCTGGACCGGGTCGCGGCGCATTTCGCCACCGCCGCGCCGCCGGCGGTACGCCGCGATCCGGAGGAGCGGCAAGAACGGCGGCGGGCGATGACCGACTTTCTGGCCCACCTGCACGCCCGGTATCGGGTGGGCAACCGTAATTTCATCAAGCCCGGCGTGGCTGAGGCGACCCGGGTGCTGCTGCGCCGGGTGCCCGACCTGTTGCTGCTACGCGATCTCGAGCATCCCGACGTCGAACACCTGCGGTTGCTGGCCGGGCAAAAGGGGGTTTCCGTCGTCGCCGATCCGGCCATGCCCATTCAGGCCGCCGCCCTGATCAGGGATTTGTTCTGAGCGGTCCCATCAGGCCGCCGCCCCGATCAGGGATTTGTGCCGAGCGGCAATGCGTGTCTTATCCGGTCGCTCCCTTCCGCGTCCAGGCGAGGAAGGCGTCCCGATTGCGGGAGCAGATCAGCACCTTGCCCGCCCCTGAAAATCGCAATACGATGCCTTCGCCGCTGGTCACGCTGTTGACCAGGTTGCCCAGGAGTCCGGAGGAGTTTCCGGTCGTTACGGAGATTTCATACCGCAGGCTGCTGTCCCAGGCGACGACGTGGGCGTTATCGATAATGACGTCCTTGCCCGGTTCCACGTCCAGCACGAAAATCGAACCGAAGCCGGAGACCGTCAGTTGGCCTTGGCCACCCGCTTCCAGCACAAAAAAACCGCCGCTTTGGGCGAACAGGGCATTGCTCAGGCTTTGGGTTCGGGGTTTCAGTTCCACTTCGGCGGTGGCCGCCACGAAGGCGCCGTCGTTTAGGGTATAGCGCCGTGGCCCGACCTCGAGCATCTGCATCGCGCCCGGCAGCATCGGCGACAACAGGCAATCGCCATCGCCGCGCACCGCCTCGATATGCTGCTGGAAGAAAGATTCACCGCTGGTCAGGCGTCGCATCAGGGCGCGTCCGAGGCCACCGGTCATCCGGCCCTGCAGGTCGAGCGTGGCTTCCATCATCACCATTGCGTTGGATTCGCAATAGATCTTTTCACCCTTGCGCAGGGAGACGTGCAGGAAGGGATCGATATCGCCAGTGATGGTGAAGGTGGACATGGTGATCTCTACCGAACGAGGGTCAGATGGCGGGGATTGCATCGTTGGACATCGATTCCCAATGCCTTGCCGAAAGGTCCAGGGGCGCCCTTGAATCCTGGGTCGGCCGCCGTCTGTTTCCAGCGAAGCCGTTGGAATTGACAATCATGCCTCAAGAGCCTGGAAGATGCATCTGTTGGGGGCGTCGTGGAAGGAGTTTGGTCGATAGGGGACGTTTCAGTAGCCGGTTCGACGCGACGAGGTTGGAAAATCAATGTTGGGCAAGGTTATACTGAAAGAACGATATGGAAAAATTAAACTTCAACCAATTGAATTTCAAGGAGTAAGGTGCTCACCCCCGATTTGTTTGGCGCCCGGGGGTTCCGCGCCGCCGAAATTGGATGAACGCTATTTCCGTCGATTTTCGCACCTCGCGGGAGGAGCCGGGCCATGCGTGCGCCGAGCCTTCGCCGGCCCCGTCGGCGGTGATGCTGGGCGCCACGCTGTACGTGCCAGCCAGCCGGCCGGATCTGGCAGCCATCGCCAGCGGATGCAAATTGCCGGGCCTGCATTCGCTGATCCTTTGCACCGAGGACGCGGTGCGCGAACGGGATGTTGAACAGGCGCTGGCCCATTTGGCGGCGCTGTTGCCGGTGTTGGAGCCCGGACCTCTGTTGCGCTTCATTCGCCCGCGCAATCCAACGGTGTTGTGGCGGCTGTTGCAGTTGGACGGGATCGAACGGATTCAGGGGTTTGCGTTGCCCAAATTCGGGCCGCACTCCTTGGGGGACTGGCTGCGGGTGTGGGATGACAGCAAGGGTCATTATCTGCTGCCCATTCTGGAAACGGTGGAGGTTTTCGATCACCGCAAGATGGAAGTCATGCGGGATCGATTGGAGGACTATGGGCTGAAAGATCGCATTCTATGCCTGCGGATCGGCGGCAACGATTTGTTGAATTTGCTTGGCATTCGCCGGAGCCGGGGGGCGACGGTTTACGATACCCCCCTGCGCGGTACCATCGCCGATCTGGTTCGGATTTTCCATCCGGCCGGTTATCGCCTGAGCGCGCCGGTGTTCGAGTATCTGGATACGCCGGAAGCGCTGGCGCGGGAGGTGGAGATGGATTTACAACACGGTCTGGTGGGCAAGACCGCGATTCATCCCGTGCAGATTCCGGTGATCGAGGGGCGCTACCGGGTCTCGCGCGAAGACTGGGAAATGGCCTCGGCGGTTTTGGCGCCGGAGGCAACGGCGGTGTTCAAGCTGCACGATACGTTCTGCGAGCCCGCCACCCACCGGCGGTGGGCGGTGGGGGTGCTGGAACGGGCGCGGGTGTTCGGGGTGGCGGTTTGACCCATCGCGCCGGTCCGTGATACAAACCCGGCGCGCCGGTTGAAATTCCTATTATTTTGCTATCTTATTTTCGATGGCATTCACTTCCAACACGAACCACACGCATCAGGAGGGTAATTCCAATGAGTCGGCTAAAAGGCAAGGTCGTGATCGCCCAGGGTGGCGGTCCCACGGCGGTGATCAATCAAAGCCTGGTCGGAGCGGTGCTCGAATCCCGGAAATTCCCCGAGGTCACCCGGGTCTGGGGTGCGATCCATGGCGTGCGAGGCATCATCGACGAAACCTTCGTGGACCTGTCCGAGGCCACGACCCACAACCTCGAGCTGGTTGCCCAAACCCCCTCGTCGGCGCTGGGTTCGACCCGTGACAAGCCCGATGCGGAATACTGCAACCGCATCTTCAACGTGTTCAAGAAGCACGACGTTCGCTATTTCTTCTACATCGGCGGTAACGACTCGTCCGACACGGTACGGATCGTCAACGAGCACGCCGACCGCGAAGGCTACGAATTGCGGGCCATTCACATCCCGAAGACGGTGGACAACGATCTGCCGGTCAACGACCACTGCCCCGGCTATCCCTCCGCCGCCCGTTTCGTCGCCAGCGCCTTCAGCGGCGTCAACGCCGACAACATTGCGTTGCCGGGGGTTTACATCGCCGTGATCATGGGCCGCCACGCCGGCTGGCTCACGGCGGCGGCGGCGCTGGCCCGCAAGCACGACGACGACGGTCCGCATCTGATCTACCTGCCGGAGCGGCAGTTTTCGATCGACCGTTACCTGGCCGATATCGACCGCGTGTTCAAGCAGCATCGGCGCTGCATCGTGGCGATTTCGGAAGGCGTATGGGCGACCCGGGACGGGAAGGGCAAGGAGGTTCCGGTCGCGGCCGATCTGATGCGCAAGGCGGGCCGCGAACCGCAGGTCGATGCCCACGGCAACATCCAGCTTTCGGGCGGTGCCCTGGCCGACGAACTGGCCGATATCGTCCAGAAGGGCTTGGGAATCAAGCGAGTGCGCTCCGATACCTTCGGCTATTTGCAACGGTCGTTCCCGGGCGTGGTGTCCAACGTGGATGCCCGCGAAGCGCGCGAGGTGGGCGAAAAGGCGGCACATTACGCCTGTTGGCACAACGTGGATGGTTCGGTGGTGATCAAGCGTACCGGCGACTATGCCGTGAAGTACGAATTGGCCGATCTGAAGGAAATCGCCGCCAAGACCCGGCACATGCCTGACGAGTTCATCAATGCCGACGGCAACGATGTAACCGACGCCTTCCGCTCTTACCTGCGTCCCCTGGTCGGCGACGACATGCCCTACCTGGAGCGTTTGTGGGCGCCGGTGGCCAAGCCGGGCAACGACTGAGAGACCGTACGAAAACCCCTCTCCCGCCTGGGAGAGGGCGAACGGGAACGCCTCTGAATTGCCCCCCCCCCGCCGTTACAAGGGAGTCGCTCCAGGCGAGCGTCCACCAGCGGGGGCGGGCGTTCGCCCCTCCCGATCTATCTTCGCAGGTAGGTTAATTCCTTGGGCAGGGCCGTATTATTGCCGAAGCTGTCCTCGCCGTAACCCGACCGGGCCAGCAATTCCAGATCGCTCAAAACCCGCTTGTCGCCCACCAGGGTAATGTTCAGGTCGGTCCTGATATCGATTTGACCGGTCGCCAGCAGACGCGCGATTTCGGCGTTGACGTTTTCCAGCAGGATGCCATCCCGGCTGAATTCATCAGACAACTGGAGCGGTTGCTGGTAGATGATGATTTTTCCCTGTTCGGCCAGCTTGAGCACGATGTCCAGGACGGTTGCCCTGATTTGACTGTCGCTCAAGTCGCTCCTGGTGAGCGGAAGACGGCCGATTTCCGAAACCAGCCAGCGCCGCTTGCGGGCATTGATCTTTTCATTGGTCCTGAAGATGTCCATCGGCGAACTGGCGTCATAGGGCTGGCCATCCAATTCCATCCGGACTTCGCTGCCGTAATGTTGCACGATCTTCGCGATCAGCGTGGCCGGCCGAACGTGAAAACCCCGGTAACACGGAACGGGCACTTCGATCCTGGCCACCTCGGCGTAGCGCTTGAGCATGGTGTGGCAGAAATGCCGCCCGTGATTCAGGTACCGCCCGGCGTAGGCGATCGAATAATTCATCAGCACCGCCAGCAGCGTCTCGGCCGATATGACCGGCTTGCGCCGCAAGGACAGATTGCCGGTCTCGGCATTCAGGTGCCGTTCGTAGTAATGAACCAGCAGGGTGGCGATTTCGAGCAGGTGATAAACGATGCTGACGTGACCGCGCAGAATGGGAAGGTCCGTATCCAGAAATTCGATTTCCGTTTCGGAAACATGGGTGTCGTAGAGCGATTGGAGGCTGTGAAAGCGGACTTGCAGGTCGCGCAGGCTGTCTTCCCCGAGCGGATCGGGAAAGCAGCCTGAATACTGGGAGGGGTCGACCCGTTCGACGATGTGGAGGAGTTCGCTTTCCGCCGCCAGCTTCAGATAGGCGGTCGACAGGTGGGTGATCGTTTCCGCGGCGCTCTTGATTTTGCGCATGGGGCGATCGTGGGGCAAGCGGCCCGGAGGAAGCGGTTCGAGGTAGTCTTCCTCGTGAGGTTCGTCGGCCGGTACCGGCAGATTCAGCCGGACGGCTTGCGCGATCAGCCAACTCGATGCCCTGGTCAGGACATCGTGGGTGAATTCCAGCGACCGCGCGGTCGCCGTGGCGAAGTCCCGCTCGATGGGTAGCAGCCGGTAAGAGGGCATAGAGTGCCGGATGTGAAGAAGTTCATAACCGACGTCGGCAAAAAGTTTGATCGTGGCCGCGAGCGACCGAAACCGGGACCATTGACGGCTGTTGCGCGCCCCGTAGGCGTCCAGCAATTCTTCCACCTGGATCGATTGGGATAGCAGGTCGCCGACGAGTGGCCGGGTGAGGACGATGGGAGTCGGGCGGCGAGCCGACAGGTAATTGGCAAGCCGCAGCAGCCTGGCGGCGCGTCTCGCGATCAGACGGGTGAAATCATGGTAACCGATGATCACTGAACTCATGAGTTGGGTCACGCCCTTGTCCGCTTGAAAGGCCATGGCGGTGCTCGCAAGCTTCCGCGCTTTCGGTCGTTCGGGTTAATCAGTCCATCAATACGCAAATTTGCTTCTTCAGGGTGTCAATTTTATGAGAATGACCGGAGAACGGTCCCCTAAGGAAAGAACGATAGCGCAGTTGGTTTGAAGCCTCCAAGCGAGATTGGCGACCGGATTCGATGGAAGAGGACGGAATGAAGGATTAAATGAGCTATTATATCATCATCAATTGCCGACCTTCGTTTGGGTTAGCCTGGCTTCACATCGGAACTTCATATCAGAATAATTGACAGACGGTGAAGATAGGCTTTACTTTTCACCGCCTGCTCGGGCGACCTCGGTCGGGCAAAAAAGCGGACGTGCGAGCAGGAAGTTCCAGCGACCCGGTCGGGACGGACCGAAATCGAACGCACCAACCCCCATAACCACTCAAACGAGGAATGACTATGGCTCTCAAAGAAGTCGTGATCGTCAGCGCCGCGCGGACGGCGATCGGCAAGTTCATGGGTACGCTCAAGGACGTACCGGCGCGTGACCTGGCCATTACCGCCGCCAAGGGTGCGATCGAACGGTCCGGCGTCCCGGCCGATCAGATCGACGAGATCTGCATGGGCCAGTTGTACACCGGCATGCAGGGTTCCCTGCCGGCGCGCCAAGTGAGCATGCGGGTCGGCTTGCCGGCGCGCAGCAGCGCCGTATCCGTCAACCAGAATTGCACTTCCGGCATGCGCGCGCTGGAAATCGCCTGCCACAACATCATGCTGGGTCAGACCGAGATCGGCTTGGTGGTGGGCGTGGAGAGCATGACCAACGCCCCCTACCTGCTGCCCAAGGGTCGGATGGGCTATCGGATGGGGCAGGGCAACATCGAGGACAGCATGATCCACGATGGCCTGTTCGACGAGCTGGTGCCCGGCCACATGGCGATGACGGCGGAAAACGTCGCGGTCAAGTACGGCATCACCCGCCAAGAATGCGACGAGCTGGCGCTGATCAGCCATACTCGCTGCACCACCGCCACCAAGGAGGGTATCTTCAAACGCGAGATCGTGCCGGTCGAACTCAAATCCAAGAAAGGTTCCACCTTCTTCGACGCCGACGAAAACTTTATCCCCGACGCCAGTCTGGAGAAAATGGCCAAGTTGCCGACGGCTTTCAAGAAGGATGGGGTGGTGACAGCCGCCAACGCTTCCAGCATCAACGACGGCGCCAGCGCGGTGGTGATCATGTCGCTGGACAAAGCGAAGGCTATGGGCATCAAACCGTTGATGAAACTGGTCAGCATCTGCAATGCTGGCATCGAAGCGGAAGTGATGGGGCTCGGCCCAGCTGTGGCGATCCCCAAGGCCCTCAAGCAGGCCAGTTTGAAGTTTGGGGACATCGACTACTGGGAAGTCAACGAGGCCTTTGCCGCGCAGTGGCTGGGCGTTGGGCGGATGCTGAAAGAGCAAGGCATGAGCCTGACTCCCGACAACTGCAACTTCAATGGGTCCGGCATCGCGCTGGGGCATCCGGTCGGTTCCACCGGCCTGCGCATCGTGGTCAGCCTGTACTACGAACTGGAGCGGCAGGGCAAGACCTTGGGCGGCGCCTCTCTGTGCGTCGGGACCGGTCCGTCCATGGCATCTTTGTGGACGCGCAATATCTAAGCTAGGCGCGTGAGCGCGCCGGGCGGCCCAACAATGGGCCGCCTTATCAATACCCCTAATTTATATCATCACCTTATTTGCCAAAACCGCAACCCACCAGGATTTAAGTATACTTCGCCACCGATACCCCCCTAACCAATCAAGAGCATCGATTTCATGCTGGACCCCAAACTGCTCAGAAGCGAACTGGAGCAAACCGCCACCAAACTCGCCCGGCGCGGCTACACGCTCGATGTGGAATTCATCGGCGCCTTGGAGACGCAGCGCAAAAACCTGCAAGTCCGAACACAAGAACTCCAGAACGAGCGCAACACACGCTCGAAGGTGATCGGCCGCGCCAAGGCCAGCGGGCAGAACATTCAACCCCTGCTGGACGAAGTTGCTTTCCTGGGTGACGAACTCAAACAGATCGAAAGCGATCTGGACATCGTGCAGACCCAACTTCTCGCTCTCCAACTAGGAATTCCCAACCTCCCGCACGACAGTACTCCCACCGGCGGGAATGACACCGACAACGTCGAAATCCGCCGGTGGGGCGAGCCGCGCCGATTCGAGTTCGAACCGCGCGATCATGTAGACTTGGGCGTAGAAGGGGGCTTGGATTTCGAAGTAGCCGCCAAGCTAACTGGAACCCGATTCACGGTGATTCGCGGTCAACTGGCCCGACTGCACCGGGCACTGACCCAGTTCATGCTCGATCTTCACACCCGCGAGCATGGTTATGGGGAAATCTACGTACCTTACATGGTCAACGCCGACAGCTTGCGCGGTACCGGCCAGCTCCCAAAATTCGAGGCCGACCTGTTCAGGCTGAGCGGCGAACTGAACTACTACCTGATTCCCACCGCCGAAGTCCCGGTGACCAACCTGGCGCGCGACTGCATCCTGGATCCCGATCAACTGCCGCTGCGTTTCGTCGCCCACACCCCCTGTTTCCGCAGCGAGGCCGGATCCTACGGCAAGGACGTGCGCGGGATGATCCGCCAGCACCAGTTCGAAAAGGTGGAACTGGTGCAGATCGTCCGACCCGAACAATCCTACGCGGCGTTGGAGGAATTGACCGGCCATGCCGAAACCGTGCTGCGGCGGCTGGAACTGCCGTACCGGGTGGTCGCGTTGTGCACCGGCGATATCGGCTTCGCCTCGGCCAAAACCTACGATCTGGAAGTCTGGTTGCCCGGCCAGCACAAATACCGGGAAATCTCCTCATGCAGCAACTTCGAGGATTTCCAGGCGCGGCGGATGCAAGCGCGTTGGCGCAATCCCGCGACCGGCAAGCCCGAGTTGGTCCACACGCTCAATGGCTCCGGGCTGGCGGTGGGACGGACTTTGGTGGCGGTGATGGAAAATTACCAGGACGAGCGGGGCCGCATCTGCATTCCTGACGCGCTCAAGCCTTACCTGGACGGGCTGGATTTTATCGTCCCGGACGGGCGTTGAATAATCCATTCAACGGCTATCCAGCGATCGAGCGCGGGATCTGTTTTATATCATCGTGATGCGGAGTCCGACGGCGGACTCCGAAACTTATTTTAAATCAGTACCCAACAACAGATCCCGCGCCCAATTCAACCGAGCCGCCAAGTATGACGTTCCGCCATGATCGGGGTGAACGCGCTGAATCAGCCGGCGGTAGGCGGCTCGAATCTGTTCGGGGCTGGCGTCGGGTTGCAAACCCAGAATCTGATAGGCCTCGGCCCGGTCCATGGCCCCGGAATCCCTGTCGGAGTCCGCTGCCGGACCCGCGTCACGCAGCCGTTCTCGCCAGCCCGCTTCGGCATGGCGATCCAGATAAGCCTCCAGAACCGCCGTTGATTGAGTGTCGGACTGGCATTCCCGCCACAGTTCCAGCAAATCCTGGAGCGGCAAATCCCGCAGGGAACGCCCGGCGAAGCGTCCCTCCAGAACCCGACCCGACATCGCGCCCGTGGCGTGATCCAGTTCCATGGACAGGAAACGGGTCGTGACAGTGGAGCAACTCGTCGACCCCGGTTTCGCCGACGCGGGGGAGGGAGGCAGAGGACGCGCATTCAGCCAACGCACCAGCAAGGGCACCAGCACGGTCAGTAACGGCACGGCGATTTCAACACCACCGCGGACCGTCAACAGCAGCAGGAGAAACGCGGTTCCAGCCACCGCGATCCCGCGCAGAATTCGTGGAACTGCGGTGGGAGAGCGGCGCAAACGGGGGAGCAGGAAGAACAGTCCCGCCAGGACGGCCACGATCAGCAGCAGGCGTGCCAGCATCCGCCCTCTCGATCAGAGTTGCCGGGTCAACTGTCGGATCAAACCACCATGGCGCCCGCCGAAGTCTTCCAGTGCCTGGCGGCCACCCGTGGCATAAGCCGCCACGGCGCCGAGCAACTCGCGCAATTGCCGGGCGCTACCCGTATCGAAAGCGCAATAGGCGCCGTGCGTCAGCCGGGCGACTTCCCGAAAGCCCAGCGCCGCATCGGAATCGTGACCTTCCTGAAAAACAAAGGCGGGGACCCCCAACAGACCCAGTTGCCCGGCCTGGTGACAAAGCGGGTCGACGGACTCTTCCAGACAGTCAACGACCAGGACCAGGGCGTTAACCCGATGCGACCGGGTTTCGCGAACGGCATGTTCCAGCACCCGACCAATCTGGGTCAGGCCGCCACGGCATTGCACCGAACTCATGCGCTGTTGCAGTTCGGTCGAATCGGTGAGCCACGGCTCGCTCTGAAATTCGCCGTAACCTCGATACCAGACCAGTTGCAGGGCCAGCCCGCCCAGTTCGGCTGCCGCCGCGAACATGTCGCCCTGCAACTGGCAGGCCCGGTCCCAGGTCGGCTGCCGGCTGGCGGTGGCATCCAAGGCAAAGATCAACCGGCCACGTGGCGTTGCGACCACCGGCGCGCGGGCGGCTTGCCGCAGGAACTCGGCGAC
Source organism: Candidatus Competibacter sp. (assembly GCA_031732875.1). Lineage (GTDB taxonomy): Bacteria > Pseudomonadota > Gammaproteobacteria > Competibacterales > Competibacteraceae > JAVMKJ01. The sequence goes on along the minus strand of JAVMKL010000059.1, from coordinate 14,768 downwards.
CTCGGTGGAAGTAGAGGGCGACGGCAATCGGGAGGATGCCATGCGGTCAATTCCACTCAGTTCTGCAGCACATACGTTCCCGGCGCATCGCAGATCGGATACAGCCCCTTTTCGGGCGCGCCCATCGGCGGCGGTGAAACCTGATGCTCGGCTGAATGCTTGGCCAGCCATGTCTCCCAAGCCGGCCACCAGGATCCCTGCTGCTTGGGCGTGATCGACTGCCAGGTATCCGGGTCGATGTAACGATCCTGATCGGTGCGGCAAGCCATCTGGTAGCTGCGCCGGCCATGCCCCGGTTCGCTGACGATACCGGCGTTGTGCCCGCCGCTGGTCAGCAGGAAGGTAACCTGTTCGGCGTCCGCCAGCAGGTTGATCTTGTACACCGACCGCCAAGGCGCGACGTGATCCTGCTCGGTGGCGACCGTGAAGATCGGCGCGCGAATGTCGGTGATCGCGATCGAGCGGCCCTTGACCTTGTAATGGCCGGTGGCCAATTCGTTGCCGAGAAAGATATGTCGCAGGTATTCCGAGTGCATGCGGAAGGGCATGCGGGTTTGATCGGCGTTCCAAGCCATCAGATCGTTCAGCGGTTGGCGCTGGCCGAGCAGATAGTCATGCACCATGCGGGACCAGATCAGGTCGTTGGAGCGCAACAACTGGAAGGCCCCGACCATCTGGCCGGCGTCCAGATAGCCCTGATCCCACATCATGTCCTCAAGGAAGGCAACTTGACTTTCATTGATGAACAGCAGCAGTTCGCCGGCTTCGGTGAAATCGGTCTGCGCGGCGAACAGGGTGATGGTTTTGACCCGATTGTCGCCGTCACGGGCCATGGCGGCCGCGGTGACGGTCAGCAGGGTGCCGCCGAGGCAGTACCCGACCGTGTGGATCTTGCGCCCCGGCAGGATCGCGGAGACCGCGTCCATCGCCGCCATCACGCCGTGTTGCCGGTAGTCGTCCATGCCGATATCGCGATCCTCAGCGGTCGGATTCTTCCAGGAGATCATGAAGACCGTATGGCCTTTCTCCACCAGATACCGAACCATGGAATTATGCGGCGACAGATCGAGAATGTAATATTTCATGATCCAGGCCGGTACGATCAGGATCGGCTCGGCATAGACTTTCTGCGTGGCCGGCTGGTACTGAATCACCTCGATCAGATGATTGCGGAAGACGACCTTGCCGGGCGTGACGCCCACATCGTGGCCGACCACGAAGCGTTCCCCGCTTTCGTCCAGCCGTTTGCCGGCCACCAGCTTTTCCATGTCGGCCATGAAATTAGTCCAGCCGCGAACCAGGTTCTGGCCGCCTTCCTCCATGGTGGCTCTGAGAATTTCCGGGTTGGTGAGCGGTGAGTTCGCTGGCGAGTACATATCGAGGATCTGCCGCGTCACGAACGAGACGATGGCCTCGTTGCGCTTGTCGACGCCGCGGATGTGGGTGGTCGCGTTGTACCACCACTGCTGGGTGAGCAGGAAGGACTGATAGATGAGGCTGTACGGCCACTGTCGCCAACCCTCGTCATCGAAGCGGTGGTCTTGGGGCAAGGGCTCGATGCAGGGTGGGGTGTTGGGATTCTGGCCGGATTTAAACGCGTACAGCGACAGCCGCACCATTTTGCGGATGGCCTTCTCCGTCAGCAATCCCTGCTTGCCCGGCGCCAGACCGAGGTGCATCAGCCAGTCGAGGTAGGCCATCGCCAGCACCGCAGGGGAAATGCCGGCGGTGCCCCGGGCCAGATTGGCGTTGACCACGCGGTCGATGGTCTCCGGGATGTGGGTGCCGAGCAACGAGCGCTCGATGCCGTAGGCGCGATGCGCGGAGGATGTTTGGCCGGACGGACCCCGCCAGGAACGGATCTGCTGCTTGGGCGCGGACTCTTTCGCCGGATTCGGTGGATGGGCGCCCGCGGGCCGTTCGTTTACCGGGGCCGCTGGGGCGGGCGAGGCGGGCGTGATTTCTTCATTGGGGTCTGGCATGACTGCGCACCTCCGGATACGGGGTATTGGCGGCGCGGGCGGCAAGGCCGGCATCATCCGCGCCTGCCCCCACAGTTTAGCGCAAACCCGACCGGCCGGGGTCAACCGGCCGGTCCACGAGGGCTCGATCCAGGTGGAGCAGCCAGCGGCGCGTCATTTGGGTTGCTTGCGATGGTCGATGACTCGAACCGCCTTGCCTTCGGAACGGGGGATTTCGCCGGTTTGCTTGACCGCGACCCTGGCGGATACGCCGATAAAATCCTTGATGTCTTTTTGGGCCTTTTGGCCGACCCGTTCCATCGCTTCCCGACCCTGCGCGACCAACGGCGGGCTGCCTTCGACGTTTACCACCAGCGTGTCGAGATTGCCCTCGCGGAAGACTTCGAGCTGATAGAACGGCGATAGCGTTTCGGTCTGCATCAGGATGGCTTCGACTTGCGAGGGGAATACGTTGACGCCGCGGATGATCAGCATGTCGTCGGTACGGCCGGTGACCCGCTTCATGCGCACGTGGGTACGGCCACAGCGGCAGGGAGCCGGGTCGAGGGTCGATACGTCGCGGGTGCGATAGCGGATGACCGGGAAGGCTTCCTTGGTGAGCGAGGTGATCACGATCTCCCCCGGTTCGCCGTAGGGAATCGGCTGGCCGGTGTTGACATCCACCGCCTCGACCAGGAAGTGATCCTCGAAGATGTGCAGGCCGTTTTTGGCCTCGATGCACTCGATTCCCACCCCGGGGCCGATGACTTCGGACAGGCCGTAGATGTCGATAGCGTCGATGCCCAGCCGCGATTCCAGTTCGTAGCGCATCTCCTCGGTCCAGGGTTCGGCGCCGAAGACGCCGACCTTCAACGGCAGTTTGCGCAAATCCACGTTCATGTCCTCGGCGGTCTCGGCGAGGTTGAGCGCGTAGGACGGGGTGCACGACAGTCCGGTGGGCTCGAAGTCCCGGATCAGCATGATCTGGCGCTGGGTCTGGCCGCCCGAGATCGGCGTCACCATGACCCCCAGTTCCTCCGCGCCGTAGTGGAGCCCCAGCCCGCCGGTGAACAGACCATAGCCGTAGGCGTTGTGCAGGCGATCGCCGGGACGCATGCCGGCGGCGGCCAGGCTGCGGGCCATCACCCGCGCCCAAGTGCGGATATCGCGCCGGGTGTAGCCCACCACGGTCGGTTTGCCGGTGGTGCCACTGGATGCGTGAATGCGCACCACCTGATCGGTCGGTACGGCGAACATGCCGAATGGATAATTTTCGCGCAGATTTTCCTTCTTGGTGAAGGGCAGCAGGCGGACGTCGGCCAGGGATTGAATGTGGCGCGGTTTGACGCCGAGTTCGTCCATGGCTTCACGGTAATACTTGACGGTCTGGTAACAACGTTCGAGGGTAGAGCGCAGCCGGCGCAGTTGCAGTTCCTGAAGATCTTCGCGGGGCAGGGTTTCCTGCTCGATGTCCAGAATCATGGCGGTGGTTCCGTGTTAGGAGTTAGAAGTTGGTGGCGGGCATCGAACGGGTGGTCGAACTCGCCTTTGATCGCGGGTTACTTCCGCTCGGGCGGCAGAGTTTCAGTCATCAGATCGTAGCCGAGATCGCGCAGCCGTCGGTTCAAGGCAGGCGGATCGGGGGCACGGTAGCGAACGACGGCAATGCGCAACCCGGTTTGGTCAGGGTGCAACGGCGACACCACGGTGGCGATATAGCCGCCTGCTTCGTTGATGGCGGCCAGCAACCGGCCGAGCTGCCCGATCGTATCGGGCAGATGTACGGCAATGCGGGTAGTGTCCTCCATCAAACAGCCGGTGATGTCGAGAAAGAAATCCAGTAAATCTTCGTGAGTCAGAATGCCGACCAGCCTGCCGCTGTTTTCCACCACCGGCAGGCAACCGATTTTCTCCTGCCGCAACAGACGGGCGGCTTCCTCGACCAGTGTGTCGGGAGCGCAGGTGACAACCTGAGTTCGCATCAGCTTGGCGGCGGTGAGCTTGCCGAGCAGGTAGTTGGCTTCGCCGACGGACAGGGTAGTGATCGGCGACGGCGAGACCCGTTCCAGGTCATGGGAGGTCACCAGCCCGACCAGGTGGCCATCGCGCGCCACGGGCAAGTGGCGGATGCGATGGTCGCGCATCAGTGCCGCCAACTGGGTCAGGCGGGTGTCCTCGGCGACCTGTACCACCTCGCGGGTCATGATCCGGTCCACGTACATGATTCACCTCCCTTTCAATACCCGAGATAAGCCCGGCGCACGTCGTCGTCGGCCAGCAGCTCCGCCGCCGGGGCGGTCTTGACGATGCGGCCGGTTTCCAGAATATAGCCGCGCCGGGCGATAGCCAAGGCGGCGCGGGCGTTTTGTTCCACCAGCAGGATGGTCACGCCCCGCGCGTTGAGCTCGACGATCACCCGGAAGATTTCCTCGACCAGCAACGGCGCCAGCCCCATCGACGGCTCGTCCAGCAACAGCAGGCGCGGCCGGCCGAGCAGGGCACGGCCGATGGCCAGCATTTGCTGTTGGCCGCCGGAGAGGGTGCCGGCCAGTTGCTGGCGGCGTTCGGCCAGGATCGGGAACAAGGTGTAGACGTGTTCCATTTCGTCCCGTACCCATTGGTGATCGCGGTGCTGGCGATAGGCGCCCAAACGCAGATTGTCCTCGACGCTCAGCGGAGCGAATACCTGCCGGCCTTCGGGGACCTGGCAGATGCCGGCGGCGACGATTCGGTGCGACGGCCAGCGGGCGATGTCCTGGCCAGCAAAGCGGATGCTGCCGCTGCTGGCGGGATGGAGGCCGGACAGGGTGTGGAGCAGGGTGGTCTTGCCGGCGCCGTTGCCGCCGACGATGGCCACCAACTCGCTGGCCAGGACGTGTAAATCCGCCTGATGGATGGCGCGGACCGGGCCGTAGTCGCTGCTCAGGCCGGTCACCTGCAACAGGGGTTCCGGATGCACGGCAGAATCCCGATTACCGTTCACTGTTCACTGATTCAGACGGCATATTGCACCGCTCCTCCCAGATAGGCGGCGATCACCCGGGGATCGGCCTGAATGTCCGCCGGGGCGCCCTCGGCCAGCACGCTGCCGTAATCGAGCACCAGCAACCGGTCAGAGACGCCCATCACCAGCGGCATGTGATGCTCGACCAGCAACACGGTTACGCCGCTGGCGCGGATGCGGGCGATCAGTTCGCGCAAGGCCAAGGTTTCGGTGTCGTTGAGGCCGGCGGCGGGTTCGTCGAGCAGCAGGAGACGCGGTTTCGCGGCCAGGGCGCGGGCGATTTCGACCCGTTTCATCAGGCCGTAGGGCAGGGCGCCAGCGGGCCGATCAGCCCGGTCGGTCAGATCACACAGTTCCAGCGCCTCGCGGGCCCAGAGGCGTAGTTGCCGCTCCTCACGCCGTACTGGGGGCAGGCGCAGGGCTGCGGCCAGCAGTCCGGTGCGGGCGCGCAGGTGGCAACCGACCATAACGTTTTCGATCACGGTCATGTTGAAGAACAGTTGCAGGTTCTGGAAGGTTCGAGCCATGCCCCGCGCGGCGATTCGATGCGGTGGCAGGCCACACAGTTCGTGGCTGTCGAAGCGGATCGAACCGGACGAGGGCTTGTAGAACCCGCACAGATCGTTGAACAAGGTGGTCTTGCCGGCGCCGTTGGGGCCGATCACGGCGTAAATCAAACCATCTGGCACCTGGAAGCTGACCCCTGCCAAGGCCATGACGCCGCCGAAGCTTTGTTCCAGTCCTTCGACCACAAGCAGCGGTGGGAGGGAGGAGGACGATGCGCTCATCGAAAGTCAGTCTCTGCGTCGCAAGGCACGCCAGAATCGTCGCCCACCCTGGCTCAGACCTACAAACAACCCCTGCGGCAGGAAGATCATGACCGTCATGAGCAGGGCGCCGTGAATCAGCATTTCATAGTCTTCGAATACGACCAGCCATTCGTTCAGCAGGGTCAAGGCGATCGCTCCACAAGCCGCGCCGAAGGTCGAGGCCATGCCGCCCAACACCACCATGGTGACCAATTCGACGGAAACGATCAGACTGAAAGAATCGGGGCTGACGAAGGCCTGCTGGTGGGCGAACAGACTGCCCGCGAAAGCGGCGAACAGCGCGGAGACCACGAACACCTGAGTCTTGGCGCGGCCGATGTCGATGCCCATCATTTGCGCGGCAAATTCGGAGCCGTGCACCGCGCGCAGGGCTCGGCCGACCTGAGAATCCACGAGGTTGAGCGAGAGCCAGAGCGCCAGCAGCATGGCGGCCATGATGACACCGTACCACGGCAGGTCGCCATCGATCCGCCAGCCGACCAGGTCGAGCGGGGGAATGCCGGCCAAGCCGTCCGGGCCGCCGGTCCAATGGGTTGCCTGTACCATGACGACATGAGCGATGATGCCGAACCCGAGGGTCGCCATGGCCAGGTAATGACCCCGCAGGCGCAGGATGGGACGGGCGAGCAGCCAGGCGATCGCGCCAGCGACCAGCAGACCGGCGGCCATGGCCAGCAACCCCGGCCAACCGAAGCGGGTGGTCAAAATGGCGGAGGCGTAAGCCCCCATGCCGAAGAACGCGGCATGACCCAGGGATATCTGACCGGCATAGCCCATCAGCAGGTTGAGTCCGACGGCGAGAATGACGTGCAGGCCGGCGGACGCCCCGACCACGGTAACGAAATAGTTGTTCGGAAACAGCACGGGCAGCAACGCCACCCCGGCGGCGAAGGCGTAAAAACCGGCCAGCCGCATCGCTCAGACCCGCTCCGCGACCTTGTGGCCGAACAGTCCGGTCGGCACGAAGAACAGCACCATCAACACGAACAGGAAGGCGATGGCGTCCTTGTAGCCGGAGGAGATCAGTCCGGCGCCCAGCGCCTCCAGCACGCCCAGCAGCAGGCCGCCGGCCACTGCCCCCATCGGGTTGCCGATGCCGCCGACGATGGCGGCGGAAAAGCCCTTGAGGCCGAGCATGACGCCGGCTTCGTAGGAACTGAAGGTGATGGGAGCGATCAGGATGCCGGCTAGGGCGCCCAAGCCGGCGGACAGGCCGTAGGCCAGCCGCAGCATCACCCGGACGTTGATGCCGACCAGTTGGGCGGCGGCGCGGTTGAACGAGCAGGCCAGCAGGGCCTTGCCCAGCAGGGTACGGTTGAAGAAGGTGCGGACCAGCGCCACCAGCAGCACCGTGACGCCGAGCACCCACAAACTTTGTGGCAGTACCGTCGCCCCGCCGAGGCGGATGGGCGTGTCGCCCGAGAAGGGGGGCAGGGAATGAAAGTCCTTGCCCCACAAGAGCAGCGCGACGCCGCGCAGAAAAATGGCGGCGCCGATGGTAATGATGATGGTGGTCACCACCGGCGCGCCCAAGGCCGGTTCGATGGCGAAACGCTCCAGCAGCAGGCCGACCAGGACCACGACCAAAGTGGCGGCGACGGCGGCCAATGGTAGCGGCAGACCGGTACCGAGCAGGGCGATGGCGGTCATGGCGCCGAGCATCACGAACTCCCCCTGGGCGAAGTTCACCACGTCGGAGGCGTTGTAGATCAGGGCGAAACCCAGACCCACCAGGGCGTACAGGGAACCGATGGTGATCCCGGTGACCAGGAACTGAAAGAGTTGCTCGGGCATGGGTGTAGATGATTGTCCGGCGAATTCCCCCTCGCTCTTGTGGGTGAGGGGGGTGAGAGGGGGGTTGCGCTATTCGACGATTTTCCAACCGCCGTTGCGGATTTCCACCAGTTTGAAAGCGTCCACATTCAGGCCCATGTGATCCTGCGGGGTCATGTTGAACACACCGGCGGTGCCAATGAAACCATGGGTTTTCTCGATCTCGTCGCGCACCTTGGCCTCGTCCGGACCACCGGCCCGCTGGATGGCCGCCACGGCAATCATCAGACCGTCGTAGGCATGGCCGCCAAAAGTGGACACCGGCCCGTATTTGGCTTCGTACCGGTTTTTGTAGGCCAGCAGCACCGGTTTCTGGGGATCGGCATCGGGCAGTTGCTCGGCGACCACCAGGGCCGCCGCCGGCAGGCGCGTACCTTCCGCCGCCTCGCCGGCGAGTTCGACGAAGGTCTTGGAGGCCACGCCGTGGGACTGGTAGAGCGGCAGAGCGATACCGAGCTGCTTGATGTTCTTGGTGACGATGGCCGGGGCCTGACCCAGACCGAAGTTGATGATCGCCTGCGCCCCCGAAGACCGGATCTTGGTCAACTGGGCGGTCATGTCGCTGTCCTTGTTGCCATAGGACTCATCGGCGACGATGGTGATGCCGTATTGGGGTGCCAGCTTGATAAGCTGCTCGCGGCCGGATTTGTCGAAGCCGCCGTCGCCGGTGATCAGCGCCACCTTGGTCAGGCCCCGCTTGCGCAGGTCCTCGTAGATTTTGGCGACGGCCATGCGGTCGGTGTGGGGGGTTTTGAACACCCATTTCTTGACCGGCTCGATAATGTCCACCGCGCCCGCCAGCGAGACGAAGGGGATGCCTTCCTTTTCCACGTCCGGGATGACCGCCAGGGTGTCGCCGGTGGTCGTGCCGCCGATGATCAAATCGACGTTATCGTTCTTAATCAGACGCTTGACGAAGTTGACCGCGTCCTTGGCATTGCCGCCGGTGTCATAATGCACCAGTTCGAGCGGGCGGCCGCCGACGCCGCCCTTGGCGTTGATGTCCTCGACGTACATCTGCAGGGTTTTCAACTCGGGATCGCCCAGGAACGAAGCCGGGCCGGTCACGGTCAGGAACGAGCCGATCTTGATCGGTTCGGCGGCACCGGCCGAGTGGGTACCGATCAGCAGCAGGAACGCCGCCAGAGTGCCTCTCCACAATCTACCTTTCATCGTTATCTCCCCGGGGTTTGACATTATTTTCATGTGGGCGGCCATTTAGTCCGCCCCTGCATGCGGCAAACAAACAACCGGCTACATCGCGGTTTGGCGAGAAACCGCCTGGGCGTGGCCCGCCGAGCGCCCGACGTCGAACGCTCGAGCGTTAATATCCGCCAGTTTGGGCTTGTAGGCGCGGAAGCCCTCGACGATGCAGTCCTTGAGCACCTCGGCCGGGAAGGGCAGATAGTCGCTGATTGCGCCCAGCATGATGGTGTTCACCAGCTTGAGGTTACCCAGTTCCTCGGCGACGGCGCCGGCATCGAAGGCATGAACCTCGATCCCGGCCGCCGCCAGTTCGCCGATGGGATCGGTGGGGTAATCGTACAGGCCGACCGACACCACTGGTGGGGCGATGCGCAGGGTGTTGACCATGGCCACGCCGGTCGGGCGCAGATACGGCAGCCAACGCAATGCCTCGGCGGCCTCGAAGCCGATCAGCAGATCGGCTTCGCCGGTATCGATCTGCGGGGAATAGACCTTGGGGCCGAAACGGACGTGCGAGGAGACCACGCCGCCGCGCTGAGCCATGCCGGCGACCTCGGTTTTCTTGACGTCGCAACCCTGGTTCAGGGCGGCGCGGGCCAGCATTTCGGCGGCGGTCATCACGCCTTGACCGCCGATGCCGACCACCAGGATGTTGGTGATGCCGTCAAGCATGAGCGTGAATCCGAATGGCGCGGGTTTGTGGTTGGACCTGGGCAATCGCTTCGGGCGCGCAGGTTTCGACGCACATGTGACAGCCGGTGCAGGTGTTGGCGTCGATGCGGGCGAACACCAGTTCCTTGGCCTTGCCACTCTTGGCCGTCACGGTGTCGCGCCGGGAGACGAAGATGGCCGGGCAGCCGAGGTCGATGCAATTGCCGCAACCGGTGCACTTATCGTCCAGCACTTCGTAGGGCTGAAATCGCTCGAAGCGATCGGTGAGGGAGCAGGGACGGTTGGTGATGATGACCGACGGCTCCTCCATCCTGGTCTCTTCCCGCACCAGCTTGACCATGGTGGGCAGTTCGTAGGGATCGACCATGCGGATGCGCTCGGGGCGGACCCCCAGCGCCTCGACCAGTTTGGCGAAATCCACCCGGGGGGCGGGCAGGCCGTGCAGATCCTGGCCGGTGCCGGGATTCTCCTGGCCGCCGGTCATGCCGACCGAGCGGTTATCCAGCAGTAGTACGGTGACGTTGCCCCGGTTGTAGATCATGTTCAGCAGCCCCTGCATGCCCATGTGCAGGAAGGTGGAGTCACCGATCACCGCGACGATGTGCTTCTTTTCGTCGGACTCGCCGCGACCCTTGTCCATGCCGTGGGCCATGCTCAGCGAGGCACCCATGCACGTGCAGGTATCCAGTGCGTTCCAGGGGTGGCCGGCGCCAAGGGTATAGCAGCCGATGTCGCCGATGATGTTGAGGTTGCGGATGTGGGAAAGGGCGAAGTAGGGGCCGAGATGCGGGCAGGAAGCGCACATGGTCGGCGGGCGCGGGAATACGCCGGCCTGAGGACGAGTTTTCGGCGCTTCATAAGGTTCGTCCAGTAATGGCTTGATTGCCGGACGAAGCACGGTGGGAGCCAGTTCGCCGAAGCGCGGCAGGATGTCCTTGCCGCGTGCTTCAAGACCGGCGGCGCGAATTTCGGTTTCCAGCAACGGTTCGGTTTCCTCAACCACCAGCAGGGTATCGACCTGGCTCGCGAAGGCGCGGATTTTTTCCAGCGGCGGCGGACAACTGAGGCCCAGTTTAAGGACCGGGGCGTTGGGGAAGGTCTCGCGGACATGCATGAAGGCGGGACCCGAAGTGACGAAGCCGATCCGCCGGTCGCCGCCGGGCAAAACGACGTTGAGGTCGATGGTTTCGCTCAGCTCACGGAATTTCCGGTCGCGTTCGTGCATCAGCGGCAGGCGCGGCTTGGCGTTGGCGGGGGTCATCACCCAGCGCTGGGGATTTTTCTGGAAGCCGGCGGCGCGATGCTCGATGCGGTCGCCTTCAACGATCACCATAGCCTTGACGTGACAAACGCGGGTGGTCATGCGGACGATGACCGGGGTTTCATATTCCTCGGAGAGGTCGAAGGCCCGCTTGACCATTTCGTAGGCTTCCTGGGAATCAGCCGGTTCCAGGATCGGCATGTGGCCAAAGCGACCCCAATAGCGAGAATCCTGCTCGTTTTGCGAGGAGGACAGGCCCACATCGTCGGCCACCACGATGACCAGCCCGCCGACCACGCCGGCCAGGGATTGGGTCATGAACGCATCGGAGGCGACGTTCATGCCGACGTGCTTCATGGCCGCCAAGGCGCGCGAGCCCGCCAGCGAGGCCCCGATGGCAACTTCCACCGCAACCTTTTCGTTGACCGACCATTCGGAGTGGATATCCCGGTACAGCGCGAGGTTTTCCAGGATCTCGGTCGCGGGCGTACCGGGATAAGCGGCGGCGACCCGAACGCCGGCTTCCCAGGCGGCGCGGGCGACCGCTTCATTGCCGGAGAGGAGATGGCGGCTTTCAGCCTTGGCTTGAACCACGGCATTCATGGATGGTGCGGACCTCTGAAGGTTAACGGGCTGGAGGCAGGGGACCGGGCTTCGCCCCTGCACCAAGTGTAGTGGAGATTGCGTTAGTCGATGATTTTCCATGCCCCGTTGCGAATTTCCACCAGTTTGAAGGCGTCACGGCCCAAGCCCATGTGGTCTTGGGGAGTTATGTTGAACACGCCGGCGGTTCCGGTGAAGCCTCTGGTTTTTTCGATCTCGTCGCGCACCTTGGCCTTGTCGGGGCCGCCGGCCCGCTCGATCGCGGCCTTGGCGATGAGCAAACCGTCGTAACCGTGACCGCCGAAGGTCGACACCGGTCCGTGTTTGGCTTCGAAACGTTTTTTGTAATCGAGCAGCACCGGCTTCTGGGGATCGGTGTCGGGCAACTGTTCGGCGACGATCAGCGCCGCCGCCGGCAGACGCACGCCTTCCGCCGCCTCGCCGGCGAGCTCGATGTAGGTCTTGGAGGCCACGCCGTGGGACTGGTAGAGCGGCAGGGCGATACCGAGCTGCTTGATGTTCCTGGTGACGATGGCCGGGGCCTGGCCGAAGCCGAAGTTGAGGATCGCCTGGGCGTCGGTGGCGCGGATCTTGGTGAGTTGGGCGGTCATGTCGCTGTCCTTATTGCCATAGGACTCATCGGCGACGATGGTGATGCCGTATTGGGGTGCCAGCTTGATAAGCTGCTCGCGGCCGGATTTGTCGAAGCCGCCGTCGCCCGCGATCAGGGCGATCTTGGTCAAGCCGCGCTTGCGCAGGTCCTCGTAGATTTTGGCGACGGCCATGCGGTCGGTGGGCGCGACCTTGAACACCCATGGCTTGGTCGGCTCGATGATTTCGACGGCGGCGGCCAGCGAGACGAAGGGGATGCCTTCCTTTTCCACGTCCGGGATGACCGCCAGAGTGTCGCCGGAGGTGGTGCCGCCGACGATCAGATCCACTTTATCATTCTTAATCAGACGCTTGACGAAGTTGACCGCGTCCTTGGCATTGCCGCCGGTGTCATAATGCACCAGTTCGAGCGGGCGGCCGCCGACGCCGCCCTTGGCGTTGATGTCCTCGACGTACATCTGCAGGGTTTTCAACTCGGGATCGCCCAGGAACGAAGCCGGGCCGGTCACGGTCAGGAACGAGCCGATCTTGATAGACGAGGCGGCTTGGGCGACGTTGACACCCGCCAGCAACAACCCAATCAGCAGCAGGTTTTTCCACTTGGCTTTCATCGTTGTTTTCTCCTTGGAATACAGGCGAACCGCGCGCCCCAGTATCGGGTGTTCCCCCAAGGCAAGCTGGGAAATGTTAGCAGTTATACCTTACTCCAAACAGAGTGTGCCGCTTGCGGGCAATGGTCAGCGCTGATCTGATCGGTCTACCAGAACCGGCTGGCAGGGCTGGAATACACCAGCGGACCGAGCACGTCCAGACGCACGAAGCCGGGCGCGCGTTCCACTTGGTGCAGTCGTTGGCGGAAGGGAGGGCCAACGGCTTCGGTCATACCGTTGGCCACGGTGGGCTGGCTGACGACAGCGAAACCACCGGGCGGGAGGAGGGAGGAAAAGTTTCCTTTGGAGCGGTTTCGTTGGGCGTCGGGGTACGGGCTGCGGGACAATCAATCCGATGTCGGAGTTGGCACCGGATCAGGCGATGGAGCAAGGAAAGCCTCCAGTTGATGTTGCAGTCGTATTCGGTCCTCTTGCACGGCCTTCAACTCGCCCCGCAATCCCTCGGCTACGCGCACGGTTTCCAGATACTGGGCTTCCGCATCCCGCAGCAGACGGCGGAGTTGCCCCAATTCGTCGGCCAGGGTGTTTTGGCGTTCTCCGGCGGCGGTCAGGGTTGCCCGTAGTTCGGCGTTTTCCCGCTGTTGGGCTTCGTGTTGATCCCGCCGGAGGGTTTCCTGATGGTTCCAATCATGGCGCTCGGTTGTGAAGGTTTGGCGTTCGGCCTTCTGTTCGGCGCGAATTTGATCGAGCATGGCCAGCAACCGCGTCTCGCCAGCTTCACCACGCTGGCGCTCGGCTTCGAAACGTTGCCGGGCTTCAGTGAGTTGTTTCGCCATGTCCGCTCGCGTTTGTTGCAGAACTGTTTCGGTTTGAGCGATACGAGCAGTGGTTTCGGCGCGGATTTGGGCGCTGGCTTCCATGGCCGCCCGAACGCGCTGTTCGGCGGCCTGAATGGTGGCTTCGGCGGCGGTGCGGCGTTCCTGTTCCACCAGGAGGCGGTCGGCGAGTTCGCGGGCGACGGTTTGGGTGGATTCGAGTTCGCGCCGGAGATCGTTGGCGGCGGATTGAGCCTGCCGCTGCTCGGCGATGGCAATGTCGCGGGACTGTTCGGCTTCCGAGACCGCTTGCGCGGCGGCGTTCCGCTGTTCGTCGAACGCTGCTTCGGCGTGTTGCACGGCGATTTTCCAGAACGCGTCCAGCGCGGCCGCAACAGCTTCGGGAATGGCTGGCGGTAGGACGACCTTTGGCGTTTCAGCCAGTTGTTGCTGCCAGCTTTTCAGGTGCTCGCTGATGGTGGTGTTGCTGCCGGTGCCGAGCAGTTCGCGCACGCGCTGGATCGTCGGGTTGAGGCCGCGTCCGAGCAGGGCTTCGGCGGCGGATCGAACTTCTTCGTAGCGGATTCCGGAACGGGCCATGGGATCGATGGAACTTCGTGATTATTAGCGACGGAGGGATGATAGCAAATGATGTATTTACATAATACGTATTTTACTGATATTTTTCGTTGAAAAATTCATGATTATCCTCATAATCTTGAATTTTTCACAACAACGAAATCCCCATAAGACGAAGTGCGAAGTTCGCAACGACAAAGCCGGCAAGCCGGTCGGCAATTACCTTGCGTTCCAGAAGCGGCGGTTCGGCGGAATCCAGGCAGCGCCGTGAAAGCGGTTATCTAGGCTTTTTAGATGGTTAAGTCACTCCCGCTCGTGCGGGAATGACGGAAGCCGAAAATCCTGATGACTGGTTTTTTACTGGGGGACCGGGCAGGTGATCATTTTAGGGGTGTCAACGCACACATTCCTGACCGATCCATCCGCGATGGGCCGCGAGTGGCAGTTCATCGTCCCCTCACAGTCGGCATGACTAAAGCAGGCTTCGCACTCCTTTTTCGGAGTACTGCACGCTGCAATCGTTAATCCCATTACCAGGGGCGCGGCCATCATGCTTGCGCGAGCCAGCCATTGTGTCTTCATTCTCATATCTCCCATTGAGTTACGTTCGTGTAGGAAACCGAGCACGATACATCCGCCGGCATCGCACCGAGAATCGCGGGCGGCGGGGAGATGCGGGTCATCAAAAACTCACCTTCGCTGGTTGGAATCCAACAATCCAAATTTGTAATCGTTCACGTCCCCCTACCGTTGACTTCCCTTCGACGGGGAGGCATGGGAC
>JAVMKL010000058.1:0-38540 GCA_031732875.1 Candidatus Competibacter sp. | reverse complement strand
CCATCGCCAATCTCGCGGTGAATGCGTGAAGATTGGGGTATTTCGGGATAGAATGGCAACCTCACTGTATTAAGGGGGATGTAAACCGCATGAACCTGCACGAATACCAAGCAAAAGAACTGTTCCGGCAATTCGGCGTGCCGACGCCGAAGGGCATCAAGGTCAACTCCCAGCAGCAGGCGGTCGAGGCGGCCAAGGAGATCCGGCCGGGCGGACCCTGGGTGGTCGCGGCCCAGGTCCACGCCGGCGGGCGCGGCAAGGCGGGTGGTGTCAAGTTCGTTCGCACGATTCAGGATGTGGAAGAAGTCTCCGGTCGCCTGCTCGGCTCCACGCTGGTCACCAAGCAGACCGGTGCCGAGGGCGTCCCGATCCACGCCCTGTTGATCCGGGATGGGGTGGACATCGCCAAGGAGTACTATCTGAGCTGCCTGGTGGATCGCAGCAAGAAGCGCATCATCCTGATCGGTTCCTCCGAGGGCGGTGTGGACATCGAGGAGGTCGCCGCCAAGACCCCCGAGAAGATTCTGACCCTGACCGTCGACCCGATCGCCGGCATCCAGCCCTACCAGGCTCGCGACCTCGGTTTCAAGATGGGCATGAACAAGAGCGAGGTCGATCAACTGGTCAAGGTGGTGACCGGGATCTACAACCTGTTCGTGCAAAAAGATTGCAGCATGGTCGAGATCAACCCGCTGATCGTGACCCCGGAAGGCCAAGTCCTGGCACTGGACGCCAAGGTCAGCCTGGACGACAACGCCCTGTATCGTCACAACGATACCGCCGAGATGCGCGATCCCACCCAGGAGGACGAGCGCGAACACATCGCCCACGAAATCGGCCTCAACTACGTCGCCCTGGACGGCAGCATCGGCTGCATGGTCAACGGCGCCGGCCTGGCGATGGCCACCATGGACGTCATCAAGCTGCATGGTGGCGAGCCGGCCAACTTCCTGGACGTGGGCGGCGGCGCCACCGCCGACCGCGTGGCCCGCGCCTTCAAGCTGATCCTGTCCTCGTCCAAGGTCAAGGCCATCCTGGTCAACATCTTCGGCGGCATCGTCCGCTGCGACACCATCGCCGAGGGCATCATCGCCGCCGTCAAGGAGGTCGGTCTCACCCTGCCCGTGGTGGTGCGCCTGCAAGGCACCAACGTGGAAGCCGGTCGCGAGATGCTGGCCAAGTCCGGCATGAACATCATGGCCGCCGACGATCTCACCGACGCCGCCAAGATGGCGGTGGCCGCCGCCAAGTGATCCGGCGCGCGTTCGGTTACCACGATCCAGAGAGAACGAGACGACCATGAGCATTCTCATCAACAAAGACACCAAGGTCATCTGCCAGGGCTTTACCGGCTCGCAGGGCACTTTCCACGCCGAGCAGGCCATCGCCTACGGCACCAACCTGGTCGGCGGCATCAGCCCCGGCAAGGGCGGCACCACCCATCTCGGCAAGCCGGTGTTCAACACCGTGTACGAGGCGGTGGCCGCCACCGGCGCCGACGCCACCATGATCTACGTCCCCGCCGCCTTTGCCGGCGACGCCATCCTGGAAGCGGCCGACGCCGGCATCAAGGTCATCGCCTGCATCACCGAGGGCATTCCGGTCATGGACATGCTTAAGGTCAAGGCGGTGTTGACCAGCAGCTACCCGAACGTCTACCTGATCGGCCCGAACTGCCCGGGCGTGATCACCCCCGGCAGTTGCAAGATGGGCATCATGCCCGGCCACATTCACCTGCCCGGCAAGATCGGCATCGTGTCCCGCTCCGGCACGCTGACCTATGAGGCGGTCTATCAGACCACTCAGGCCGGCCTGGGCCAGAGCACCTGCGTCGGCATCGGCGGCGACCCGATCCACGGCATGAGCTTCGTGGACGTGCTGAAGCTGTTCAAGGACGACCCACAGACCGAAGGCATCGTGATGGTCGGCGAAATCGGCGGCAGCGCCGAGGAAGAAGGCGCCGAGTTCATCAAGGCCAACATCAAGAAGCCGGTGGTGGCCTACATCGCCGGCGTCACCGCGCCCCCCGGCAAGCGCATGGGCCACGCCGGCGCCATCATCATGGGCGGCAAGGGCACGGCGGCCGACAAGTTCGCTGCGCTGGAAGCAGCGGGCGCCAAGATCGTGCGCTCCCCGGCCGACATCGGCGCGGCGATGAAGTCGTTCTTTAGCTGATGCGTTCGACCGTCCGCTGTTCTTCCCGCCGGAAGCGCAGCGGGCGGCGAGGGTTGCAAGCATGAGCCCTTCGCTGAATCACAGCTATCTTTGCAGAAAAATCATTCTCGAAATTGAAAAGACCGAGCAATGGGAAGCATGGCCGGAACTGACGCTGAACATTGAATCCGGTCTGATCCCCGATATCGCGGTCTACCCACGCGACGGTTTGAAACCCAATTTCATGGAAGACACCATGAAATGCGACGTGTTGCCGCAACTCATTATTGATGTCGCGTCCCCCAGTCAGTCCATGCACGACTTGATGGCCAAGGCGGCGCGCTTTTTGAAGCCGGGCGTTCCCGCGGTCTGGACGGTCGAGCCCTATGGGCAGATTGTGTATGTCTCAACTCTGCAAGGACGAAAAGTAGAACTGGCGGGTGTAGTGGAAAGCGCGGGGGTCGCCATCGATTTTGCCCGGATTTTTCAAGCATGACCCGATCGGAATGCGGTGGGAGGCAACACCCTATGATCGCTGACTTTTCCTCCCTCCGGGTCGTCATGGCGCAACTCGACTTTCTGGTCGGGGACATCAACGGCAACGTCGACCGGATCGCCGCCGCCGTCCGGGAGGCTCGCGACCGGCTGAGGGCCGATCTGATCGTGTTTCCGGAACTGGCCATTACCGGCTATCCCCCCGAGGATTTGCTGTTGCGCCCCAGCTTTATCCGTCAGGCGGAACTCGCCCTGCGACGGCTGCGCGGCGAGGTGCGGGGCATCGCCGCCGTGGTCGGTTGCCCGCTGCCGACGCCGGCGGGGCTGCGCAACGCCGCCGTGGTGTTGGAAGGCGGCGAGATTCGGGCGACCTATTTCAAGCAGTGGCTGCCCAATTACAGCGTGTTCGACGAGAAGCGCTATTTCGTGCCGGGCGGGGACCCGGTGGTGTTCGAAGTCGCCGGGGCGCGAGTGGGCGTGACCATCTGCGAGGATGTCTGGCTGCCGGGACCGGTGGCTCGGGCCGCGGAGGCCGGGGCGCAAGTGATGGTCAATCTCAACGCCTCGCCCTATCACGCCGGCAAGGGCGACCAACGGCTGACAGTACTGCGCGACCGCGTGCGGGAAGGTCGTATTCCCATCGTCTACGTCAACCTGTTGGGCGGTCAGGACGAGTTGGTGTTCGATGGTGGCTCGATGGTGGTCGGCGCCGATGGCGAATTGGTCCAGCGAGCGCCGTTTTTCGACGCCGGGCTGCATCCGGTGGATTTCGCCCTCTCCGTCGCGGGCGCGACTCCGGTTCCCGGGCCGGTGGCCGGCGAGCCGGGGCTGGAGGAGGGCATCTACCGGGCGCTGGTGCTGGGCGTGCGGGATTACGTGGAGAAAAACGGGTTCCCCGGCGTGGTGCTGGGGCTGTCCGGCGGCATCGATTCGGCGCTGACCCTGGTGATCGCGGCGGACGCGCTGGGGCCGGAACGGGTCGAGGCGGTGCTCATGCCGTCGCGCTACACCGCCGACATGAGCAACTCCGACGCGGAGTTGGAGGCCCGGGCGCTGGGCGTGAAATATCACCTCCTGCCCATCGAGCCGGCGTTCCAGTCCTTTTTGCAGATCTTGCAGCCGGTGATCGCCGGGTTGCCGCCCGACATCACCGAGGAAAACCTGCAGGCGCGGTGCCGGGGCGTGCTACTGATGGCTATTTCCAACAAGACGGGCAAGCTGGTGCTGACCACCGGCAACAAGAGCGAGACGGCGGTCGGCTACTCCACCCTCTACGGCGACATGGCCGGCGGTTTCGCGCCGATCAAGGACGTGCTGAAGACCATGGTCTACCGGCTGGCGGATTGGCGCAACGCCCGGTCGGCGGTGATCCCGCAACGGGTGTTCGAACGGCCGCCCTCGGCGGAATTGCGTCCGGATCAGACCGATCAGGACAGTCTGCCCGCCTACGATCTATTGGACGCGATCCTGCACGGCTACGTGGAAGAGGACCAGTCGGTGGAGGAGTTGATCGCGGCCGGTTTCGACCGGACGACGGTAGAACGGGTGGCGCGGCTGGTGATTTCGAACGAGTACAAGCGCCGCCAGGCCGCGCCGGGCGTGCGGATCACCCCGCGCGCCTTCGGGCGGGACCGGCGGTATCCGATCACCTCGGGGTTTCGGCGTTAATTGGCAAACTGGTCATATCCATACCCACGAGCATCCCGCTTTCATCGCTCCTTTGTCGGGGAGGCGTCTTCGAGCCTGGAAAGTTCGGCCCTGGCAAGTTCCAAAATCGCGCGAGCCATTTGTTTTTCTTCGGGCGATTCCACTACTTCAGATGCGATGACCGCCTCGATCTCGACTTTGCGCCAATACATTCGATGTTCCGCCACACCCGAGGCTGGTTCCCCCTCCCTGCGCCTGACAAAGGTGGCTCCCATCGGGTCGATACCTGCCAGGCGCCAGTTGGGCGAGTCCAACAAGGCCAAGGGCAAGATCCACTGGCGGCCGTTGGTGGATATCAACAGTTCGTGGAAAACAGCCACCACCTTGTCCTCATCCAAAATTTTTTCCAGGTCAGGGGTAGCTCTTTGCACGAGTTCGTAACGTGGTCCGGCCCTGGATGATGTGACAAAATGCCCGTCCATGGCCACCTGATAGGAGGGACCCAGTTGCCAGCGCAGCAGGGCGCCATGTTGGAGCATTGTGAATACATTGCCCCCCTCCGGATAGCGCTGTTTGATAATATTTACTGCATTCAGGTCGTTTAAAGGGGAAATCAACCCTATTCCCCAATCCCCTTTGAGTTTGTTGGGTACTGTCGAGATGAGCCAACCTATCGCCGCCAGCGTCAGCAGGAACGGTGCGTGCCGGACCAGCCAAAGCTTCTGCTGGGCGGCCAACCTCGGGCCAAGGAAAGAACGAAAGCTATCAGCGAGGGGAATGACCAGGAACAGTGCCCAGATACCAAGTGCCCGGACGTGAAGGCAACTCAACCCCGCTCCGACGATCAGCGAGAGAAGGGTAAAGCCGCGCCGTTTTCTTTGAGCCAATAATGCGAATAGGGAGCCGACCGCCAGTAGGAGGGCGAACGGCTTCAATCGTGGCACTTGGAAAATGTTCAGGTATTCATAAATCGTTATCCCCTCTGCTTGTTGGGTGTGGGATTGAGCTAAGCCCACGAGCAGAGGAAGCACTTGTGTGAGCCCATTAGGGTTGGCCAGAGGAAGCAAGCAGATCATGGCCAAGGAGCCCAGGAAAGTTGCTGCTTCTTGCCGAGTCATGAGGTCATTTTTCGTGACGAATGTGTCCCACGAACGGTCTGCCAGCAGGCAACACCAGAAAAAGAGCATGAAGATTGTGGTGGTGTGTAGCCAAGCCAAGGCCCAGGCAAGGCCGGGTAGCACTACGAGCAGCAGTCTCTTCCCCACTCCATAACGTGCCCAGGCGAGAGAGGCCACCCCCCAAGCAAAAAACATCGAGATCTCGGCGCGCAGCATCGGTCTCTCGAGCATGGCTTGCGCGCAAAGGGCCAGCGCGACCAGCAGGCAGGCCGTCGCCAGGGATAGCGATCCCTTGCCCTCCTTGCGCCAGAACGTCAGACATGCCCCCGCCAGCAATGCCCAAACTCCAGCCCACAACAGGGCGTTGAGTATTGAAAGCCCTTCATATCCAAAAGTTTTCCATACCGCGTATAGGATCGTGCCGTAGAGCCAGCCGACAAAAATCGTGGGTTCGCCCAAGGCCGAATAAATATAGAATTCCTGGCGGGGGACACTCCAGGTAGAAAAGACTTGCTCGCCGACGATGAGGTTAAAAAACGCGTCGTAGTCGCCCACCTTTCTCAGATTGATCGCCAAACCGAAGACAAATACGGCCAGCAATACAATCCATGCCCGTTCCAATTGCCGCGGGTGAATATCGGGTCCGGGCTGGTTCCCTGGTTTTGGATGGAAAAATAAAGGCTCCATCTGGTAATACTCCTTAGGCTTGGCTAGTGGGGCGCACAAGCAGTCGATAATATTTTTCAATTTTTATCATATAGTTAGGTTATTTTTCTTAGATTCGGCTGCATCTCCTGCAGCAACGCCTTAAACACCTTGGGGTTACCGGCGACGATGTTTCCGGATTTCATGAAGTCGTTACCGCCGCCGAAGTCGCTTACCAGCCCGCCTGCTTCCTGCACGATCAGCGCGCCAGCGGCGATGTCCCACTCCTTCAGGCCAATCTCCCAGAATCCATCCAGCCGGCCGGACGCCACATAGGACAAATCCAGCGAAGCCGCCCCGGCGCGGCGGATTTCCATGCACTTGCCGAACAGGCTGCCAAAGAAACTCAGATAAGCGGGCTGATGCTGGGGATGACGGAAGGGAAAACCGGTACCGAGCAGGGCGTTTTCCAGTTGGATGATGCCGCTGACCCGGATGCGCCGGTCGTTGACTTGTGCGCTTTCGCCACGCGAAGCGGTAAACATCTCCTGCCGGATCGGGTCGTAAACCAGCCCCGCTTCCAGCCGGTTCCGGTGGCGGAAAGCGATGGAAATGGCGAAGTGGGGGATGCCGTGCAGAAAATTGGTGGTGCCGTCCAGCGGGTCGATCACCCATTGGTACTCATCCTGCCCCGGCTGTCCGCCGGTTTCCTCGGCCAGAATACCGTGGTTGGGATAGGTCTTGCGCAGGATCTGGATGATCTCCCGTTCGGCCTGCAGGTCCGCCTCGCTGACGAAGTCGTTGCGGTTCTTCGCGGTGACGTTCAGCCGTTCGAGATGGTCGAAATGGCGGAGCAGGATGCGGCTGGCGCCAAGGGCGGCGCGTTTGGCGATAGTCAGGACTGGATGCATGGCGGATCGGTCGGAGCGCGGGAGGCCGGGGTATCCGGCGCGGGCGCGTCATCATAACAGAACTTGGCGAACGTCTTGGGGGAGTTCGAACCCCGGCATCGGGTATAATGAGCGCTCGCACCGAACGTTCAGCCGCAGGAGTCCAGCCGTCATGAGCAAAACCCTCGCCCGATTGCGACACGAGTACGCCTTGGGCGCCTTGCGCAAGGCCGACGTCGATCCCGACCCGATCCGGCAGTTCCAGCGCTGGCTGCAGGAAGCGATCACCGCGCGACTGCCCGAACCCAACGCCATGACTCTGGCGACCGCCGACCGAACCGGTCGCCCCTACGCGCGGGCGGTGCTGCTCAAGGATTGCGACGCTGGCGGATTCGTATTTTTCACCAACTACCGCAGCGACAAGGGCCGGCAACTGACCGAGAATCCCCACGCCGCCCTGATGTTCCTGTGGCTGGAACTGGAGCGGCAGGTGCGAGTCGAAGGCACGGCCGGCAAAATCCCCCCCGCCGAATCCGAGGCCTATTTCCGTATCCGGCCGCGCGAAGGCCGGCTGGGGGCGCTGGCGTCCCGCCAGAGCCAGGTGGTGGCCGGACGGGAGATTCTGGACGAACGCTACCAGCAACTGGACGCGCAGTTTGCCGACGACAATATCCCGATGCCGAGCCAGTGGGGTGGCTATCGGGTGAAGCCGGAAATGCTGGAGTTCTGGCAAGGTCGCCACGGTCGGATGCACGACCGGCTGCGCTACCGGTTGCAGCCGGGCGGAGTCTGGCTGCTGGAGCGGTTAGAGCCCTGAGGGACGCCATCACGCCTCGCCCTATGCTGAGGGGACCGGCCTGACGGCGATGATGGAGAAGCGTTACCGGAGCGGTTCGCCCATGTAGCGCCGCAGCAGCGGGCGCGCGTCCAGTTCGACATTCAGTTCGGCCAGGAACACGAACACCCCGCCCAGCTTGCGGTGAAGGAACAGGAATTCCTTGGGCGGTACCTGGAACGACAGCGACAGGCTGGCATGGGACGCCGCCCGCGCCACCCGCTTGGGCAGATCGGACGCCCCCCAGCGGTATTCCCCCCGGTCGTTGCGCCACTCCCGGCCCGGTCCTTCGGCGTCGGGCGCCTCAAACGGTTCGACGATGAGGAAGCACATCTCGGCCAGACTGTCCGCGGCCGCGGCCGAAGCCGAGGCTGGCAGAAAGCCCAGATCCACCGCGGCCCGCCGCAACCGGTCCTTGTCCCGCCAGAACGCGCCGCGTACCATTTCGTAATAGGCGTGCAGGAACGCTGACGGAAATTGTCGCACCGCACCAAAATCGAGCAGAACCAGCCGGTCATGGTCCTGTTTCGGGTCAACTTGGACCCGGTAATTGTCGAAATGAGGGTCGGTCTGCACCAGACCCCATTCGAAGAACTCCCGCAGGAACAAGTCCAGCGCCGCTTCCCCCAGCCGATTGCGGCGCGGCTGAGCGAGCTGGACTTCGGCCCCTTCCACGGTCGATCCCGGTTCGTAGGACAGCGCCAATACCCTTCCGGCCGAGTATTCGGGAAACGGTTCCGGCACCCGGTAGCGGCCGTCGCCGGCCAGCAGCCGATGGAACTGTTCCACCGCCGCCAGTTCCCGCTGGTAGTCCACCTCCTGATGCAGCATTCCACGCACTTCGGCCAGCAGTTCCTGCAAGTTGAAGCCGGCCGGCAGCAACTGCGAGAACATCAGCAGCAATCCGACCGCGTTCAGGTCGCTATCCACCGATTCGGTGACACCGGGGTACTGGATTTTAATGCACAGTTCCCGGCCATCGGAACGGCGAAGTGCCCGATGGACCTGTCCGAGCGAGGCGGCCGCCAGTGGTTCCGGGTCCACTTCCAGTTCGGCCAGTCGCGCTTCCCCCAATTCGGCGCGCAGCAGCGGTTCCAGCGCCGACCAGGCCAGCGGTGGGCTGTCTTCCTGCAAGGTGCGCAGCACGTCCACCACCTCCGGTGGCAGCAGGAAATACTCGCCGTACAGCGCCAGCAATTGCCCCACCTTCATCACGCTGCCCTTCAACCGACCCAGTTCGTCGACCAGCATTTGCGCCTGCTCGGCCCACATTTGCCGCCGCCGTTCGCGGCGCGGGTCACCGAAGACGAACAGATTCTCCAGAGAATACGAACCGAGGCGGGCGCCCATGCGCATCCCGGCGGTGGTGAGGCTCAGGCCGCGCAGCAAGGCGCTGGTCTGGACTCGGTCGAGTACGGTGCTGTTGCTGGATTTCGACATGACGGTGTGGGCGCTTGTTACGTAGCCAGGTTGCGGGATCGGGTGCGACCGCTATAATGACCCGCCGCCGCGGCGCCTTCCACGATCGATTCGAGCCGAGCCGCGTCCGAGGCGGGTTCCCCCATTCTGACCGGATGATTCGCGGAATGGGGAGAGCGAAAAAAGACCGGGCAAGCGGTGCCCGGTCAATAACCACCAAAGGAGGGTGTGCGACGGATCGTGAAGGGGAATGCTCATCGCACGCTTTGAATATTAGGGTTCCCAATTAGAGCAAACACCCTAACCTCTCCCGGCGCGAAACCCAAGCTCCCCGATTGGGTATTTCCTTTTTGCACGTTCTTTTCCTCCGGCCGTTCCCGATGGTGAGGCGCGGTGGGGAGGGGGGTGCCGCAATGCTGGAGGGTCTGGCCGATGCTGATGACCGTGGCGAAATTCGAAGCGCGTCCCGAAGTCCGGCCGCAATTGCTGGAACTGGCCCGGGCGCTGGTCGAGCATTCGCGCGCCGAGAAGGGTTGTCTCGAGTACGGCTGCTATCAGGACATCACGGCCGGTGGCACGCTGCTGTTGGTCGGACGCTGGACCGACCCTGAGGCGCTGGAGCGACATTACGAGAGCGCCTGCTTCCGGGAAATCACAGGCCGGTTCGCCGATCTGGTGGTAGAGGCGTGGCCCTCGGTCAGCCTCTACGAGGTGGTGGAAATCGATCGACTGTAGCGCTGGGATTGGCCCGCCCACCCGGCGGATGAGGGGCCTTCGCCGGCGGGAAGAAGCCCCGGCATCACGGCGGAACCGCGCCGGCTCAGGCCGCGAGGGCCAGTCGTTCGGTCAGGTAGCGCTCGCATCCCTTCAGCGTGGACAGCTTTGGGTAGTCGAAGTCGAAGATGGTGACGTTCATCTCTTTTTCCAGGTTCATCATCAGCCGCAGAAAGTCGATCGAGTCCAGTTCGATCTGGTCGTGAAAACTGATGTCCGGGTCGATCGCCTGGGTATCGGCGTTCGGAGCGACATCGCCGAGGATGCGCAGGATCGTTTCGCGAATCCGCTCGTGGTTCGTGGCGTTCATGGCGTTATTCCTTACTCCCGAATATGGGAAGCTCAAACCCTGTCATTAGGTATTTATGGGCGGCATGTTGCGCCGCAGCATCAGTGTTGCATCGATCATCCGAAAAAGCAAGTCGCTGTCGAGGTCGGCTCAATCATGCGGACCCAAGTCGAATGATGCAATAACCTTACCAGTGGGAATTAGAATAAACCTACTAAACGTTATATTTTTTCCGCTGGCTCGCTTTCCAGGGTCGACAGGTCGCCCACCGGCAGTCCCAGTTCCCGGGCACGCAGCAGCCGGCGCATGATCTTGCCGCTGCGGGTTTTGGGCAGGTCGGCCATGAACTCGAGTTCGCGCGGCGCCACCGCGGGTCCCAGCCGGGCGCGGGCGAAACCGATCAGTTCCTTGCGCAGCGCGTCGCTGGCAAGGTGGCCGGGCTTGAGCGCCACGAACGCCTTGACGATCTGGCCGGCGAACGGGTCCGGCTTGCCGATCATCCCGGCCTCGGCCACCGCTGGATGCTCCAGCAACACGTTTTCGACCTCGAACGGCCCGATCAGGTGGCCGGCCGTCTTGATCACGTCGTCGGCCCGGCCCACGAACCAGAAGTACCCATCGGCGTCCCGGGTGGCCAGATCGCCGCTCAGATACCAGTCGCCGGCGAAGCATTCGCGGTAGCGCTCCTCGTCGGCCAGATAGCCGCGGAACATCGACGGCCAGCCGGCCCGCAGCGCCAGTTCGCCTTCCTCGCCCGGCTCCAGCAGATCCACGCCGCCGTCCGGCCGCCGCCGGACGATGGCCGCTTCGATGCCGGGCAAGGGCCGACCCATGGAGCCGGGCCGCAGATCCATGCAGCGGTAGTTGGCGATCATGATCGCCCCCGTTTCGGTCTGCCACCAGGTATCGTGGAACGGCCGGCCCAAGGTGTCCAGGCTCCAGATCACCGCTTCGGGATTGAGCGGCTCGCCGACGCTGGCCATCAAGCGCAGGGCGCTCAGGTCGTGTCCGCGGGCCGGTTCCGCGCCGGCCTTCATCAGCATGCGAATCGCGGTCGGGGCGGTGTACCAGACGTTCACCCGCTCCCGTTCGAGAATGGCGTACCAGCGGCCGGCATCGAATTCGGCTTCGTCCACCACCAGGGTCGCGCCGTTCGCCAGCGGAGCGATGATGCCGTAGGACACGCCGGTGACCCAGCCGGGATCGGCGGTGCACCAGTAGATGTCCCCGGGCCGCAGATCGAGTACCCAGCGTCCGGTGAGCCGGTGGGCGACCACGGCTTCGTGCGCGTGAATGGCGCCCTTGGGCGTGCCGGTGGTGCCGCTGGTGAAGTGCAGCAGCGCCATGTCTCCGGGCCAGGTATCGGGGAGGGAACGGTTGTCCGTTTCCGCCGCCAGCATGGCGTGGAACGGGCGGACGTCGGCATCACCGTCGCCGCCATCGACCAGAAGCACGTGTTCGAGTTCCGGAAGGTTGCCGCGCTGAGCCCGTACCTTGCGCTCGTACAGCGGGGCGGTGGTCACCAGCACCCGTGCCCGGCTCTTGGCCAGGCGCACCCGCACCGGCTCGGGGCCGAAGGCGGAAAACAGCGGACATAGCACCGCGCCGGCCTTCAGCGTGCCCAGGGCAGTGATGTACAGTTCGGGAATCCGCCCGGCCAGCACGCAGACGCAGTCGCCCCTGCCGATGCCCAAGCGCTCCAGCAGATTGGCGAACTGGTTGCTCAGGTGGGCCAAGCCGGCGTAGGTAAATTCCTGCCGCTTGCCGTTTTTTCCCAGCCAGCGCAGTGCGACCGTCTCGCCCCGGCCGGCCCGTACCTGCCGGTCCACCGCCTCCCAGGCGATGTTCAGCTTGCCGCCGGGCAGTCCCTCCAGTTCGGCGCGGGCGGCTTCCCAAGAGAAATCGGTCCGCGCGGTTTCGTAAGCGACGAGGTTCGGCGCCGGTTCGCCGGATTCCGGCGCCTTGAGTATCATCGTCCAGGTCATGTCGGCTCCTCGGCGTTCGGGCTGCGATCGAAGGTGCGGATTGTAAAGAAAACCCCCGGGTCCGGCATGGGGTTTGACTCTCGGCGAACGAGTTTTTTCGAATCGCGCTAACATACGTCATCCTGACACGACCGGCCGGCCGATCCCGGCGGTTACTCTCGCGTGAGATTCACCCATGACCATTCGCAATCTCGAGTACCTGTTCAAACCCCGTTCCATCGCCGTCATCGGTTCCGGTAAGAAGTCCCAGGATCCCGACGTTACTCTGGAGTTCAACCTGATCGAGGGGGGGTTCAAGGGGCCGGTGATGCCGGTCAATCCGGATCATCAGTCCGTCTCGGGCGTGCTGGCCTACAAGGATATCGATAGCCTGCCGGTTACCCCGGACCTGGCCATTCTGACCACGCCGCTCGACCGGGCGCCGGCCCTGATCGGCCAGTTGGGCGCGCGGGGAACCAAGGCGGCGCTGTTGCTCACCCGCGAAGTGCTGCAGGACCATCGGGGTACCCGGCCCGCGCTGCTCAGTCCGGAATTGCAGCGCAACTATCCCGACGACGGGGAAGCGCTGAAGCAGAAAACGCTGGAGGCGGCGAAGCCGCACCTGCTGCGCGTCATGGGTCCCGATCACCTCGGTTATGTGGTGCCATCGACCCACGTCAACGCCAGTCTGATCGGCAATCGGTCGCTGCCGGGCCACATCGCCCTGTTGTGCCAGTCCGCGGCGGTGATGCGCAGCGTGATCGACTGGGCCAGCAGTCGCGATATCGGCTTTTCACACGCGATTTCGGTGGGGATGCGCTGGGATGTCGATTTCGGCGACCTGATCGATTACCTGCTGCGCGATGGCAATACCCGCGCCATCCTGATGTATATGGAGAATACCCGCAACCGTCGCAAGTTCGTCTCCGCCGCCCGCGCCGCCGCCCGGGTCAAGCCGGTGATCGTGCTCAAGCCGCGCGACTTTCGGGCCGGACCGGTCGAGGACGCGGTGTACGACGCGGTGTTCCAGCGCGCGGGCATCCTGCGGGTGAACAACATCGAGCAACTGTTCGGCGCTGCCGAAACCCTGGCCACCGCCAAGCCGGTCTACCACGATCGGCTAACCATCATCAGCAACAGTTACAGTCTGGCCTTGCTGACCAGCGATACCCTGCTGCGGCACGGCGGCCATCTGGCCGAGATCAGCGAGCCGACCCGCGAGGAGTTGGCCCGCGCCTGCCGGCCGGATTATCCGATCGAGAATCCAGTGGATTTGGGCGACATGGCCGGCCCGGAGGAATACGGCAAAGCTCTGGACCTGCTGTTGCAGGAGCCGGGCACCGATGGGGTGCTGGTGGTCCATGCTCCGGCCTCGGTGAATCGGTCCGGGGATTGTGCCAGAGCAGTGGTCGAGCGGGCCAAGAGCCGGCGGATGATCATGACCTGCTGGGTCGGCGAGTCGTCGGTGGAGTCGGCGCGCGATCGATTCAAGGACGCGCATATTCCGACCTACCAGGCGCCCGGTGAGGCGGTGGAGGCGTTCATGCGGCTGGCTCAGTACCGGCGCAGTCAGGAATTGCTGATGGAGACGCCGCCGTCGATTCCGGAAGAGTTCACTCCCGATACCGAAACCGCCCGCCGCATTATCCAGATCGCCCTGATCGCCGGCCGCCGCCGGCTGAACGCCTACGAAACCAGCCAGGTGCTGGGCGCCTATGAAATTCCGGTGACGCCGCTCCACTTCGCCTCCACCCCGGAAGCGGCCACCGACGTGACCCTGGAATTGGGCGTTCCGGTGGCGCTTAAGATCCTCTCGCCCGACATCGCCAACAAATCCGATGTCGGCGGCGTGGCTTTCAACCTGAAGAACCCGCTCGAGGTGCTGGTGGCCGCGACCGAGATGCTGAAGCGAGTGCGCGATCTGGCGCCCGAGGCGGTGATCGACGGGTTCGCAGTGCAGCCGATGCAATACCGACATGGTGCCTACGAATTGATGGTCGGCGTGCGCACCGGCCGCCGGTTCGGGCCGGTGATCTTCTTCGGCCACGGGGGTACCGAATCCGATGTGATCGACGATATCGCCTACGCGCTGCCGCCGCTGAACATGCAACTGGCCCGCGATCTGATGTCCCGCACCCGGCTGTATCGCCGGCTCAGCACCAACCGCGGCCGGCCGGTGGATATGGACGCCATCGCCCTAACGCTGATCAAGGTCTCGCAGATGGTGATCGACCTGGCGGAGGTGGTGGAGATGGACATCAACCCGATCTGGGCCGACGAAAACGGACTGCTGGCGCTGGACGCCCACATCGCGATCGAACCCAACGCGGAAGTGGCGACGCGGCGGCTGGCGATCTCGCCGTATCCCAAGGAGCTGGAGAAAGTTTACACGCTGCCGGACCGGCGTTCCTTCCTGCTGCGGCCGATCCTGCCGGAAGACGAACCGCAACTGCGGGAACTGGTCAAGCGAGTTCCGGCTGAGGACGTGCGGATGCGGTTTTTCCAGCCGATCCGCGAACTGTCGCACGACATGGCAGCGCGGTTGACGCAGCTCGACTACGAGCGGGAGATGGCGTTCATCGTGACCGAGCCGAACAGCATCCCCGGCAAGGGCAAAATCTGGGGGGTAGTGCGCTGCAATGCCGACCCCGACATGGAAAAGGCCGAATATTCCATTCTGGTAGATCGGGTCGTGACCGGACTCGGGTTGGGGCCGATGCTGATGCGCTACATCATCGAGTACGCCAGGAGCCGCGGCATCAAGGAACTGTACGGCGAGGTGCTGCGGGAGAACGAATCGATGTTGCGGCTCAACCGGGCGCTCAACTTCCAGATCCGTTCCACGCCGGACGATCCGGGTGTGGTGCATGTATCCTTGCCGCTCGGTTGAGCGGCCCCCGGTCGGGGAAACGCGGGATCCTCGGGATTCCGTTATTCCAAGGAAAACAATCCGTTCCCGCGGTGGGCTCCTCTGGAGGCGATGATGGTCTTTCGGCGGTGGCTTAAGTCGGTGATCGAAGCCAGGCCGCTTGGGGAGCGATCGTGACGGCCGGCGGCTTGACTTTGGTGACCGGAGTCATTCTCGCTGGTGGCCGTGCCGAGCGAATGGGCGGCCGGGACAAGGGCTTGCTACCCTTGGCTGGCGAGCCGCTGATCGCGCACGGCGTCCGCTGGCTGCGACCGCAGGTCATGGAACTGCTGATCAGCGCCAATCGCAATCTTGAGGAGTATCGAAGGTTCGGCTGCCGGGTGGTTCCCGATGCCGAGGCCGAACGATTTCGCGGACCGCTGGCGGGCATGCTGTCGGCGCTGCGTGCCGCCGCCACGCCGTATGTCCTGACCGCGCCCTGCGATGCGCCGCTGCCGCCGCCCGACTACGCCCGGCGGATGATGACGGCGCTGGATCGGGCTGGCGCGACGACCGCCGTGGCCTGTGCCGAGGGGTGTTGGCAACCGGTGTTCGTGTTGCTGCCGGTCGGGCTGGCGGACGACTTGGCGACCTGGCTGGCGGCGGGGAAGAGCGGCGCCGGGGACTGGTTGCGCCGGCACCAGCCCGCACGGGTGGAGTTCCCCGACTGGCCGGAACTGGTTCGCAACGTCAACACCGCGGATGACCTGGCGCGGCTGGAAGCGAACTGGTCGACCGTGGGAGGCAAGGCATGAGCGAAACCGACACCGCGATCCAACCGGAAGCCCGCGCATCGGCCCGGCGGCACACCGCGCAGTTGTTGAAGATGCTGCGTGGTTACGAACCATCGTCCGAACTACCGCCCGCCGCCGAATCCGGAACCGATGCGGTGGCCGAGACCCGATCCGGACCAGCCACGATTGCCGAGGCCGTGCCCGTCTATGCCCGGCTTCTAGAAGTGGTGTCAGGCCGGTCGTCGTCACCCGCCGCCGAATTCGCCGGAAACCGGTCGTCGCCACCCACGATTACCGCCGCGATTCCGCCGCCGTCCCGACCGCCGCAAGGGCGCGGCGGGCCGAGTGCCATTCCGGCGGCGGGCGAATATCTGCGCCGCCAGCAGGGGATGCTGGGGCGCCTGATGGCGCGAGTCGACCGGCTGAATCGGTGCAACCAGGTCTTCCGCGCCTACCTGCCGGCGCAGTTGCACGATCATGTAGTCCTGGTCAGCATCGATCGGGAGGACTGGACGGTGCATGCCGACTCGGCCAGTTGGGCCACCCGGCTGCGCTATGCTTTGCACAGTATCCGGCAGGCGTTGGGCCATCAACTCGGCATCCCGCTACCCAAGCCGTGCATCCGCGTGGTGCCGGCCGCGCTATCGCCCCGGCCTCGCCGTCTCAAGCCGACGCTGACCGAGCGGAGCGCCAAATTGCTGGAGATAACCGCTCGGAACGTGCCGGACGCGCGACTCGGCGCGGCTTTGCGGCGGCTGGCGGCACGTGCCGGCCCTCTCCGGGATTCCGACGACAAGGGCTCGTAGTGCCTCAGTATCTTCGAGGGCGCCCCCGTGTTCCATACTTATCAGAGCAACCATCTTGAAATCCTGGCCGACCATCTGGCCGAACTGTTGCGGTTGCCCCTGCGCTCTCCGCTGGCCCGGGAGATCGTCGTGGCGCAGAGCAACGGCATGGCCCGCTGGCTGGCGCCGCGGCTGGCCGACCGGCTGGGGGTCTGCGCCAATTTGAATTTCCTGTTTCCATCGACCTTTCTGTGGGAGATGAGCCGCGCGGTGCTGCGCCAGTTGCCGCCGATCTCGGCTTTCGAAAAACCGGTGCTGGCGTGGCGGGTGATGACCCTGTTGGGAAATCTGGAGGACGCGCCGTGTTTCGCGGCGCCGCGAGCCTGGCTCGGCAACGGTGGCGACGATTTCCGCCGTTACGAGTTGGCTTGCCGCATCGCCGATTGCTTCGACCAGTATCTGGTTTACCGGCCGGACTGGATCGGGAAATGGGAAGCGGGCGAGGGGGATCACTGGCAGGCCGAACTGTGGCGTCGGCTGGCGCGGAGCGGCGAGTCGCACCGGGTACGGGTGCAGGAGCAGTTCCGCGCGGTACTGAGGCAGGGCGATTTCGACCGTCGCCGGTTGCCGGAGCGGGTCGCCATCATCGGTTTGAGCGCGTTGCCGCCGCTGTACCTGGATCTGCTGGCGGAATTGGCGCGATACCTGGACGTGCATCTGTTCCTGCTCGATCCTTGCCAGGAATACTGGGGCGATATCCGGGCCGAACGCGATCTGGCCCGGCTGGGCGAGGAGACCGACCCGGACGAGGCCTATCTGACGGTCGGCAATCCGTTGCTGGCCTCGCTCGGCAAGCAGGGACGGGATTTCATCGATCTGCTGCAAGCGTATCCCCGCGTCGAGTGGGACGGTTTCGCGGAACCGGCCGGCGACGATCTGCTGCATCGCTTGCAAGCCGATATTCTCCACCTGCGCGAGCGGGGCGCCGACGAGTGTCCGCCGTTGCCGCTGCGGCCGGATGATTGCTCCGTGCAAATCCAGGTTTGTCACGGGCCGATGCGCGAGGTCGAGGTGCTGCATGATCGATTGCTGGCGCTGTTCGAGATCCACCGGGATTTGCGGCCTTCGGACGTGATCGTGATGGCTCCGGACATCGCCGCCTACGGGCCGCTGATCGAGGCGGTGTTCGACACCGCCCCCCGCGAGCGGCGGATTCCGTTCAGTATCGCCGGTCGGGGCATTCGGGCCGAAAATCCCCTGGTCGACGTGTTCTTCGGTCTGCTGGAACTGGGTGGAGGCCGGTTCGACGCCAGTCAGGTGCTGGGCTTGCTGGAGTTGCCGGCGGTACGGCGACGGTTCGGGCTGTCGGAGGACGATTTGGAGCGTATCCGCCGCTGGGTACGGGAAGTCGGCATTCGCTGGGGCATCGATGCCGAAATCAAGAGCACCTGGGAATTGCCGGCCACCGCCGAACATACCTGGCGCGCCGGACTGGACCGATTGCTGCTGGGTTACGCACTCCCGGGGGAAGGTCGAGATCTGTACCACGACATCCTGCCGTACGACGAGGTCGAAGGCAGCGAGGCACAGGCACTGGGTCAGTTGCAAAGCTTCACCGAGGCGCTGTTCGGGCTGGACGCGCACTTGCGGGAGCGGCGATCCCCGGCGGAATGGACGGCGGTGCTCGGCGCGGTGCTCGACCGGTTTTTCGAGCCCCGCGAGCGCGAGGAGAACGAGTTGCAATCGATCCGCGCCGAGCTGGAGACGCTGCGCGACAACGCCGAACTGGCGCGGTTCGGCGAGCCGGTGGCGCTGTCGGTGGTGAAATCGGCGCTGCGCGGCCAGTTGAATCTCGCCGAAAGCGGGGTGGGGCGGTTTCCGGGCGGCGGAGTGACCTGCTGCGCGATGGTGCCGATGCGCGGCATCCCGTTTTCGGTGGTCTGCCTGATCGGCATGAACGACGATGCTTATCCCCGCCCGCGCCGCCCGGTCGATTTCGATCTGATGGCGACCCGGTTCCGACGCGGCGACCGCTCCCGTCGCCAGGATGACCGCTATCTGTTCCTGGAAACTCTGCTGTCGGCCCGCCGCTGCTTCTATCTCAGCTATGTCGGCCAGAACATCCGCGACAACTCGGTGTTGCCGCCATCGGTATTGGTCGGCGAGTTGTTGGATGCGGTGGACCGGGGGTTCCTGCGCGTTGGTGGCGGCCGGGCCAGCGAGCAGTTGGTGACGCGCCATCCTCTGCAGGCGTTCAGCCGGCGCTATTTCAATGGGAACGAACGCTTGTTCGGCTACGCGCGGGAATGGGTCGAAGCCAGCCGCCACGCCGGACGGGGCGACCGTAACGCGACGCCTCTGTTGACCGTGGAACTGCCGGAACCGGAACCGGCGCTGCGGACGGTGACGCTGGAGGATCTGGCGCGGTTCTTCACCAATCCCGCCCGGTGGTTATTGCGGGAACGCCTAGGCATCCGGCCTGACGAGGGCGAGGAGACGCTGGAAATCCGCGAGCCGTTTGTGCTCGATGGGCTGGGCAGCCATCAACTGGTCGGCCGGATGCTCCAACTGCACCGCGAAGGCCGGCCGGCGGAGGAAATCGAGACGGTGATGCGGGCGGCCGGAGCGCTGCCACACGGGCAAGTGGGGGAATGCGTGTTCGCCGGGGCAAGGGAACGGGTGGCGCGGTTCGCCGGGAAGTTGGGGCGGGTGCTGCCGCGCCGGGAGGTTGAGCCCATGGTCGTCGACTTGGCGCTGGGCGAGTTCCGGTTGACCGGCCGGCTGACCGGACTGACGCCGGCGGGGTGGGTGGGCTATCGGTTGGCCACCATCAAAGCCAACGATTATCTGAATCTGTGGCTGCGCCATCTGGTAGCGAACGCGGCGGCGCCGGAGGGCGTTGCGCTGCAAAGCCATTGGGTGGCGGAGGACAAGGACGTGCTGCTGGATCCGGCCGAGGATCCGGAAAGGCAAATTCGGGCGTTGTTGGAGCTTTACTGGCGGGGTATGCGGCGCTTGTTGCACTTCTTCCCGAAGAGCGCGCTGGCCTATGTCGAGAGGCTCCGCAAGGATCGGGACGGCGACAAGGCCTTACGGGCGGCGCGAACCGAATGGGAAGGGAGCGAACACCGGGAAAGTCGCCCGGAACGGGAAGATGCATATTACCAGTTGGCGTTCCGGGATACCGACCCCCTGGATAAAGAATTCGTGGAATTGGCCACGGTGGTGTTCGAGCCACTGTTCGCTCATATTCGGCGGGAGGCGGAGGATTAGGGTAGCGGAGCCTGGCGGGTTGAGCCGGGTGGTTCGTATCGGGTCATCTCCAGATAGCCCTGACCGGTTATTTCCCGATCTCCAGCCTGACCTTTCACCGCCACCGCGCCCTCCCAGTAACGCACGGTCAGCCGCATTTCCTGATCCGCTACTTTCGGCGTCACGGTCAGATCGAGATGCTCCGCCGGCAGGCGCAGCCGCCAGCCGGCGGGATAGCGGTCGCCGGTCCGCGGGCTGGTCCACTCGCCGAGAGGCTGCAACTCCACCGCGTCCCAAGACAGCAACCGGGCTTGCCCGTCGGTCTCGACCAGCGTTCCCTTGCTGAACGGATCCGTGCCGCTATCCTTGCGGCGCAGCCGGTAGAACATCAGGTCCCGCCCGTCGTCCAGTTGCAGCGCGAACCAGTCCCAGCCACTCTGGTCCGGCCCCAGCGCGCTGGTGCTCCATTCCCGGTCGAGCCAGCTCTCGCCCTGGATCGAGAAGCTGTGCTTGCTCATCCGGACCGTGCCCTGGGTCGGCAGGCGGGTGTAGGAATAGTAGTAGGACGCGTTGCCCGGTTCGGCGCTTTTCCGGCTCAGGCCCCGGTCCCCCTGCAAGACCATCGGTTTGGCAGCGTCGAGGGCCAGATCCAGGGCGATCTCCCCTTCCCGGGCGCGCAGTCGCAAGGGAAAGATATCCGATTCGGAACCCGACAGTTCCCAGTCCTCCAGCCAGACCCGAAACGGCGCCGCCCGCGCGCCGGCCAAATCCAGCGCGCCCCGGCTGAATCGCTCGAAACCGAAATGCCGCCGGCCGGCGACATCGGTCAGAGCAAGGTGGCCCATGTAGATCTGATTCGTGCGCCAGGCGGAATCCGCGACCGGCATGGCCGGCGCCAGGGCGATGCGAAAAAGGGTCAATTGATAGCCGAACGCGCGACCGGCGGTATCGACCAGATTGCCGGTCACATACCACCATTCGTTGCGAAAGTCCGGATGCGGTCCGTGATCGGTGGGAAATTCGAAGGAACGGGGTTCGTAGGCTCGCCGATAGCCGGAGCTGTCGCCGCCGCCCAGGGCCGTGCCGACGGCGATGCCGCCAGCCGGTTTGGGGCGGGGCTGGATGAAATAGCCGGTCGTGCCGATGACCAGTCCCACGACGAGCAAACCCCACCACCCATATCTCCTACTCATGTGACGTCATCTTGATCCATCCGACACACCATTCGTTACTCACTCGGTCCGCAACGCTTCCGCTGGCTGGGCGCGGGTCATCCGCCAGATCGGGTACAGCCCGGCGAGCAAGGCGGCGAATACCGCCAGCGCCAGCGTCTCCAGGAGCAACAGAGGATCGACCTGAAACGGTAAAGTCCAACCGAACGCCCGGCGGTTGATCGCGAATATCAGCACCGCCGCGAGGAGGACTCCGGTCGGCAGGGCCAGCAAGCCGGCGGCGGCGCCCATCAAACCCGTTTGCAGGGAGACCAGCCCGCCGAGTTCGCCCACGGTCATGCCGATGGCGCGCAGCACCGCGAATTCCCGCGCCCGTTCCAGTTGCAGGGCCAGCAGGGCGCTCAGCACTCCGACCACCGCCACCAGGATTGCCAGCAGCCGCAGCACGTTGGTGATCGTGAACGTGCGGTCGAAAATCTCCAGCGTCGAGTTCTGGATGTCGCGGTTGGAGCGAATCAACAGGGGCTGAATCGGTCCCAGCCGTTCCCGCAGGCGCGCGCGCAAGGCTGCCAGATTTTCTCCGGGCATCGCGAACACCGCAGTCGAGCCGACCGTCGGCTGGCGCCAATAACGTTCGTATCCACTGCGGTGCAGCACGATCCGGCCGTGTTCCGAACTGTAGTCCAGAAAGATGCCGGCGATGGCGAACGGTCTTGGCCCGGTATCGGTCGGCAATTCCAGTCGGTCGCCGACTTGCAATCGCCGCCGGTAAGCCAGCGGCTCCGAGATCAGGACCGCCTCGCCAGTCTGGAAAGTTCGCCAGGCAGCGGCGGGGTCGCCGGCGATCAAGTGGTAGCCGGCTTGCGCCGCGGGGGCGAGATCGACCGCGATCAGGGCCACCGGCCGGCCGTCGAGGTCGACCGTCATGGCCCGATAGGTGGATACCGCCGCCACGCCCGAGGTATTCCGCAGCACCGCCAGCGCCGCCGGGCTGAATTCCCGCGAGCGATCGCCGTTCTCGACGCCGGGCGGGGCGAGGTATAGATCGGCGTTCAACAGGTCGTCGATCCAAATCACCACGCCGCTCCGGAAGCTGTCCACCATGATGCCCACGCCGACCGTGGTGGAGAACGCCACCATCAGTGCCGCGATCGCGATCCCGGTGCGACTGAGATGGCGGGCGACATCACGGTTGGCCATCCGGGCCAGCAATCCCAGCCGAGCGGACAACGGCCGGTTCAGCCGGACCAGGCCGACTACGGTGGGTGGGGTCAGCAGCGCGCAGCCCAGAATCAGCAGGAACAGGCCGGCGAAGCCGGCCGCCAGGGAGTGGGAAAAAGTCAGAATCGCGCCGCCGGCGACCAGCAAGCCAAGCCCGGTGATGACGAAGCGGGGCAGGTAGGCCTGCCAGCGGGTTTCCAGTTGGGCCCGGCTCAGCACCGATCCGGGCGATGCGGCGGCCGCCTCCCGTGCCGGCAGCCAGGCCGCCGCCAGCGTCGCCAGCAGGCCCAGCGCCGCGCCCTTGGCCAGCGACCACGGCTCGATGAAAAATTCGCGAACGCCGAGCACGTAGTACAGGTCGTTGATAGTGCGAGTCACCAGGTGCACCAGTCCGGAACCCAGCCACAGACCCAGCAGCCCGCCGAGCAGGGTACCGGCCAGACCGAGCAGCAGTGCCTCGCCCAGCACGCCGGCGAACAGCTCCCGGCGGCTGACGCCCAGAGCCCGCAGCATTCCCAACAGGGCGCGGCGTTGCACCACCGCGAAGGTCATGGCGTTGTAGATCAGAAACATTCCCACCACCAGCGCCAGCAGACTCATCGCCGTCAGATTGAGCGAGAAGGCGGCGCTGAGATTCGCCGTCGCCCGGTCGCGTTCGGCGGGTCGTTCCAGCCGCAGATCCGGCGGCAGCCAGGCCCGCAGATCGGCCGCCAGCCGTTCGCCGGCGGGACCTGCCGGCAGAATCAGGTCGATGTGACTGAGCCGACCGGCACGGCCCAACAGGGTTTGGGCCGTACTGACGTCGGTGACGATCAACCCCTCCATTGCCGGTCCGATCAGCGTGCCGGCCCGTTTCAGGGTAAATCGCAACTCCCCCCGTCGCAACGTGACTGGTTCGTCCGGCATCTCCGGCAACAGGGCGGCATCGGGATCCAGCAGGAGCCCGCGCAGGTCGAAATCACTTCCCGTGACGGCGGCGGGATGCCGAAACGGACGCTCCGCGAATGGATCGATACCGAGGATTTGCCATAACTGTCCCGGTTGGTCAGCGCGTGGCAGATAGCCGGTCACCACGGGTGAGGCTGGCCTGATGCCGAGCTCCACCCGCAAGCGGGCGTACAAGGTTTCGGGGATACCCTGGGAACCACCGGCGATGCGGTGCGTGGCAAGACCGGTGATACGGCTTGTGGCCAGATCGAAGCTCCGGCGAGCGCTGGAGTTGGCCAGATCCACCGCCACTACCGCTGCCACGCCCAGGGCGATACCGAGGATCGCCAGTCCCAACTGCCAGGGATGCCGCAGGGGATGGCGAAACAATGCCCGCCAAAACAGTGGCGTCATAATTGCAATTCCTGGACGTGCCCGAGTTCTAGGTACAATGCCCGGTCGGCGCGGGCGGCTACTTCCCGGCTGTGAGTCACCATGACGATGGTGACCGCTTCCTGGCGGTGCAGTTTCAGCAGCAGTTCGAGGATCCGCTCCCCCGTCGTGGCATCCAGATTGCCGGTCGGTTCGTCGGCCAACAGCAGCGCCGGACCATGAACCAGCGCCCGGGCGATGGCCAGCCGCTGCTGCTCGCCGCCGGACAGCCGTTCCGGGAAGCTGTGCCGGCGGTTGCCCAAACCGATGTTATCCAGCAGCGCCAGCGCGCGATCCTGTTGCTCCGGGGTCGCCAGCCCGTTCAGTTCCAGCGGCAGCAGCAGGTTTTCCTGGACCGTCAGAGTCGGGATCAGGTTATGGAACTGGAACACGAAGCCGATGTGCCTGCGACGGAAACGGGTCCGCTCGACCTCGCCAAGGCCCGTCAGCGTCCGGCCATCGATTCGGATTTGGCCGGCGTCAGGCAAATCGATGCCGCCGAGCAGGTTGAGCAGGGTGGACTTGCCGGAACCGGACTGGCCGAGCAGGGCGACGAACGCACCGCGAGCGATGTCCAGAGTCAAATCGGCGAAAATCGTTCGCTGGTCGTCGCCCTCGGTATAGGACTTGCGCAGATTGCGGATCGTGATGAAGGCGGTCGATGAGCCCATCTTCGTTGTAAAGGCGGTCGTGAACTGAACTAAAATGTGCGAGCCATCAGGATAGTTTAAAATTCATACAGGGAGATCATGACCGCGCTTTGAAGGTTCGGCACCGCCGAAGGTGACTGGCCTGATGGAGCCTCGACTTTGAATCGGATGAAACAGGGCCGCGGCGCGGGATCGCGTGCCGGAATCATCAATGACATCTATGGGACTGTGACGGATGCAAAAGTTTGGGATTTTCAGACGAGTGGTAAGTGTCGGCGTGGCGACGGCGTTCGCCCTCGCGCTTGGTGCCTGCGCCAGTCAAAAGAATGGGGGAAGTCTGCCCCCCTCGACGAGTTATGGTTCCCAGACGACCTCGCCGGAAAGTTACACCTACCTCATCGGGCCGGGCGATCAGGTTCAGATCTTCGTCTGGCGCAATCCCGAGATTTCTCAAGGTGTTGTCGTTCGTCCGGACGGCAAGATCACCACGCCGCTGGTGGAGGATTTGCAAGCCAGCGGCAAGACCCCGACCCAACTGGCCCGCGACCTGGAGAAGGCGCTGGAAACCTATATCCGCCAGCCGATCGTCACCGTAATCGTGGCCGGCGGCGTCGGACCCTACAGCGAACAGATCCGGGTGGTCGGCCAGGCCTCCAAACCACAGGCGATCGCCTACAAACGGCAGATGACTCTGCTGGACGTGATGATCGCAGTGGGGGGATTGACCGAGTTCGCCGATGGCAACAGCACTAAAATCGTGCGGATCGTCGATGGCAAGCAGACGGAGTATGCGGTACGGGTGGACGATCTGCTCAACGACGGCGACATCAGCGCGAACGTGGACATGCTGCCGGGCGATATCCTGATCATTCCGGAGTCCTGGTTCTGAGAGGGCGGCGCGGACAGGATGGGGGGCGAGGGCATGAACGAGATTATCGAACTACTGCTGAGCTATCTGCGCGGCATCTGGCGCAACCGCTGGTATGCGTTGGGCTGCGCCTGGCTGGTCTGCCTCATCGGCTGGATCGTGGTCTACAAACTGCCCGATCAGTACGAGGCCTCTGCTCAGGTGTACGTGGATACCCAGTCCGTCCTGCGTCCGTTGTTGCAGGGCTTGGCGGTGAACGTCAATCCGGATGCCCAGATCGGACTGGTGACCCGAACCCTGCTCAGCCGCCCGAATATGGAAAAAATCGCCCGCTTGACCGATCTGGACATTCAGGCCAAGGATCCCGAGGCGCTGGATACGCTGCTCACCGATCTACAGAAACGGATCAAACTGACGATCGGCGGCCGGGAAAATCTGTACGGCGTCGCCTATCCCAATCGAGATCCGCAACGGGCCAAGAAGGTGGTCCAGGCCGTGGTGACGGTGTTCGGGGAGAACCTGCTCGGCGATACCCGACAGGATACTGTCGTGGCCCAGCGGTTTCTGGACAAACAGATCGGCGAGTACGAGGCGCGGCTGGCCGAGGCGGAAAACCGCGTCAAGGAATTCAAGCGCAAGCATGTGGGGATGATGCCTGCGGAAGGCCAGACCTACTATACCCGCATGCAGCAGGCCGTTGGCGAACTGGAAGCAGCCCGGCTGGAACTGGCCCAGGCGGAGAACCGGCGCAATTCTCTGCTCCAGCAGATCGGCGGCGAAGAACCGACGTTCGGCATCGGGCCGCAACCTGGCACCAGCAGCGCCGGAACCAGCGTTGCCCTGCCGATTGATGCCCGCATCCAGAGCCTCGAGCAGAAGCTCGATGAGCTGCTGCTCAAATACACCGAGAAGCATCCCGATGTGACCATCATGCGGCAAACCATCGTGGATCTCAAAAAACAACGCGAGCAGGAGATGGCCCAGTACGTCGCGGCCCGCGTCGCCAGCAGCAATGCGAGCGGATTCGGCCCGCAGGGCGTGGACGCCAATCCGGTCTTTCAGCAGTTGAAGATTGCCCTGGCTCAGGAAGAAGCCAATGTCGCCTCGTTGCGGACTCGGGTCGTTGAGTTCGAGAAGCGGCTCAAGGAATTGCAGGACCAGGTCAACACCGTGCCGCAGGTCGAGGCCGAACTGGCGGCGTTGAACCGCGATTACGATGTAAATCGCAAGAAATACGATGAATTGCTGGCGCGCCGGGAGTCGGCCCGGTTGTCCCAGCAGGCCGAGCAGACCAATCAGGATGTCCGCTTCAGAATCGTGGATCCGCCGCGGGTGCCGCTGGATCCCACCGGTCCCAATCGGCCGTTGCTGATGTCCGCGGTGCTGGGGGGTGGCTTGGCCGCCGGGTTGGCGCTGGCCTTTGTGATTTCGCAGTTGTGGCCGACCTTCGATAGCCGCCGCAGCCTGATGCAGATTGCCAATGTCCCGGTGTTCGGTAGCGTCAGCGCGGTATTGTCGCCGGTGGCGCTGCGCCGCGAGCGCTTGCTGTTGGTCGCCTACGCCTCGCTGGGGGGAGTGCTGCTGATGATTTACGCTGGCTTGCTGGTCGTGGAAACGGCGGGCCTTCGATGGCCGTTCTAACCTGACTTTGGAGAGCGTGAAGTATGGATAGCATCGAGAAGGCAATGTTGGGTCGGTCGGGTGGCCCGGGCGGACCATGGGCGGCTAGATCCGCTATGCCGTCCACCGCGATCGACATGATCGAAAGGGCTTCCGCCAGCATGGCGGATGCTCCACTCAAGGGAGTCGCCACCGCGCCGACGGTCTCCAAGCGTACCCAGCAATCGGTGACCTTGGACTTAGAACGGATTCGGGCTGCGGGCATGCTGGTGCCCGATACCCACCGCAGCCGGATCAAGGAGGAGTATCGTCACATCAAACGGCCGTTGCTGATGAACGTCGATGGCAAAGGAGCCACCACCGCCGAACACGCTAATCTGATCATGGTGACCAGCGCCAAACCCGGTGAGGGCAAAACCTTCACTGCCTGCAATCTGGCCCTGAGCATCGCCTCCGAACGAGATCGCACGGTTTTACTGGTCGATGCCGACGTCATCAAACCCAACGTGGCGAGGACGTTGGGATTCGAGCCCGAGCGCGGTCTGGTGGATTACTTGATCGACGATCAGCTGGATCTAGCCGATGTGCTGGTGGATACCAACGTGCCCTCGTTGACTCTCTTGCCCGCTGGCAGCAAGCATCACCTGTCCACCGAATTGCTGGCCAGCGAGAACATGCGCCGGCTGGCGGTCGAGATGAGCCGACGTTATAACGACCGCATCGTCATTTTCGATTCGCCGCCCTTGCTGGTGACGACCGAGGCCAGCGTGCTGGCCAGCCTGATGGGGCAGGTGGTCATGGTGGTCGAGGCTGAGGGCACCCACCAGTCCCAGGTTAAGGAAGCCTTGGCGCTGCTCAATCCGAATCAGATCGTGGGGTTCGTGCTGAACAAGGCGCGCGGTGCTCTGGGTTCGGATTACTACGGGTATGGGTATAGCTATCGCTACGGTTATGGTCGAGAACGGGACACCGAGGCATCGTGAGCGTCGGATGGCGGGGTAAGGCGGATGAAACCTGCAAGTCGTGAACAAGCTCCATATCCGTTCCGGCGGACGGCGTCATGGTGGTTGTTGATTTCGGGGTTAGTCCTGACCGGTATCGGTCCGCTCTGCGTGGCGCGGGAAGCGGACGAGCAGCCGGGTGAATGGCGCATTA
Source organism: Candidatus Competibacter sp. (assembly GCA_031732875.1). Taxonomy (GTDB): domain Bacteria; phylum Pseudomonadota; class Gammaproteobacteria; order Competibacterales; family Competibacteraceae; genus JAVMKJ01. Next base: position 10,586 of record JAVMKL010000058.1, on the reverse strand, counting down.
CGCCAAGGTTGAGCGTCGGCATGACCTATTCCGACAACATCAACCTGGCCCCGGCCGACGAGGCGGAAGGCGATCTGGTCTTGCAGGTGGATCCGGGCGTTTCCATCCGCAAGCGCGGGGGACGACTGGATCTGCGGCTGGATTACACCGCGCAGGGGTTGTTGTATACCCAACAGGGGGAGGCCAAGGTCAACAACAATCTGCTGGCTTTCGGAACCGGCGAGCTTTACCAGGACCACCTGTTCCTGGATGTCTATGGGTCGATTTCGCAGGTGCCGGTGACGTCCGGTGGCCGGGTCGATGCGGGTAACCTGGGATTTAACAGCGGCGGATTGGGAGGAGGGCTTGGTTTTTTGAGCAACTTGAATCTGGATGTTCTGCCCGGCGCCTCGGAGGTTTTCAGTCCGATCGGCATTTTCAGCAACATCGCCCTGGTCGACGATCAGACGACTCAGGCTAATTTTGGCATCAGCCCCTACTGGCGCCAGGATTTCGGCGGCTGGGCGAAAGGGTTGCTGCGTTATACCTACAGTGATACCGGCTACGGGCAAAGCGGATTCGACAGCCAGATCAATTCCATCCAGTTCAATCTGGACAGCGGTCGCCGGTTCAGCCGGCTGACCTGGAGTCTCGCTTACTCTTACCAGCAGCAGGACGGCCAGCAGGGTGGCCAGGAGGGTGATAACACCATTCAGGGAGGAGGAAATACTCGGCAAGAAAGCCTGTCCGCCCAGGCGAACTACAAATTGAGCAATGCCTGGGCGTTGGCGGCCGAAGCGGGGTATGACGACAACACCGGTTATGTGGACAACCGCAACGGCGCCTATTGGGGATTGGGCGCTCTCTGGTCGCCGACTCGCTTCTATTCGCTTACCGGTTTGTACGGATTGAATTTCAACAAGGCCGCCGTGCAGTGGAATCCTTCTCCGCGAACGGGCTTGCAGGTCAGCCGGACCTACCAGGGGGTCGGCACCAGTCCGGGCGTCTACTGGAATGGCTCGTTCAACTACAAGACTCGCTTCAGCACATGGTCGGCCAGTTACACCCAGGAAGTGACGACGGTCCAGGAGCTGCTCGGCAACAGCCTGACCGGCTTGGGGCCGGACGGACAGCCGATCGCCCTGGACGATCAGGGTCAGATTATCGTCCCGGGCGGGCCCTTGGGATTGACCAACCAGCCGTTTCTGCGCAAGTACTTCAATGCCGCTGTCACTTACCGGCGCGGCCGCAACGCACTCGGTTTCAACGCCTTCAGTGAAAACCGCGAATTCCAGGATACCGACCTGAACAACGAAGATACCTACGGCGCTGGCGCGATTTGGACGTGGCGGTTCGCCCCGCGTACCGCTTCGTTTCTTGGAACCGGTTGGGAGCACGACGACTTGGGCGATGACCAGCAGAACGACTACTGGGTGTCGGTCCTCGGGCTGGCTCGGCTGTTCACCCCGGATTCGGGGGGATTGATCAGCTATCGCTACTATCAGAACGACGCCAATCCGTCCGATCAGGGTTTTCGCGAAAACCGCCTCAACGTCCGCTTCAGCATGAAGTTCTGAACCCAACACATGTACATCAGTTACTATGGTTTTACCGCCAAGCCTTTCCAACTCAGTCCCGATCCCCGGTTTTTCTTCGGCAGCCGCGCCCATAGCCGGGCACTCGCCTATCTGCGCTACGGTTTGAGCCAGGGTGAAGGATTCATCGTGATTACGGGCGGCATTGGCACGGGTAAGACGACCCTGGTCAAGAGTCTGTTCGGCGAACTCGATTCCGGGCAGGTGATCGCCGCCCAACTGGTCACGACCCAACTGGAAGCCGACGAGATGCTGCGCAGCGTGGCGGCCGCGTTTGGCCTGCCTTACGAGGACGTGGGCAAGGCCGCGCTGTTGCGGCACTTCGAGGATTTTCTAAGCGGGCACGCCCGGCAGGGGCGGCGGGTTCTGCTGGTGGTGGATGAGGCTCAGAACCTGCCGGTCCGCTCTCTGGAAGAGTTGCGGATGCTCTCGAATTTTCAGATTGCCGAGGCTCCCTTGCTGCAAAGCTTCCTGCTGGGCCAGGAGGAATTTCGCCACACCCTTCAGGATCCTGGCATGGAACAATTGCGGCAACGGGTGATCGCGTCCTGTCATTTGACTCCTCTCAGCGATGCGGAAACCCAGGAGTACATCAAACATCGCCTGCACGTCGTCGGTTGGCAGGGGGAGGCGCCCCACTTCAGCGAGTCCGCCTTTGCGGCGATCCATCAATATACCCAGGGCATTCCCCGCCGGGTGAACGTCTTTTGCGACCGGTTGCTGCTGTATGGGTTTCTGGAGGAATTGCAGGAATTCACCGAAGCCGACGTCGAAGCGGTGGCTCAGGAACTGGCGCAGGACGAGCAGGGTGGTAGCGCCCGGAGCCGCGTGGGCGGCGCCGGTCGCTTGCTGCGGGTGAGCCAGGCGATGGAACAGCGACTGATCGAATTGGAGGAGACTGTGGAAACCTTGATGCAAAATCCCGAGTGGCAGGATATTCGACTGGAGCGATTGGAACAGCGCATCCTGCGGCTGGAACCGGCGATCCAGGTCCTTCGCCGGCAGTTTGACGACCTGGCGGGGCACATGAGTGTCCAACCGGCCGACGAAGCCCTCGCCGAAGAACAGCCGCTGTCCTGAGTCCCCGGCCCCATTAAAAACCTCCATCAAAGAATCTTATGACCGTCACGGCCCCCAAAATCCTCTGCGTGGTGGGCGCGCGCCCGAATTTCATGAAGATCGCGCCGATCATGGCGGCTCTGCGTGGAACCGCCAAGGTGAACGCGCGACTGGTCCATACCGGGCAGCACTACGATGTGGAGATGAACCAGCGCTTCTTCGAACAACTCGGTATCCCGAATCCGGACATCGACTTGGAGGTGGGCTCGGCCAGTCACGCGGTGCAGACCGCCGAGATCATGAAGCGCTTCGAACCGGTGGTGGATGCCGAGCGCCCGGTGGCGGTGCTGGTGGTGGGGGATGTCAACTCCACCATCGCCTGCGCGCTGGTGGCGGTCAAGAAGGGCGTGAAAGTGGTGCATGTCGAGGCTGGGTTGCGCAGCTTCGACCGAACCATGCCGGAGGAAATCAACCGGGTGCTAACCGATCGGATCTCGGATCTTCTATTCACTACCGAACGGGATGCCTTGGCCAATCTGTTGCGGGAGGGAATCGACTCGGCCCGCGTGCGTTTCGTCGGCAACGTCATGATCGATACTCTGCGGGCTTGCCTTCCGCGAGTGGTACCGCCCGAGCGAACCCTCGCTGGCGCGTCGGACCCAGCGGTGTTATTGGACAAACCTGGGGGCTATGGCGTGTTGACCCTGCATCGGCCGGCGAACGTGGACGATCCGGTGGTTCTCCGCCGATTGCTGAAGGTTCTGGGCGAACTCAGCGCCGATTTGCCGCTGGTGTTCCCGGTTCACCCGCGGACCCGGACGATGATCGACCGTTTTGGGTTGGGCACGGTGCTCGACAGCCCGCGTTTCTGCTGCCTGCCGCCGCAGGGCTATCTGGAAATGCTGGGATTGATGCGGAGCGCGCGGCTGGTACTGACCGATTCCGGGGGGATTCAGGAAGAGACGACCGCCCTGGGCATGCCGTGCCTGACTTTGCGCGAGAATACCGAGCGACCGATCACCGTGACCGAGGGGACGAATACCGTCGTCGGCACCGATCCCGACCGCATTTTGACGACCGCCCGGGAGGTCCTGGCTGGAGGTGGCAAGGCCGGCCGGATTCCGGAGTACTGGGATGGTCATGCCGCCGAACGAATCGCGGCGGTGTTGTTGGAATGGATGGAGGAAGAGTCAGCAGTGGGGAGTCAGGAGTGAGAAGGGATCCGGTCAACGCCATGACCGTGGACGTGGAGGATTACTTCCAGGTCTCCGCGTTCGAATCCCACATCTCCCGCGAGCGCTGGGAACATCTGCCCCGGCGGGTCGAGCATAACACCCACCGCATTCTGGATTTGTTCGCCGCTCACCAGGTCCAGGCGACCTTCTTCACCCTCGGCTGGGTGGCGGAGCGGCATCCGGCGCTGATTGGCCGCATCGTCGCCGACGGTCATGAATTGGCCAGCCACGGTTATTCCCATGTTCGCGCCACCCGACAAACGCCGGCGGAGTTTCGGGACGATGTGATTCGTACCAAGGCGTTGCTGGAAGATTTGGGAAGTGTGGCGGTGCGAGGCTACCGGGCCGCCAGCTATTCCATTGGCGCCGGCAATCTGTGGGCGCTGGCGGAACTGGAGCAGGCCGGTTATCACTACAGTTCCAGCATCTATCCGATTCGCCACGATCTGTACGGCATGCCGGAGGCGCCACGCTTCGCGTTTCGGCCCGACAACGCGCCGGCGCTGCTGGAAGTGCCGGTGACGACCGTGACCCTGCTCGGGCGGACCCTGCCCTGCGGCGGCGGCGGCTATTTCCGGCTGTGGCCCTATGCACTGTCGCGCTGGGCGCTGCGGCGGGTGAACCACCGGGACGGACAGTCCGGGGTGTTTTATTTCCATCCCTGGGAAATCGACCCGGGGCAACCGCGCCAACCCGGCCTCTGTCTCAAGACCCGGGTGCGGCACTATCTGAACCTGCACCACATGGAACGACGGCTGGGTTCGTTGTTGCGCGATTTTCGCTGGGATCGCATGGATCGGGTGTTTCTGGCCGAGGCCGAGGACGAGGACGCATGAGCGAACCACCCCTCACCCCTTACCCCTCACCCCTCTCCTTCAAGGGGAGAGGGGAATTATTGATTCACGAACTGGATTCGGCGAACGCGGCGCGCTGGGATGCCTTCGTGATGGCTTGTCCCGAGGCGACTTTCTTCCACCGGGCCGGTTGGGCGGAGGTGCTGCGCCGGGCTTTCGGGCATGAGACCCATTTTCTGTTCGCGGAAGCGGAGGGTAGGATTCAAGGCGTGTTGCCGCTCGGTCACATCCGCAGCCGGCTGTTCGGCAATGCGCTGATTTCTACCCCGTTTTGCGTCCAGGGCGGCGCCGTCGGCGATGAAGCCGCCCGAATGGCGTTGGAGAGCGCGGCGGTCGATCTGGCTCGTTCGATGGGGGTAGATGTGCTGGAACTGCGGCATGCCCAACCGCGCCATCCCGACTGGCCGGCCAAGCGGGATCTGTATGTGACCTTCCGCAAGACCATCGATCCGGACCCGGAGGTGAATCTCAAAGCCATTCCCCGCAAGCAACGGGCGATGGTGCGCAAGGGTATCGAGGCCGGTTTGGGGAGCGAGATCGACGAAGGCGTGGACCGGCTCTTTGTCGCTTATTCGGAGAGCGTGCGCAACCTCGGCACGCCGGTGTTCTCGCGCCGATATTTCGAGATGTTGAAGGCGGTATTCGGACCGGATTGCGAGATTTTGACGGTGACGCATCAGAATCAAACCGTCGCCAGCGTGATGAGCTTCTATTTTCGCGACGAAGTGTTGCCGTACTACGGTGGCGGCACGGGCTTGGCCCGCGATCTCAAGGGCAACGATTTCATGTACTGGGATTTGATGCGGCGAGCCTGCGAGCGCGGGGTGCGGGTGTTCGACTATGGTCGGAGCAAGATCGGCACCGGCTCCTACAGCTTCAAGAAAAATTGGGGTTTCACGCCGGAACCATTGCACTACGAATTCCAGTTGGTGAAGTCCACGCGCCTGCCCGACGTGAATCCGCTCAATCCCAAGTACCGGCTGTTCATCGAGGCCTGGAAGCGCCTGCCACTGCCGGTTAGCCGCTGGCTCGGCCCGTTCCTGGCGCGCAGCCTGGGGTAGGGGAAAGGGGCAGGTGCGGAGGAATATGAGCTGGGTTTGGGATGGCGTATGAAGCCTTTACCGGTTCCCATCATGGCGGGCTCGGGTGTGGTCGGCCTCGGCTGGCGAGCGGCGCTGCCCTCGCTGATCGTCGCCCTGCTCGCGATCATCGGGCTGTACTGGCCGACCGCGGTCGACATGGCGACCATCTGGTGGCGTTCCGAGACGTTCGCCCACGGCATGCTGGTCTTGCCCATCGTCCTTTATATGATCTGGACGCGGCGGCGGGAACTGGCGGTGCTGGAACCGCGAGGCGCGGTCGCGGGCTTGGGATTGCTATTGCTGCTCGGTCTTGGCTGGCTGGTGGCCGATGCTGCCGAGGTGGCGGTCGTGCAACAACTCGCGCTGGTTGGTCTGTTGCAGGCTACCGTTTATGTCCTGCTCGGCGGGCGGGTGGTTTGGGCCATCGCATTCCCGCTGACCTATCTGCTGTTCGCCGTGCCGGTGGGCGAGGCGTTGATTCCACCCCTGCAACGGTTGACTGCCTGGTTCGCTGTCGAAGGCTTGCGCTGGACCGGGATTCCGGTGTTATGGGAGGGTTTGTATATCGTCGTTCCCTCGGGCAGTTTCGAGGTGGCCGAAGCGTGCAGCGGCCTGCGTTATCTGATCGCATCGGTGGCGCTCGGGTTTCTGTACGCCTACCTGAGCTATCGCGGTTTCTGGCGGCGGTTGGCGTTCGTCGCGCTGTCGGTCGCCATGCCGCTGGTCGCCAACGGCATCCGCGCCTATGGCATCGTGATGATCGCCCATCTCAGCGACATGAAATATGCCGTTGGGTTCGATCATCTGATCTACGGTTGGTTTTTCTTCGGCGTGGTGGTGTTGCTGATGTTCTGGATTGGTTCGTTCTGGCGGGAACCGACGCTTGCGGGGGGTCAGGGGTCGGAAGTCACCGCTCAGACGCTGGTTTTGGGGGGTGATTTACCCCTCGCGCCTCGCTTTGGGCGCTATGCGTCCTTGGCGCTGATGGCGGTGTTGGCGGCGGCCGTCGGTCCGCTGGGGACGATGTGGATGAATCGTGGCGGTCTGGAATCCGCGTCGGTAACGCTGCAAGCTCCACCCGCCATCGCTCCGTGGCAGGGACCGGAGAGGGATACCGGCGACTGGGAGCCGAGGTTCCCGGGCGCCGATGCGGTGGTGCGGAGCCGGTATCGGCTGGAGGGACGGACCGTGCATCTGTATATCGCCTATTACCGGCAGCAGCGCCCGGACGCCAAGCTGGTGAGCACGCAGAACAGCCTGTATGACGGCAAGCGCTGGCGTTATGCCGGTAGCGGCGGGCAAGTACAAACAGGCGTGGCCGGGGCCGAATGGCCGTTCCAGGCGATGTTGCTGACCGACGGCGAGCGCCGGCTACTGGCTTGGAGCGGGTACTGGGAAGGCGGACGGTTGGTGATTTCACCTTATCTGGCCAAATTGTGGGAAGCCTGGGACCGATTGAGCGGGGTGGGACGGGGATCGGCATTGGTGGCGGTGGCGGCTGGTTACGAGGTCAGGCCGGATGAGGCGGCGATGTTGCTGGAGCGGTTTCTGGCCGTCATGGGGCCGGGCATCGCGGCGACCCTGGATCGGGCCAGCGGGCGAGGGGAGTGAAGGGTGGCGCCAACGACAGCGGATCGTTCGCCCCTGGTGGCGCACGTCATCCATCGACTGGACTACGGTGGACTGGAAAACGGGCTCGTCAATCTGCTCGACCACATGCCGGTCGAACGTTATCGGCACGCTATCATTTGTCTGACCGATTTCAATCCTGAATTCCGCCGCCGCATCCGTCGCGCCGATGTCGAGGTCCATGCCCTCCGCAAGCGGGAAGGGCATGACTGGGGCTTGTACGGGCGATGCTGGACCGTGTTGCGCCGGTTGCGTCCGGCCGTCGTGCATACCCGCAACCTGGCGACGCTGGAAATGCAGGGGCCAGCGCTACTGGCCGGGGTGCGCGCCCGGATCCACGGCGAGCACGGCTGGGACGCGCAAGCCGCCGGCAATCCCCGACATCGCCGGTTGCGGCGGCTGTGCAAACCGCTGGTCGGTCGTTACATCGCCCTCTCCGGCGAGCTGGAAGCCTATCTGCGAGACGCGGTCGGCGTGCCGACCAACCGGATCGCTCGAATTTGCAACGGCGTGGACAGCGAACGATTCCATCCCGGCCGCGACCGGTCGCCGTTGCCGCTGGGATTCGCGCCGCCGGATGCGTTGGTTGTGGGTACCGTCGGGCGATTGGAACGGGTCAAGGATCAATCGAATCTGGCGCGGGCCTTCATTCGGCTGGTGGAGTCCGTTCCCGAAGCCCGTCGGCGCTTGCGGCTGGCGATCGTCGGCGATGGTTCGCTGCGCGCGGAGGTTGAAAATCTGCTGACCGAGGCTGGGTTGCGGGATCTGACCTGGTTGCCGGGAGCGCGGGACGACGTGCCGGAATTGCTGCGCGGTCTTGATGTGTTCGTGCTTCCGTCGCTGGCGGAAGGGATTTCCAATACGATCCTGGAAGCGATGGCCTGCGGCCTGCCGGTGGTGGCGACCGCCGTGGGCGGCAATGCCGAACTGGTGGTCGATGGTCTGACGGGACGGTTGGTTCCGGCGGGCGATCCGGCGGCGCTGGCGGCGGCGATTCAAACCTATCTGGACGATCCCGGTCTCCTGGATGCGCACGGCGTGGCGGGACGACGACGGGTCGAGGAGCGGTTCGGTCTGGACGCGATGGTCGCCGCCTATCTGGCGGTTTACGACGCGGTATCAGGCCGGCTTGAGAGGCCGTAAATCCCCCCTCTCCCTCCGGGAGAGGGGTTGGGGGTGAGGGCGGGGTTGGTGAGGTAACAGCGACAATGTGCGGAATCACGGGCATTTTCGACAGCCGGGAACGGCGCGACATCGACCGCGCCCTGCTGGCGCGCATGAACGATTCCCAGCACCATCGCGGTCCCGACGAAACCGGCCTGCACGTCGAGCCGGGTCTGGGTTTCGCCCACAAGCGCCTGTCGATCATCGATCTGTCCACCGGCCAGCAACCGCTGTTCAACGAGGACGGCACGGTGGTGGTCGTCTTCAACGGCGAAATTTACAATTTTCAGGAACTGGCGCCCGAACTCGAAGCGCTGGGCCATGTATTCCGCACCCGCAGCGACACCGAAGTCATCGTGCACGCCTGGGAAGCCTGGGGCGAGGATTGCGTCGAGCGATTCCGGGGCATGTTCGCGTTCGCGCTGTGGGATCGCAATCGCGAAACCCTGTTTATGGCCCGCGACCGCCTGGGCGTCAAGCCGCTGTTCTACACGCTGTTGCCGGATGGACGCCTGCTGTTCGGCTCCGAACTCAAGGCGCTGCTCGCCGATGCCGCCCTGTCGCGCGAGATCGATCCGCGAGCGGTGGAGGAGTACTTCGCGCTGGGCTACGTGGCCGAGCCGCGCTGCATTTTTAAGGGCGTTTACAAGCTGCCGCCGGCGCATACCCTGACGGTGCGGCGTGGCGGCCGGTCTCTGCCGGCGTCGCGCGAGTACTGGGACGTGCGGTTTACGCTGGACAATCCCATCACGGAACCGGAGGCGCGCGAGGAACTGCTGGCCCGGTTGCGCGAGTCGGTCAAGCTGCGGCTGATTTCGGAAGTGCCGCTGGGGGCGTTCCTGTCGGGCGGGGTGGATTCCAGCGCGGTGGTGGCGACCATGGCGGGGTTGTCCGGCGACCCGGTCAATACCTGTTCCATCGCCTTCACCGATCCCGCTTTCAACGAGTCTCAGTTTGCCCGGCAGGTGGCGGACCGTTACCAGACTCGGCATTTCGTCGATACCGTCGAGAGCGACGACTTCAACTTGATCGACACGCTGGCGTGGTTGTACGACGAGCCCTACGCGGACAGTTCGGCGATTCCCACCTATCGCGTCTGCCAGTTGGCCCGCCAGCATGTCACGGTGGCGCTGTCCGGCGATGGCGGCGACGAGAGCTTTGGCGGATATCGCCGCTATCGACTGCATCTGATGGAGGAACGGTTGCGCGCTCTGCTGCCGCTGGGGCTGCGCCGGCCGCTGTTCGGCCTGCTCGGGCGGTTTTACCCCAAGGCCGACTGGGCGCCGCGCGCGTTGCGCGCCAAGACTACCTTCCAGGCGCTGGCGCGAGATTCGGTGCAGGCCTATTTTCATTCGGTTTCCATCCTGCGCGATGAGATGCGAGGGCAGTTGTTCGCCGACGGGTTCAAAGCACAACTCGGCGGTTACAACGCTCTGGAAGTGTTCCACCGCCACGCCGCGCGGGTGGATACCGACGATCCGCTGGCGCTGATCCAGTACCTCGATCTCAAGACCTATCTGGTGGGGGACATCAACACCAAGGTGGATCGCGCCAGCATGGCCCATGCGCTGGAAGTGCGCGAGCCGCTGATGGATCATCCGCTGGTGGAATGGCTGGCCAGCCTGCCGGCGAATCTGAAGATCGGTGGGGGGGAGGGGAAATATCTGCTGAAGAAGGCCATGGAGCCGCACCTGCCGCGTGAGATCATGTACCGGCCGAAGATGGGGTTTGCCGTGCCGCTGATTCGCTGGTTTCGGGGACCGTTGCGGCAGCGGGTGCGGGAGTCGCTGACCGGCGAGCGCCTCTTGAGCACGGGCCTGTTCGAGCCGGCGTATTTGCGTCATCTGGTCGAGGCGCATGAATCCGGCCGGCGCGATTACAGCGCCCCAATCTGGACTATTCTGATGTTCGAGGCGTTTTTGCGGCAAGTGGATGGCGACGAACGAGGCAAGGATCAGTCTGTCCTATAATCGCGTAGCGCCTTTACTG
>JAVMKL010000057.1:0-7014 GCA_031732875.1 Candidatus Competibacter sp. | reverse complement strand
GCGCGAAGCGCCGACGAACATGAAGTAGACTTCCTAAACGACGCCTTACTTTACGTCGATTTTGACGTATAATCACGGCGACTCTATATCAACTTATTGATAAATCATATAAATTGCAAAATAACAACAATAATCGGGGTCCGTCGCAGGCGTCAACCTGGCAGCGGTTCAATCTGCCATAAGACCATTAAAGTAGAAGGAAGTGCTCGAACAAGACATCGGTTGGCTGAACAACGTGGAACGGGCCAAGCGTCCTGCCCGGTTGCCGGTTGTTCTCACCGCCACCGAGGTGCGCGCCGTGCTGGCCCACCTGGAGGGGCGCCACCGACTCATGGCCAACCTCCTGTACGGTGCCGGCCTGCAGTTGATGGAATGCGTCCGCCTGCGGGTCAAGGACCTCGATTTCGAGCGACGGGAGATCCTGGTGCGGGAAGGCAGCTAAGGATCGGGTCGCCCAGCAACGCCCCACACCCTGCGCCACAGCTTCGCCACCCACCTTCTGATGTCGGGCCACGACATCCGCACCGTGCAGGAATTGCCCGGTCATTCGGACGTTTCGACCACTATGATCTATACCCACATTCTCAATCGCGGTGGCAAGGGCGTCACCAGCCCGCTGGACCAAATCTGAGAGGCGTTTTTGTACAGCCCCTGGTGAGCTAAGTCGTTGAAAAAACGCCCTCACCCCCAACCCCTCTCCCGGAGGGAGAGGGGTGTTTTTGTACAGGTTCTGAATCGTTTCATGCATGGCTGACCCCGCCCGAGGGTGCTGGCCCGAACCGCCGCCGGCATGATTCGACGGTGTCATTCCCGCGAACGGATGGTCTATGCTTCAGACCCCTGGTTGAGGAGCACGACGTGATACGCACACTGAAACTGATCGTCCTGACGTTGGGCCTCGCGCTGGCGACGCCGGTCTGGGCCGCGGCGCCGTCCCCGGTGCAACGCTACTTCCAGAGCCTGCAATCGCTGCGGGCGGATTTCATCCAGCGGGTGTTCGACGAGCGGTCGCGCGTCGTGCAGAGCTCCAGCGGCCGGATGCTGATGCAGCGGCCCGGCAAGTTCCGCTGGGACTATCGCGCGCCGGCCGAACAGATCATCGTCGCCGACGGCGAGCGGCTGTGGGCCTACGATGTCGATCTGGCGCAAGTGACGGTCCGCAAGCTGGACAAGGCGGTCGGTTCGACCCCGCTGGCCCTGTTGAGCGGCGCGGCGCCGATCGAGGAAACCTTCACCGTCGGGGAGGCGCGCGGCCAGGATGGACTGACCTGGTACGAACTGACGCCCAAACAATCGCAACCGGAATTTCGCCTGCTGCGGGTCGCGTTCAAGGGCGACGCCCTGGTCAGTCTGGAACTGGAAGACAGTTTCGGCCAGCGCACCCGGCTGGATTTCCAGAAGCTGGAACGCAACCCCACGCTCGACCCGGCGCTGCTGAAATTCACCCCGCCGCCCGGCGTGGACGTGGTCGGCGACGCCGGCTGACATGTCGGACACCGACGACCTCCGGCCGCTGGCCGACCGGCTGCGACCGCGCCGGCTGGAGGAATTCGTCGGCCAGCCGCACCTGCTGGCGCCGGGCAAGCCGCTGCGGGCGGCGATCGAGCGGGGCCAGCCGCATTCCATGGTGCTGTGGGGACCGCCCGGCACCGGCAAGACCACCCTGGCCGAACTGCTGGCCGGCGCCTGCCAGGCCGAGTTCCTGCGGCTGTCGGCGACCATGGCCGGAGTGCGCGACGTGCGGACGGCGGTGGACCGGGCGCGGACGCTCTGGCGCGAACAACGGCGGCGCACCGTGCTGTTCGTGGACGAGGTCCATCGCTTTAACAAGGCGCAACAGGATGCGTTTCTGCCCTATGTCGAGGACGGCACCTTGACCTTCATCGGCGCCACCACCGAAAATCCCGGCTTCGCCCTCAACAACGCGCTGCTGTCGCGGGTGCGGGTCTACGTGCTGACCAGTCTGGATGCCGCCGCCATCGGCCAGGTGCTGGATCGCGCCCTGAGCGATGCCGAACGGGGGCTGGGCGGGCGCTGGCCGTTGTCGGAGGCGGCCCGGGACCGCCTGGCCCAGGCCGCCGACGGCGATGCCCGCCGCGCCCTGATCTGGCTGGAACTGGCGGCGGAACTGGCGGACGCGCAGGGCTGCGCGCTGGAGACGGCATTGACCGAGGTGATGAGCGACGGGGCGGGGCGGCGCTTCGACCGGGGCGGCGATCTGTTTTACGATCAGATTTCCGCCCTGCACAAGGCGGTGCGCGGCAGCAGCCCGGACGCGGCGCTGTACTGGCTGGCGCGAATGCTCGACGGCGGCTGCGATCCGCTCTACATCGCCCGGCGGGTGGCGCGGATGGCCAGCGAGGACATCGGCAACGCCGATCCGCGCGCCCTGCCCCTGGCGCTGAACGCCTGGGAGGCGCAGGAGCGGCTCGGCAGTCCGGAGGGCGAACTGGCCATCGCCCAGGCGGTGGTCTATCTGGCGGTCGCGGCCAAGAGCAACGCCGTCTATACCGCCTTTAGCGCCGCCCGCCGCGATGTCGAGCGGTGCGGTACCCTGGAGGTACCGCCGCACCTGCGCAACGCGCCCACCGCGTTGGCGCGGGAACTGGGGCACGGCGAGAGCTATCGCTACGCCCACGACGAGCCGAACACCTACGCCGCCGGCGAGTGCTATTTCCCCGAGGAACTGCGGGATGCCCGCTATTACGAACCCACCGCGAACGGCCTGGAGGGGCGGATTCGCGAGAAACTGGAACGGCTGCGGGAGTGGGACCGGCTGAGCCCGCGCCGGCGGTATCGGTGATCGGCGCGGATGGCTTCGCCGAGTCAATCAAAAATCTTCCCTGGATTCATGATGCCGTTCGGGTCGAACGCCTGCTTGATCGCCCGCAGGTAGCTCAGTTCGGTCTCGTCGCGGGTGTAGTGCAGGTACGGCTTCTTGGTCAGGCCGACGCCGTGCTCGGCGGAAATGCTGCCGCCGTACTGTTGCTGGACGCCGAACAACAACTCGTTGACCGATTCGCACTTGTCGATGAAGGCCCGATGTTCCATGGCCGCCGGCTTCAGGATGTTGACGTGCAGGTTGCCGTCGCCGATGTGGCCGTACCACAGCACCTCGAAATCCGGGTAATGCCGCGCCAGCAGGGCATCGGTTTCCGTCAGGAACGCCGGCACCTTCGAGATGCGCACCGCGAGGTCGTTCTTGTAGGGCAGATGCTCCGCGATCGATTCGCTGATGTCCTCGCGCAGCCGCCACAGTTCCCTGGCCTGGTTTTCGCTCTGGCTGATGACCCCATCGGCCAGCCAGCCCTGCTCGGCGCAGTGCTCGAACAGCATCAGCGCCTCGTCGGTGCGCAGTCCTTCCGGGTTCTCGAACTCGATCAGGACGTAGTAGGGCGTCGCGCCGTCGAACGGGCGGTGCAAGCCCTTTTTCAGTACGTGGCGCAGCGCCGGTTCCGAGAAGAATTCGAAGGCGCTCAGGTCCAGCCGGTTGCGGAACACGTGATAGAGCGACATCACCCCATCCAGATCCGGTACCCCCAGCACCATCACGCTCGACTCGCGCGGGGGGCGGGTCAGCTTCAGGGTGGCCTCGACGATGATTCCCAGCGTGCCCTCGCTGCCGACGAACAGATGCCGCAGGTCGTAACCGCTGGCATTCTTGATCAGGCCGCGATTGAGATCGAGCAGGTCGCCCCGTCCCGTGACCACCTTCAGCCCGGTGACCCAGTCGCGGGTCAGGCCGTAGCGCACTACCTTGATGCCGCCGGCGTTGGTGGCCAGGTTGCCGCCGACCTGGCTGGAACCGCGCGAGGCGAAATCCACCGGATAGTACAGACCGTGGTCGCGGGCGAAGTTTTGCAGGACTTCGGTAACGACCCCCGCCTCGCAGGTGACGCCGCGGTCGATCGGATCGAAGTCGAGTATCCGGTTCATCCGCTCCAGCGAGACCACCAGTTCGCCCCGGCAGGCGACCGCCGCGCCGCTCAGGCCGGTGCGACCGCCGGAGGGCACCAGGGCCAGCCGGTGATCGTTGGCGTAACCCACGAGTTGTCGTACCTGCTCGATGCGGTCCGGCAGCACCACCGCCAGCGGATTGGGGGTATACAGCCGGGTCCAGTCGCGGCCGTAGTTCAGACAACTGTCCGGGTCGGCCCGGACCTGGGCGGGATCGATAAAGGCGCGGATACCGTCGAGCAAGGCGGTGGCCGATTCGCTGGGGTTATGCGGGGTCGTCAACGGTTGTCGCTCCTGGAGAAAGGGGGTAAGGTTAAGCCGCCCGACCGGAGGGATTGGGTTCCGTTGCATTTTATCACCGGGGAAGCTTCGCGCACTCATGAGCAAGACCTCACTCGACAAGGACAGGATCAAGATCCTGCTGCTGGAAGGCGTCCACGCCAGCGCCGTGGAGGCGCTTCAGGCGGACGGCTACACCAACATCGACGTCCATCCGAAAGCGCTGCCCGAGCCGCGGTTGCTGGAGGCGGTCGGCGACGCCTATTTCATCGGCATCCGCTCCGCCACCGAGCTGACCGCCCGGGTGTTCGAGCACGCCCCACGACTGATCGGGGTCGGCTGCTTTTGCATCGGCACCAATCAGGTGGACCTCGACGCCGCCCAGGAGCGCGGCATTCCGGTGTTCAACGCCCCGTTTTCCAACACGCGCAGCGTGGCGGAACTGGTGCTGGCGGAGATCGTCCTGCTGCTGCGCGGCATTCCCCAGCGCAACGCCGCGACCCATCGCGGCGGCTGGGCGAAGACCGCCACCGGTTCCCACGAGGCGCGCGGCAAGTGCCTGGGCATCGTCGGCTACGGCCACATCGGTACCCAGGTCGGCCTGCTGGCCGAGGCGTTGGGGATGCAGGTGGTGTTTTACGACATCGAAACCAAGCTGGCGCTGGGCAATGCCCGACCGGTGTTCTCCCTGGACGCGCTGCTGGACATCGCCGACGTGGTGACCCTGCACGTCCCGGAAACCCCCCAGACCTGGCGCATGATCGGCGCCGATCAACTGGCGCGGATGAAGCCGGGCGCCCGGCTGATCAACGCCGCCCGCGGCACGGTGGTGGACATCGACGCCCTGGTTCGGGCCCTGGAAACGCAGCATCTGGCCGGGGCGGCCATCGACGTGTTCCCGCTGGAACCGAAAGCCAACGACGAGGAATTCGTGTCGCCGCTGCGCCGCTTCGACCAGGTACTGCTCACGCCCCACGTCGGCGGCAGCACCGAGGAGGCGCAGCAGAACATCGGCCTGGAAGTGGCCGGCAAGCTGATCAAGTACAGCAACAACGGCTCGACCCTGACCGCGGTCAATTTCCCGGAAGTGTCCCTGCCCGAACACCCCGGCAAGCACCGCCTGCTGCACATCCACCGCAACCAGCCCGGCGTGCTGTCGCGGATCAACGCCGTCTTTTCCGAGCAGCACATCAACATCGCCGGCCAGTATTTGCAGACCAACGCCCGGATCGGCTACGTGGTGATCGACGTCGACGGCGACGAACGGGCCGAAACGCTACAGTTGCGGAAACGACTGGACGAGGTTCCCGGCACCATCCGCACCCGGGTTCTGTATTGAGGCGCAATCACCCTCTCCTTCGTTGGGAGCGGGGAAAATGATCGGTGGGGAGGCAAGCGGGCGATGTCGCTGCGGGATGAATTGCTGAAGGCGGGACTGGTGTCGGCCGACAAGGCGAAAAAGCTGGATTCCGACACCCGCAGGCAGGATCACCAGCGCAAGAAGAGCAAGGCGCTGGCGGAGGCGGAGGCGGTGCGGCAGGCGGAAGCCCGCCGCCAGGCCGAGGTCGAGGTCGCCCGCAAGCGCGAGCAGGACCGGCGACTGAATCTCGAGCGCGAAGCCGAAAGGCAGCGCCGGGACCACGCCGCCCGCGCCCGCCAGTTGATCGACGCCCATCGTCTGAACGAGCCTGAGGCGGAAATCCTCTATAATTTCCTGGATCGCGATGGCCGCTGGATCCGCGCCGTTCGGGTCACGCCACCGCAGCGCAAGGGACTGGCCATGGGCCGGCTGGCCATCGTGCGGGGGGATCGGCACGAGTTCGACTTCCCGCTGGTGCCCGGCGAGACCGCGCGCAAGGTGGCGGAATTCGCGCCCGAACGGGTGTTGCTGCTACATCCCGAGAGCGACGGTTCCGAGACCGATGGCGATCAGGATGATTGAATCCGTCGGCGGCCCGCCCGACCGCCCGCCTGCGGGCAACGCATTTTCGCAAGGCACTTCCTGGATGGAAACCCGCATGAACAGTCAATCCACGCTGAATTCCTCGCAAGCTGGCGCCGATGCCGTTTCGCACCGGTCCGGTCCGCATTTTGATCGCGACCGGTCCCGCCGCCTCACCGGCTCGCGGGGCCACTCGTGGAGCCGGCGCAGCAAGCTGTTGCTGGTGATGCTGGTGGTGGTGGTGCTGATCGATTTCTTCACGACCCTGCTGTTGGGAACCCAGCTCTACACCCTCGGCGGCCAGAATCAGAAGTTGCGCGCCGATCTGATCCTGAAGGAAGACGAACTGCGCCAGATCATGCCCGAATTGCAGAAGCTGCGGGCGGATCTGGACGCGCTGGTTCGCGGCAAGCTGCCGCGCCTGCGACAACTGGAATACGACCGGGTATTGCCGCTGGAACAGGATTATTTGAAGAATGTCACCTTCACCGAGGTCGTGAGTCGCGACGCTCGGGGTTACGAATTCAAGCTGGTAGTACAGAACAACACCCGTGCCCCGCTGTGGCCGGAAATCCAGCTTTATCTGTTCAACGAACTCGGGATTCAGATCGGCAGCGCCGAGATCGGCACGCGGCATCCCAATGCCATGAAGTCCTCGAATCTGGGCGTCGGCGAGGTCCGGTCCTACTCGGGACTGCTCGAACTGGCCGACCCGGGGGAGACGCCGGCGTATTTCATGATCCGGAACCCGGCCGAAGCCAGGGGCGAGATCGATACGGCGCGACAGCGTCCCAATCCCGGACGTTAAGCGTGGATACCTTGTCACGTCCGGTTGC
>JAVMKL010000056.1:0-7018 GCA_031732875.1 Candidatus Competibacter sp. | reverse complement strand
TTTCCTCCAGCCAGTTCTTGCGATCCCCGGCGCGTTTTTTCGCCAGCAGCATGTCCATCAACACCAGGGTGTCGTCGCCGGCATCGAGCGTCAGTTGCACCAGGCGGCGGGTGGCGGGGTCCATGGTGGTCTCCCGCAATTGCAGCGGGTTCATCTCGCCCAGACCCTTGAAGCGGGTGACGTTGACCTTGCCCTTTTTCTTCTCGGCGCCGATGCGGTCGAGAATGCCCTGTTTCTCCGCCTCGTCCAGCGCGTAGAACACCTCCTTGCCGACATCGATCCGAAACAGCGGCGGCATGGCGACGTGGACGTGACCCGCTTCTACCAGCGGGCGGAAATGGCGCACGAACAGCGCGCACAGCAGCGTCGCAATATGCAGCCCGTCGGAATCGGCGTCGGCGAGAACGCAGATCTTGCCGTAGCGCAGCCCGTTCAATTCGCTGGAACCGGGATCGACCCCGATCGCCACGGCGATGTCGTGCACCTCCTGCGAGGCCATCACCTCGGCGGAATCCACCTCCCAGGTATTCAAAATCTTGCCGCGCAACGGCATCACCGCCTGGAACTCGCGGTTGCGAGCCTGTTTGGCGGACCCGCCGGCGGAATCACCCTCCACCAGGAACAATTCGGTGCGGGCCAGATCCTGCGCGGCGCAATCGGTCAGCTTGCCGGGCAGCGCCGGCCCGCTGGTCACCTGCTTGCGCACCACCTTGCGGCTGGCCCGCAACCGCTTTTGCGCGTTCGCCAGCGCCAGTTGGGCGATGCGCTCGCCGGTTTCGGAATGCTGGTTCAACCAGAGGCTCAAGGTGTCCTTGACCACCCCGGCCACGAACACCGCGCACTCGCGCGAGGACAGCCGTTCCTTGGTCTGGCCGGAGAACTGCGGGTCCTGCATTTTGACCGACAGCACGTAGCAACAACCTTCCCAGACATCTTCCGGCGCGATCCGCAGCCCGCGCGGCACCAGGTTGCGGAACTCGCAGAACTCGCGCACCGCGTCGGTCAGCCCGCCGCGCAGGCCGTTGACGTGGGTGCCGCCCTGCGGGGTGGGAATCAGATTGACGTAGCTTTCCGTCACCGGCTCGCCGCCTTCCGGCAACCAGGCCAAGGCCCAGTCGGCGGCCTCGTGCTCGCCGCTGACATGGCCGACGAACGGCGGATCGGGCAACAGCGCCGCCCGGCCCAGCGCTTCCCGGAGGTAGTCGGTGAAACCGTCCTCGTAATGCCAGACGACGGTCTCGCCGCCGGCCTCGTCGGTGAAAACTACCTTCAACCCCGGGCACAGCACCGCCTTGGCCCGCAACACATGCTGGAGCCGCGGCACCGAGAACTTGGGCGAATCGAAATACCGCGGGTCCGGCCAGAAACGCACGGTGGTGCCGGTGATACGGCGCGGTACCGCGCCGACCTCCTCCAGATCGGACACCTTGTCGCCGCTGGCGAAGGCCATGTTGTATTCCTTGCCGTTGCGCTTCACCCAGACTTCCAGATGGCTGGACAGCGCGTTCACCACCGACACGCCGACCCCATGCAGGCCGCCGGAGAAGCGATAGTTGCGATCGGAGAACTTTCCGCCGGCATGCAAGCGGGTCAGGATCAGCTCGACGCCCGGAATCCCCTCCTCGGGATGAACATCCACTGGCATCCCGCGCCCATCGTCCTCGACCGACAGCGAACCGTCGGCGTGCAGGATGACCGTCACCGTGCTCGCATGGCCGGCGATGGCCTCATCGACGCTGTTGTCGATGACTTCCTGCGCCAGGTGGTTGGGCCGGGTGGTGTCGGTATACATGCCTGGTCGCTTGCGGACCGGATCCAGGCCGCTGAGCACCTCAATGGCGGAGGCGTCGTAGCTGGTGGCGTTCATACCAAGCCTCGATCAGGACAGGATGGGGCGTACTCTAAATGGAGCGAGCACCGGCGCACAGCCGCTTGCGAACCGAAAACCAGGCCACTCGGAACCCCGATCATGGAGGCGTCGCGAGCGGTTACGTTCGCATGGTGGCGGACAGCAGGCTAGAAATTTTTCCAACCAGATGCTGGAGCATTTCCAGACTTTCGTGAGTGCAACTCCGCCAAGCCTGGGGGTCGCCGGTTTTCTCTTCGTTGCTATTCAACGTTGCGATCTTTGCGGTCAGCGCGTCCAGCGCGGGTTGCGCAAAATCAGCCAATTCTTCCTGCAAGTTATCCACCAGTCGGCGATAACGTTCGTCGCTAGCCTGGGCTTGGGCAGCTTCCTGTTTGCGGACGGACAGATCCAGAACGGTGAAGGTCGCTCCGTCGTCGGGATTGTCGGGATGCAGCGATGACGCACTGAGCAGGACGGGAAAGATGGTGCCGTCCTTGCGGCGCCAGCAAGTCTCCATCGTTCCAACGCTGTACCTGCGGATCTGCTCGTACAGATCCTTGCCCACCGTTTCGAATTCTACGGCCGACGGATACAGCATCCGTGCGCTCTGGCCAACCAGTTCCTCTCGGAAATAGCCTAGCGTCTGACAGAGTTGATCATTGACCTCCAGTAATACCCGGTTGACAACCCGGCTGACACCCACCGGCGCGGCGCGATATAGACTGGAAATCAGGGTTTCACGGTCGGACAGCATGTTTTGAACAGTCTTGAGCAATCCGATATCGACGAAGGTCAGCACCACGCCAGCGGCCATGACAGTCGCGCTAATATGGTAGGGCAGGATGCGCATCTGGAACCACTCGCCATTGCGGGTGCGGACTTCCTGCTCCTTTTCCGCTCCCCGCTTCGCCACGTCCTGCACCAGCGCGAGTAGGTTTTCATCCGCCAGCTCGTGCATCAAATGGTTGATCGGGCGGCCGATATCGCCGTCCAGTATTTTGAAGATACGCCGGATCTCTGGAGTAAAGCGGCGAACGGTCAGATTTTCATCGAGGATCAGCGTGGCAATGCGAATGCCGGCCATCAGATTGTCCAGATCGTTGTTGAGTTCGGTCAACTCCATGATCTTACTCTGATGTTCGGCATTGACCGTATGCAGTTCCTCGTTGACGGACTGAAGTTCCTCGTTGGTGCTTTGCAATTCCTCATTGCTGGCGAGCAACTCCTCATTCGTCGCCTGCAGTTCCTCATTGGAAGTTTCCAACTCCTCAATGGTCGCTTGCAGATTCTCCCGCGAAAATTGCAGTTCCTGCTCCAGATCGTGAATGCGTTGTTCGGCTTCCAAGTTGACATCGTAGACCGAGATCCCGCCTGAAACGGACTCCTTGGACGCGACGACTTCCTCAATGAACACCGCAGCCAGCGGTTCTTGACCTTTCTTGCTCGGCAGGAGCCGAATCCGGACTTGCACGTTTTTCAATTGATCGCGCCAATGAACGCGGATATTGGTATATTTCAGTTCCTCGCCCGTCTTGAACACCTTCTGCAGGCCGGTCGCCAGGGGAATGGCCAAATCTTTCACTATGTTCTTGGTGAGGTCGTTCGTTTGCCGGCCGGAGGGTCGCTGGAAATAACCATCCGAGTCACCCACGATGTGTAATGGTTCCATCAATTCGTTGACCACCACCGCCAAGGGGATGTAGTCGCCAGCCAGGGATTGCAGGAAGCGTTCGAGTATTCGTTCTTCATCGTGGCCGCGCCAGGACCCGTTGACGGGACGAATGCGGTTCTGCCAGGGGAGCACTTCAGGGATCCTTGAAAACTCGGAATTTTTTCCCATTGGGCGCCGTTTGCCTTTGGAGGTGTATATACGGAATTTCTGATTGAGCGGCTCGAAGGAATCGGCCAGATCACCCGTCGTTTCGCTGGTGCCCAACAAAAGGATGCCCTGGGGATTGAGCGAGAAATTGATCAATTCAAGGACCTTGTGCTGCAGCACCGGTTGCAAATAGATCAACAGGTTGCGACAACTGACCAATTCGATGTTAGTGAAAGGTGGATCCTTGATCAGGTTGTGTTGGGCAAATACCACCATTTCCCGGATGGAACGGTCGATCCGATAATGATCTTCCTTCCGGTGAAAGTATTTTGCCAATAACCCCGGCGGCAAGTCGACGACGATGCTTTCGGGATAACTGCCGGTGCTGGCACGCATGATGGCATTGCGGTCGATGTCGGTGGCAAAAATCTTGACATCGAGACGCTTTCCCATCTGTTCCAGAATCTCGCGGCTTAAAATGGCGAACGAATACGCTTCCTCGCCGGTCGAGCAGCCCGCGACCCAGAAACGTGCCTCGCGGCCTTGCAGCCGGGCAAACAATTGAGGCAAATGATGGGTTTCGAGATCCTCGAACACCTCCCGGTCGCGGAAGAAACTGGTAACGCCGATCAACAATTCACGATAGAGCGCCATCACCTCGCCAGAATAGCGCTCCATCAATTTGACATAATCGCGCAGGTCGTTGACTTGATTGACCGTCATGCGCCGCTCGATACGGCGGACCAAGGTGCTGGGCTTGTAGAAAGTGAAATCGACCCGGGTGTGTTCGCGCAACAGAGCGAAAATGCGCGCCATGCCGTCCTCATCCGACAACAGGACCGGCGGGCGATCCGTTTTGAGGGCATAGGGGTGGCGAATGAACGACACCAGCTTGGCCGGCATCTCCTCGGGCGACAAAATGAAATCGGCCAACCCGGTTGAGATCGCCGCGCGCGGCATGCCGTCGAATTTGGCCGATTCCTCGCTTTGTACCATGACCATGCCGCCCGCTTCCTTGATCGCGCGGATACCGCGCACGCCATCGCTGCCGGTACCCGACAGGATCACTCCGATAGCTTTTTCGGCCTGGTCGTCGGCCAGCGATTGCAGGAATACGTCGATCGGCAGGTTGAGCCCGCGCGAATGGTCCGATTCGCTCAACAACAGCTTGCCGTGAAAAATGGACAGGTTCTTCTTGGGCGGAATGAGATACACCGCATTGGCTTCAACGAGCATTCCTTCCTCGGCGCGCTGAACGATCATCGCGGTGCGCTTGGAAAGCAGCTCGACCATCATGCTTTTGTAATTCGGCGACAGGTGTTGGATGACGATGAAAGCCATGTTGCTGTCGACCGCCATGTGGGTGAAAAACGACTCGAGCGCTTCCAGACCGCCGGCCGACGCCCCGACGCCGACGTAAAATACCGGTTGCGACCCAGCAACTTGTCCTTCTTCCACACCAATAACTTGATCTTGCATGGCGATGTATGCTCGGACCGATGATCTCAATCTAAAACGAAACGGGCGGCTCTTCGGCCGCCCTGAAATTATGAGGCGTTCCGTTTCATGGCGTTTAACCGGTGGACCGCTGCTCCAGGATCTCGACGGCGGGCAGCACCTTGCCCTCCAGGAATTCCAGGAACGCGCCGCCGGCAGTGGAAATATAGGACACCTTGTCGTAGATGTCATACTTCTGAATGGCGGCGATGGTGTCGCCGCCGCCGGCCAGGGTAAACGCCTTGGTGTTGGCGATGGCCTCGGCGACTTTCTTGGTGCCCTCGCCGAACTGGTCGAATTCGAACACGCCGACCGGGCCGTTCCACACCACGGTGCCGGCCTTCATGATGATGTCGGCCAGTTCCTGGGCGCTCTTCGGGCCGATGTCGAAGATCATGTCGTCGTCGGCCACAGCGCCGGCGTCCTTTTGCACCGCCGGTTCCGCCGCGTCAAATTTCTTGCCGCAGACCACGTCGACCGCGATCGGAATATGCGCGCCGCGCTTGTTCATCTTTTCGATCAGCCCTTGGGCGGTGGGCACCAGATCATGTTCGGACAACGACTTGCCGACGTTCTTGCCGACCGCTTCGAGGAAGGTATTGGCGATGCCGCCGCCGACCACTAGTTGATCGACTTTCTCCGACAGGCTTTCCAGCACGGTCAGCTTGGTCGAGACCTTGGAGCCACCGACGATGGCGACCAGCGGCCGAGCAGGTTTGGCCAGCGCTTTGGTCAGCGCGTCCAGCTCCTCGGTCAGCAGGATGCCGGCGCAGGCGACCGGAGCGAACTTGGCGATGCCATGGGTCGAGGCTTCGGCGCGATGGGCAGTGCCAAAGGCGTCCATGACGAAGATGTCGCACAGCGCGGCGTATTTCTTCGCGGTTTCCTCGTTATTCTTCTTTTCGCCTTTGTTGACGCGGCAGTTTTCCAGCAGCACCACTTCGCCGCTGGCGACTTCAAAGCCACCGTTGACCCAATCGCGGATCACCCGCACCGGCTTGCCCAGCTTGGCAGACATTACCTCGGCCACCGGATTGAGCGAGTCTTCCTCCTTGAACTCGCCTTCGGTCGGACGCCCCAAGTGAGAGGTTACCATCACCTTGGCACCGGCCTTCATGGCGTATTCGATGGTCGGCATCGAGGCGGTGATACGGGCGTCGGACGTCACTTTGCCATTCTTGACGGGCACGTTCAGGTCGGCGCGGATGAACACCCGCTTGCCGGCAAGATCCAGATCGGTCATGCGCTTGAAATTCATGCTTCCTTCCCTCCAAATAAAACCCCCGTCCGGCTTGGCGTGAGGCCAGGGCGACGGGGGCAAGTGATTAACTCAGCAAGGAACCGCCACGGTGTGGCGACCGCTTACTTGGCCATGACGCGGACCATCTCCAGAACCTTGCAGGAGTAGCCCCACTCGTTGTCGTACCAGGCCACGACCTTGACGAAGGTGTCGTCCAGGGCGATGCCGGCGTCGGCGTCGAACGTGGAAGTGCAACTCTCGCCGCGGAAGTCGGTGGCGACCACTTTATCCTCGGTATAGCCCAGCACGCCCTTCATCGCGCCTTCGGAGGCCGCCTTCATGGCGGCGCAGATGTCCTTGTAGGACGCGGGCTTGTTCAGTTCCACCGTGAGGTCGACGACGGACACGTCGGAGGTGGGGACGCGGAAGGCCATGCCGGTGAGCTTCTTGTTCAGCTCGGGGATGACCACGCCGACGGCCTTGGCGGCACCGGTCGAGGACGGAATGATATTTTCCAGGATGCCGCGACCGCCGCGCCAGTCCTTGTTGGACGGGCCATCGACGGTCTTCTGGGTGGCGGTGGCGGCGTGGACGGTGGTCATCAGGCCGCGCT
>JAVMKL010000055.1:0-39294 GCA_031732875.1 Candidatus Competibacter sp. | reverse complement strand
GATTGGAACTGCTGCGCGAGCATTTGAAGACCTGCATGGGCTATCACGGTGGCGAGGGCAGCCTGATGGCCCGCCGTCGGCATCTGGACGCGCTGGATCGGGCGGCGGGAGCGCTGGCGGCGGCTGACGGTCAGCTGGCGGCCCGCGCCGGGGAACTGGCGGCGGAGGAGTTGCGTTATGCCCAGAACGCTCTGTCGGAGATTACCGGGGAATTCACCTCCGATGATTTGCTAACGCGGATTTTTTCCAGTTTTTGCATCGGAAAATAGCGAAACTTCCGGCATGGTCCGAAGTCTTCCATAAAATCTCCTCAAGCCCGCGTAAAAGCGGGTTTTTTGTTCCTAAAGTGTCTTGCACGTTCCACCTGAATCCGCCTAAATTTGTTCCCTAATACCAATTCCGTATAGGTTTTATGTCGTTTGGCGTAGGTTGGGCAAAAGCATAGCGTTGCCCAACAACAGGTCGGGATGTTGGGCTTCACGACGTTCGGCCCAACCTACTAAAAGCCGCCAAAAGCTCGATATCTATTCGGAAATGGTATAATTTGTTCCCGTTCCAGGAGAGTGGCTTTCATCGGGAACAATATGTGTTCCCAACTCCCGAGCGGCTGAAGTTGCTCGACCTCCAGGGGGCGGTGGTATCGACGGATGAGATGGGCTGTCAGAAAGCGATGGCGCAAACCATCATCGACGCCGGTGCGGATGACGTCTTGGCGTTGAAAGACAACCCTCCCACCTGGTGCCAGGACGTCCGGCGCTGGCTCGATACCGAAGTCGCGTGCGGACGCCTGCCGGTCCAGGAAGCGGTGGAGAAAGACCACGGTCGGATCGCAATCCGCCGCCATGTCCTGAGCAGCCAGATCGACTGGCTGGAGGCCAAACCGGACTGGGCCGGACTCCAGGCCGTCGGGCGGGTCGAGTCGACGCGGAGGATCGCTGATCAAGTCAGTACCGAATGCCGCTATTTCCTCTGTTCGTCGGTGGATCAAGGCCGGTTCGCGGCCACGGTGCGCCAGCACTGGGGCATCGAAAATCAACAGCACTGGGTCTTGGATGTCCAATTTGGGGAAGACGCCTGTCGGACTCGCCGCGACCACTCGGCGGAAAACTTGGCCGTGATCCGCCGCATGGCCCTGAATGTGTTGCGCCACAACGGCCCATCGCGCGACCGCATTCGCCGCCGCAAACTCCGTGCCGCTCTCAGCGATGACTACCGGTTGCGTTTGCTCCTCGGCCAACCCAGTTCGGCTACCGCATAGCGCGATTGCCCTGAGCGTCGCTCCCACCTCATCGACGCCCTGCGCCGGGACCTGGTCGGTCCTGCCTTATCCGACGAATTGCTGGATCAGGCACCCAACCGCTGGTATCCGACCGGGCTTCTCGCACTGCGCAACGCCAGCCACGACCACTGCGGCGACATCGACGCCGACGACGAAGCCGATATGCTCGAACCCGCGCCACCCGCCGCGCCAGCTTGCACGCCCAATGTGTCGTAGTGGATCGGCGGCTGGCGTTCGTGTCCTCCACCAACTTCACCGAAGCCGCGCAGGCGCGCAACATCGAAGTCGGCCTGCTGGTTCGCGTACCCGCCATCGCGGAAGTGCTGACCCGGCATTTTGAGGCGTTGATCGAGGCGGGGGTGTTGCAGGAGTTGGCGGGAATCTGAGCGGATAGCCTTGCCGCTACACGGATGAGGGCTGGCAGGTGTTTGGGGTAGGGCAAGCCGGAGCTTGGAATCCTGGAAATCGGGAGGCATCAGGCTTTGGCAAAGCGCCATTCGACTTTGGCGCGGTGACCGTCCGGCGCGCCGGGCGGTTCTTGTTGATTCATAGATGCATGTTTCAAGCTGAAATGGCGTGCAATTTCCAGGTTTCAAATGGAAATCATCGCGGCGCTCGAATCAATGAACCAGCACCGATAACCTCTTTACCAATCACAACATCCGCATCGAGTGCGGCTGTGGCATGGAAGATGCCCCGGTATCAAAGATGCCTGGTGGCGCCGGACCCGCTGCGGGGGGACGGCGAACATGGCGGAGTTCGAGGGCCGAAGAGCTGATGATGAAGTTATACCGCTGGTAAAGTCTATTTAAATCAAATAGTTTTTCAACCATGGCAGATTTTGGCAAATAGGTAGGAAGTAGACCAGAAGTCTGGAGGATCGAATGCGGTTAGTCAGTCGCGCCCGGATGATAACAGCGTCGGCACTGGTGACAACAAGCCTGCTGGTCCTCTACCCGCATGGAACGCTGCGTGCGGCCGAGAACCCGGCTCCGGTACTCCTGCAGTCAATCGATTCATCAGGGGTCAGTATTGGCAGCCCACTAAAGCTTACCTTGTGCGTACCGGAAGGCCGCGTCAACGAGGTGCCGACATGGCAGTTAGCGCTGGGCGGCGTCATGATCGCCAAAGCGCCGTGCGCCGTGGCCGTCGTCGGCAACTGCGCGCCGACCGACGGCCAAACCGCCGGCGGTGCGCGGACGGCGCCCTCGCCGAACGGCAGCATGCTGCGGCTCACCTACGACCTCGATTACGAGGACGAACGCCGCGCGGCGTGGATGCGAATTTTCGACCAGCGCAACGCTGCCGACAAAGTCGATGTGGGACTGCTCGCCGCGGACGGCACGCCCGTTCGCTTTGCGCCGCCGCCGGCAGGTACGTTGCCGGCGGTGTCTGAAGTCATCGTCCGCAAGTACCCGAGTCACTGGTGGATACCGCTCGTGATCGTCGGCTGCCTGCTCGCCTGGCTAATCTGGCTGCGAAAGACGAACACACTGCGTGACAGCACGCTGTGCGCCGAGCGCTACTTCCGCGCCCAGATGGAGGATTTCCGCGATAAAAGGCGGCAGGAATGCGCGCTCCGCCGCAGATTGATCACCGAAATGATGACCAAAGGCATTGATAATCCCATTACGCGGATCAATAACATTTTGAACGAAGAGAACGAGAAGCAACAAGAAAGTCTATCGCAGGCGCTGGCGACTGAATTGGAAAACAAGGGCATCGAAAATGCCGATAGGAAACTAGCTGAAGTCTACACTCCGTACAGTGAGAATAAACGTCGGGCGGCGCGGTTGGTAAAAGAAATGAAGGAAGCCGGCATTTCCGATTCGGTCAACCCATTTGATAAAGCGGATGATTTTGAGGCCATGATTAACAGGCCGGAAATCAAAAATCGTCTGCCTCCCTATAGCCTCGGCCGGTTGCAAATGGCGTGGTGGTTTCTCATCGTTATTGGCGGTGTCGCCCTGATGTACATTGCCACAGGTACGCTGTTCAAGATTCCAGAGAGCGTCTTATGGCTGATCGGGATCAGCGTCACCACGGCTGGCATCGGTTACGCAATCGACAACCGGCAACCGCCGAGCAAGCTGCCGCCCGTATCGAAGTCCCGTTTGAAAGACGTACTCACCGATATGCAAGGCGGCGATACCTTCTACCGTTGGCAGATGCTCGTCGCCACCCTGCTCTTGGGCGTCGTCTTCATCATCGAGTTGGTGCGCAACTTCGTGATGACGGACTTTGACTTGACCATGCTCGGCTTGATGGGGATCAGTGCCGGTACCTACCTCGGCTTCAAGTGGCCGGAGCGCTCGCCCACCATCCCCGGCCCGCCGGTACAACAATAATCTTGTGTCGATGAAGTATCCCAATCCTGGCATGGCCGAAAGTGCCTGCTGGAGAAGAGAGAGCAACCCGCGTGTTCCGGCCTATTAGCCTGCCCGAGCGACAGGCTTGGCCGAGATGCGCGTACTTCAATTGTCCTACAGAGAGGGAAAACCATGAAAAACATGCAAATCGACCCAGCTGACATCAAGGAAATGTCACCAACTGCCACCCAGCGGATCATCGACGGAATCGTGAATAACCAGCAATTCATCACGAATGGAGGAATCAATACGCCGCTCCGCCTCTGTCATTTCATGGCGCAGCTCGCGCACGAGAGCGCTCACTTCGGCGTAACGCGCGAGTTCGCTTCCGGCAACGCCTACGAGGGACGGGCAAGTCTCGGTAACACACAGCCCGGTGATGGCCCTCGCTATCGCGGAAGAGGGTTGATCCAGACGACAGGACGAGCGAATTATCATCTGGCAACAGACGACATTCGCCAGATCATGCCGGGTGCGCCTGACTTCGAGGCCGATCCCGCCAAGCTGGAAGAATTCCCGTGGGCGCTGCTGTCCGCCATCTCCTACTGGCGGCGCAGGAACATCAACCGCCTGGCGGATCGCGATGATGTGGTCGCCGTCACCAAGACCATCAACGGCGGTACCAATGGGCTCCCCGACCGAAAACGCTATCTTGCGAAGGCAAAAGCGATCTGGATTGACAGCCCTATGCCTGTGGCAAATAACCCAACCCTTCGTTTTGGCGACAAAGGTGGAGAGGTTGAGGATCTTCAGAATGCATTGGTCGAGGCTGGCTTCGCGGTTCTCGTGGACGGCGACTTCGGCGACCACACCAAGGATGCCGTCATTGACTTTCAAACGCGCCACGGGCTGAATCCCGATGGCGTGGTCGGCCCAAGGACTTGGGGTCTGTTGAAAGCAAGCGGCGGCTAACGTTCGTGCGTCATCAAAGTTGCCGCCGAATAGTAACCACAACACGGGGCCGACACGATGCGTATCTCCAAATCGCTTGCAACAGCGCAACGACCGAAGGCGAGGTGTTTCGTCGCCATCGTCCTCCTTTGCTGCATGGCGAAGGGTGCCGAAGCAAAGTCGGCCAAGTGCTTCACGACTGACGACGGCAGCTACGCGTGCGAGTTCCGCAGGACGGATGCGGACGGCAGCTTCGAGATTTCAGCGCGAGGCAAGCCGACCTATATCCTCGACATCAGCGAGCCGGGCATCGCGTTTGGATACGTGAATCTCGGCCAGCGGAATATTCCCCTGCCCGGACGCTACCTGCGTAGCAAAAGCGAGCCCGGGTGCTGGGTGAACGACACCACACAAGCGAAAATTTGCGCTCGCTAAGGCGCGGCATCCGCATTGTTGGTTTTTCGTTATCACTCGAGGCGGTCTCTTCAGTTTAACCATCCGATAAAGGCGGATTTCAGCATGGTGGAAACCATACCTCGGATCGGTTAAATGTAATTTATTTTCCCAAATTACTTAGCTCGAGGAAATTACAATGTTCGTCTCTCACTCAATTCTCCGCCAACCCAGTTGTTGCAATAAGTCGTTTTGCTCGATGCCACCATCACCGCAATTATTAGCTCAGTTATATGCACGGTTCTTGGCACTTAAGCAAGATAGGCGCCTGCCGGCCAGCATGACTTTCGAGGAATACTATAAAATATGGCGATCTAGTCGGCGTGGTGAGAATTTAGTGGGCTTGGACGATGGAGCGCAATCCCATGCCCCCAGTACTGATCGGCAGTTGATTGATCGCCCAACCAAGAAACTAAAAGGCATAATCCAGACTTTGGTGCTGCTGGTCGATTTTCCAGACCGTCCGCACGACGCCAATCGTTCGGCAACATCTTACGAAATGATGTTATTCAGCGAAGGTGGCACATTTCCAACGGGAAGTATGCGTGAGTACTATCGACTGATCAGTGGATACGATGCGGGTAAAAATCAGGGCATTGACGTGCAGGGTAAAGTCTTCGGATGGTTTCGCCTTCCACAGCCGATCTCGTTTTATACCGATGGAAATTCCGGAATGGGTAATACTTTCCCACGTAATGCCCAAGGCATGGCGCGTGATGCTATTCAGGCGGCGTTAGCGCAAGGAATCGATTTCAAGCCCTACGATGTGCTGGGGGAAAAAACCGTTACGGCACTTTTCATTATCCATGCCGGGCCGGGCGCCGAGCAAACGGGTGAGCGTGACGACATTTGGAGTCATAAGTGGGTGGTTCCAGGTGAAATTTCAGTTGGCCCAAATCTCAGGGTCAATACCTATTTGACCGTACCCGAAGACTGTGCAGTGGGGGTTTGCGCCCATGAATGGGGCCATTTGGCGGCGCGTTGGGCTGATTTTTACGACACTGGACAAATCGAACGTCAACGTTCAAATGGATTAGGCAATTACTGCCTCATGGCAGCGGGTTCTTGGGGAAATAACGGCCTGACGCCGACATTGCCGAATGGCATGTTGCGCATGTTCCATGGGTGGTTGCAACCGCAGGTAATCAACAAGACTACCAAAGGCATTAAGTTGAAGCCGGCGGCTGAAGGCGGCGGCCTCTTGTTTATTCAAAATCCGGCCAAGATGAAGGAAACTCAGTACGTGCTGGTGGAATACCGGCGCAAGCGCGGTCAAGACGCTTTCTTGCCGGACGAAGGAATTGCGGTATATGTTGTCGATGAAGTGATCGATAACGTCAACAATGAAAATGCTTTGGCGATCGAGCTAATGCAGGCGGATGGCCGCCGCGACTTGGCCAAAATTTTCGGGCAGGGTAACCGGGGTGACTCCGGCGACCTTTATCCTTTCAATAGCAACCGTTCCATTGGGAAGACCACTAGGCCGCCCCTGAATTTGCCGGATGGGAAATGGACCGGCATCACCATTAATGTCAGTGGTACTCCAGGCGCTGCCGAAATGTCGGTTTCCGTTACCTTGGAATAGGAGACGATGAATATCAGCCGGCGCATCAAGCATCTTGTTGCGGATGGCGTGAACGTCCGACCCGGCCAGCCAGCGCAGCCTGGATGGAGCTGCGCGGAATCCGGAAGGCAATCGAGACACGGAATACCCGTATTTCGCTGCACCACGTATGGGCTACTTCATCTAGCCTATACGTATGCCTGACTGTGCGCTCCACCCGACCAGCGCCCACAAACTGTTTCGTGTTTTCAGGTTTCGTGGTGGGCGCGGGCGGGTGAGTTTTCGCGTTTTGCACCGCCGCCCACCCATTCCCCGCCTCACCGACACACCACCGCGCACGGCGTACCATCCTTGTCCTTATCCAGCCGACTCAACCCGCACTGCGTCAGATAAAACCGCGCTTCCTCGCAACTCGTCATCTCGCCGCAGGTGCGTTTGGCTTCGCGGCGCCCCGTCAATGTCGACTTGGCCGGCACCGGTTCCGATCACTCCGCCATCGCTTTCCCACCATGCCGCCACTCCCACGGCGGGATCGGATTCGCGTCGGCCCACAACCCCCGCCGCGCCGCCTTCGCCTCCGCTGCCAGCGCCAGCAACCGGGGATCGTCGCTGTGGTATCGATAAACCCAAGCCAGGTCGCGCCGCACCTGTTCGGCCGCCATGTCGACCCCGGCCACGACCACCCCGATGCCGCGGCCGTAGTCGTCGATCTTGCTGACCGCCACCGCCGCCGTCTCGCCAAACGCCAGTTCCACCAGGCTTTGCTTGCCGCACGGGCCGAACGGCTGATCGTGTTCCGGCGCGTCGATTCCGGCCAGGCGGATGTGGATTGGCTCGTTGCCGTCCACCGCCAGCGTCAGAGTATCGCCGTCGGCCACCGCGACCACCCGGCCGTGTCGTTCGGCGGCCGTGGCCCAACCCGCCAGCCCGACCAGCAGCAGGAGCACCGCCAGCGCGCGGGCCGTCATGAATCCCGCTCGAACGGGATATCCAAAGCGAGTACTTGATGGGATGGTGGCTACGGGTGGACTCGAACCACCGACACCGGCATTATGAGTGCCGTGCTCTAACCGCCTGAGCTACGTAGCCACTGAAGAAGGGAGGAACTACCAACAGAGGAAGTTAGAAATTATGCGGACACCGCCGAAGTGTGTCAAGCCAGCATGACCGCGTCGCCAGTGACCGGAACGCGCGCGCTGCCCGAGTGGCCGGCAATTCTTGCGGCAACGAAAAGGCCCCGTAAACGGGGCCTTGCGCGGCGAGAAGGAGGGTAGAGAACAAATCGTCAGGCGACCTGCTCCAGCGCCGGTTGCAGGGCAGCGGCTTGAGCGGCTTCCTCGGCCCGCCGCGCCAATTCTGCCTTGACCTTCGCTTGCACCATGCCGTGGAACAAATCGTTGAGCATCATCATCACCGCCGCCACTGACAGCAGGATGCCCGCGACGCCGAACGACAGGGCAAAACCACCGGTCGCGGCCTGCATCATCTCGGAGGCGCGTCCCAACACGAAACCACCGAGACCCCAAGCCGTCATCAGCATTCCATAGTTGGTGCCGAAGTTCTTCAGACCCCAGTAATCCTTGGTGATGGCGGGGAACAAAGCCAGATTGGTCCCGTAGTTAAAGCCGATGAAGGTGGCGATCATGACGATCAACAGGGCGCTGGAATGCTGGGCGGTGACCACTGGAATCGCCGTGAACATCAGCACCGCCTGGAACATGAGCATCAGGCACAGCGTGAGGGTGCGGCCGATGCGATCCGACAGGGAACCGGCGACGATGCGACCCGCGGCGTTACCCACGGCCAGAATGACGACCGCCAGGAAAGCCAGTTCGCCCATGCTCTGCTTGGCCATGCCGGCGATGCTGCCGATCACCATCAGGCCGGCGCCGGCGCCGATGAAGAACACCGCCCACAGCAGATAGAAGGTGCCGGTTTTCATCATTTGCGAAGGGACAAAATCCTTGACCTGGGCCGCCGGGGCGGTTTTGGCGGCTTGCGCCTTGGCGGCGGTGCCACCGAACAGGTAGCCGGCCGGAGGATTGACGAGCAACAGGGAGAACAGACTGACGACGAGAGCGAACGCCACCGCGAAGAACAGCATGGTCCCCTGCAATCCGCTCGTCTTCATCAGATAGGTGGCCAGCGGCGCGATATACACGGGGGCCAGACCGAATCCTGATACTACGATGCCGGCAATCAGTCCCGTCTTGGCCGGCGGGAACCATTTCAATGCCGGCGGCGTGGCGGAGGAATAGCCAAACCCCAATCCCATGCCGACCAGAACGCCAAATCCCAGCACCCACATCCAGTAGTTAGTGGTCATGGACAGCACGAAAAAACCAGCACCAACCAGCAGGCCACCGATCATGGCAGTGAAGCGTGGCCCCATGCGATCCTGGCATTTGCCGGCCAGAATCATCGAAAAGGCGAACATCAAACAACAAACCGCATAGGGGTCATTGATGGAGGCTAAATCCCACTGGAACGCTCCTTCTCCGCCCTTCTTGATCGATTCGCTGATCGCCCCCTTGAAAATGCTCCACGTATATAAAACACCCAATGCCAAATTGATGCCGGTTCCCGCCAATACGACGGACCAGCCTTTGTTCTTGGGAGAAATAGCCATGGTTCGACCTCCTATGGTGTACTCGTTTCAATGTGAGTCGTTGGATCAGGTATGGGATGATGTTCTCTACCCGGTTTTATCGAAGCTGGCGCCGTGGCCTTGGAATTCGCTTTGCCGAACAGTTTATCGATGGCTTGGGCAAGGCGTACCGTCTCTTCGTGGATGATCTGAAGAAACCGCCGCCGAGCATCGCTATCATCAATGGGATAACTGAGCAGAATTTCGGTAAACGAGCGAATACTGGTCAGTGGTGTGCGTATCTCATGATTCAAGACCGTAATGACTTCGTGGTCGAATTGCAGCGGAAACAGCAATCCACCACTGGGCATACAGGCAAAGCGATGACTCGCGGCAAAAGGTTGGGCGGATTTATCCTTGTTTGCATCGAGGCGATGCTCGCTCAATTCCTGATATTTGGCACAGTCCTCGTAGTGAGAGGTGCAATGCCGGACGATAATTTCCACATGATAGGGCGAAATGTAGCCAGCTCCCACGTCGCAGTGGTTCATGCTCTGCCCGTAATAGGGACAAACCCGCTGGCAATTCATGTTCGCTCCAAATCCCTGTTATTTCGCTTGCGTCAGACAAGGGGCAAGCCTTGTGCCAGCGGATTCGACTGAGCGCGATAATAATAAAAATATTTAATTTTTAATTACTTGAGAGATGTGGAGAAAAGACTGGAGCAGAAAGGGGACTTGCAGGAATGCAAGCCGACAGAGGTCGCGGGAGTATGCGATCGTCCGAGCGCGCCAAGGACAATAAAAAAAGATATGAGTTTTAACGAGTTGGTATCGATGAGTGAGGGTTGACGAGCATTTGCGGTCTTGCGGGGGACGGTTTGCGGAAATGCAAAAACCATCCATGGTGGTCGGTGATCGGGTTTCCCCGAGCCTAGCGCAACCCGTATTTTTTTATCTTGCGGTAAACTGTGGCGGCGTTCATGCCGGCTTGGCGCGCGACGTCCTCGATATTGCCACCGCTGGTTTCGAGAAGCCGGCTCAGATACTCGGTTTCAAAGCGAGCCAGCGCCGCGGCGTAGTCCAGCTCGCCGATATCCCGGGCGGGCGCGGCATCCTGGCTCGGCAACTGGATGAGCTGAGCCAGAACCTCAAGCCCGATATAGTCGCTGCTGTCGATAGCCATGGCAGCCTGAACCACGTTGCGGAGCTGGCGGATGTTGCCGGGCCATTCGTGGCGTACCAGAGCTTCCATCGCCCCGCGGGTAAAGCCTTTGACGTGGGTACCAAAATACTTGTTCTGTTCCTTGACGAAGTGGGCGACCAGCAGGGGGATATCGGAGCGGCGGCTGCGCAGCGGCGGAAGGCGCAGATGGACCACGTTGAGACGGTAGTACAGATCCTCGCGGAAGACGCCACTCTGCACGGCGGTCTGCAGGTCGAGATTGGTGGCCGACAGCACCCGTACGTTCACTTTGATCGGGCTGGTATCCCCGACGCGGTAAAATTCCTGCTCCTGCAGGAAACGCAACAGGGTTTTCTGTACGTTCAGCGGAAGCGTGCCCACCTCGTCGAGAAACAGCGTGCCGCCGTCGGCGGTTTCGATCAGGCCCTTGTGATCGCGATCGGCTCCAGTGAACGCCCCCTTGCGATGGCCAAAAAGTTCGCTTTCCAGCAGCGCCTCGGGGATGGCGCCGCAATTGATGGCCACGAACTTGCCTTCCTTGCGCCGCGAGTGATCGCGGATCTCGCGAGCGACCAGTTCCTTGCCGGTGCCCGACTCGCCGCTGATCAGCACCGGGATGTCGCGCGCCGCTACCTTGCGCGCCGTCTCCAGAACGCCGAGAAGATGCGGAGAATCGCCCACGATGGAACCCTGCCAGGTTGCCAGTTCCTCCTTGAGTTCGCGATTTTCCTCGATCAGTTCGGTTTGCCGCAGGGCGTTGCGCACCCGCGACAGCAATTCCTCCGGTTCGAACGGCTTGGTCAGGATGTCGTAGGCGCCCTTGCGCAGGGCTTGAATCGATAAGTCCACCGTGGCATGCGCCGTGATCATCAGGACCGGCAGCGACGGATCCTGCTCCTTGATCTGGTGCAGTACCTCAAGACCGTTCATCGCGGGCATCTTGATATCGGTGATCACCAGGTCGAAGCGGCCTGGCACGAACGCCGCCATCGCATCGGGCGAGTGGGTGTAAGCCGAGACGGCGTAATCCCGGTCCGCGAGGATGATCTCGATCATCCGGCACACGGCCTCGTCGTTGTCGACTACCAGAATCCGCTGGTGCCCGTTCGCCATCAGACCGTCTCCCGCTTGATTGGCAGAGTCGCGGTCACCGTCGTGCCCCGACCCGGTTCGCTGGCGACCGCGATGTTGCCGCCGTGCTGTTCCACGATGGTCCTGGTGATGGCCAAACCGAGACCGGTTCCCCGCGCCTTGGTGGTGAAAAAGGGTTCGAAGATTTTTTCCAGATTTTCCGGGGAAATACCCGAACCCGAATCCTCGAAGGTCAGTTTCACGCGGCCATCTTCGCCCGGCTGGGTACCGACCGTCAGGCGTCCGCCGTCGGGCATCGCGGCGCCCGCGTTGAGCATCAGATTCATGGCGACCTGGCGGATCTGGTCGCCATCCACCCAAATCCGGGGTAACCGGGGATCGAAGGCCGTGACGATGTCGACCGCGTCCATATCGGTGTGATGGGCCGCGAAATCGACGATCTGGTCGAGCAGGGCGTTGAGGTCGGTTTCCTCCAGGGAGGGTTTGGGCACCCGGGCGTAGCTCAGCAGGTCCTGCACGATGTTTTTGCACCGCTTGCTTTCGCGCTTGATCTCCTGAATGTATTTGAAGCCCGGATCGTCCGGATCCATCTTGCTTTCCAGGTGGGCGGCGTAACCCAGGATGACCCCCAGCGGGTTGTTGATTTCGTGCGCCACCTCCGAGGACAGGACGCCGAGAGAAGCCATCTTGTTCTGTTGGGCGAGGGTACTCTCCAATTCCTTGTTCCTGCGCAATGCCTCGGTCATTTCGTTGAAGTCGGCGGCCAGTTCGCCCAGTTCGTCGTTGGTGGTGACGGCGAGCTGGGTGTCCAGCCGGCCCCGCTTGACTTCGCGCACTCCCGCGATCAGGCGTTGAATCGGATCGGTCAGAAACTTGGACGCAACGAGTACCAGTACGACCGCGAACGAGCCTACCAGGAAAGTCAGCAAGCCCATGCTGGACCAGATGCGCTTCTCGATCTCGTCGGCCGGTTCGTAGAACTCGTTTTCGTAGGAGCCTACGGCGACGATCCAGTCCCATGGCGCGAAATACTGATAGCGAACGATTTTCATGCGGGTGACCGAGTCGTTTTCGTTCCGCCAGGGATAGCGAATCCAACCGTTCTTACGGTCGATCATTTCACGGATGAAGTAACGGCCATCCCGATCCTGCTCGTCGTAAACGTTCTGTCCTTCCCGAAACGGATGAATGGTCAGTTCCCCGCGCGTAGTCATGGCGTAAATATAGCCGGTCGCGCCGACCGCTTTATCCAGGATATTCCGTTTGAGTTCCTCAAGAGCCTGTTTTTCGAACGCTACATCTTCGTAGGTCTCTTCCAGATAACCACCCGCCGCGATGATCCAATCCCAAGGCTGGAAATACAGGTAAGCCGCGACCTTGTTTCGGAGGCGGGTTTCTCCCAGGATCGGATTGCGCCAGGGATAGACGATGTACAGGACTTCGCCAGGTTTGGCGGCGACAGCCTTTTCGGACATCTCCCGAATGAAGTGACGACCTTTTTCATCCTGAGCGTCGAGGATGTTTTCGCCTTCCTGGGCGACGTGGATCGTCAGGTCGCCTTTCGAGGTTATGGCATAGAGATAGCCAGTTTCACCTACGCTGATGTTTTTAAATGCTTTTCTGGCTTCCTGCTGAGCCGCCTCCAGGGTGATTTGACCCTTGGCGTACTGTTCTTGCTGAATCGAAACCAGGTTATGGGCAAACCGGACCAGAGTCGCCAGGTCCCGGTAGACGGTCCGTCGCTTGTCTTCCTGGTACACCTCGAACTGCTGATGGTGGGCATTCAGCAGATCCAGCGCGAACTGGGTCATGTGCTCGAGATCGGCTCTGATGGCTTGGGTAATGCCCTGATAGGCTTGCTGCTCGGAGACGTAGCCGACGATGAGGCCGACGCTGAGAACGGGCAGCAGCACGAGAGGCAGAACCACTACCAGAAGCTTTCCGCGAATCTTCAGATCGCGAATGAAACGCAGCATGTTCATCACCTGCTTGCCGGATTTTCGCTAACCCGGAGCATCGTTCGACTTGGAATCCCGTTTCGATTCGCACGAGCGATCCAGCGTCACCGTCACTTGGTGGACGTGGCCGTCCCGGAACAACGGGATGCAGGCGGCGCCGTACTCGACTCTGCCGGGCCGTTCGTCGATCTCCACCGCCGCGACCCGTTGCGCCCCGCCGCCGGGATTCAGCACCTCGATCTCGTAGACCGCGTTCTCGTCCGGCGGACGGTAGCGCAGGTGGAAGCCCGGCCAGTCGTCGGGAATGCAGGGCCGCAGACGCAGCGTGTTCCCCTCGCTCAGTTCCAGGCCGAGAATGGATTCCAGCGCCACGCGCAGCATCCAGCCCGCCGCCCCGGTGTACCAGCTCCAGCCGCCGCGGCCGACGTGCGGCGCGACCCCGTAGACATCGGCGGCGACGGCGAACGGCTCCAGCCGGTAAGTCGTCACCGCCGCGGGATCGAGGGCGCGGCTGATCGGGCTGAGCCGCTCCAGCAGCCGTGCCGCCCGGTCGCGCCGGCCCAGTTCGGCCAGCGCCCGCACCACCCACAGCGCCGCGTGAGTGTACTGGCCGCCGTTCTCCCGAACCCCGGCGACATAGCCCTTGATGTAACCGGGATCGTGGGGCGTGTGCTCGAACGGCGGGGCCAGCAGTCGGATCAACCCGTCCCGATCCGAAATCAGGTGCCGCTCGACTGCGTCCAGGGCCGATTCGGCCCGGGCCCAGGGCGCGGTCCTGGAGATCACCGCCCAAGCCTGCGCCAGAGCATCGATTTGACATTCGTCGCTGGCGGCCGAGCCCAGCACCGCGCCGTCGTCGTACCAGGCCCTGCGGTACCACTCGCCGTCCCAGCCGTGTTCGTTCAGGGCCGCGGCCAGATGGCTGCGGAACGCCGCGTAGCGTCGCGCCCGGTTGTAGTCGCCGTGCTGGCCGCACACCGGAATGAACTCGCCCAGGATCGCGTACAGGAAGAAGCCCAGCCAGACGCTCTCGCCGCGCCCTTCCCGGCCGACCCGGTTCATGCCGTCGTTCCAGTCCCCCGTCCCCATCAGCGGCAGACCGTGCCGGCCGTGGGTCAGCGAGCGATCCAGCGCCCGGCAGCAGTGTTCGTACAGGCTTGCGGTCTCGCCCGAATCCTCCGGGGTCAGGAACGCTTCGTCTTCGCCCGGTTCGAGCGGCCGGGCCCGGAGGAAGCGCGCCGGTTCGCCGAACAGGCTCCAGTCACCGGTGGCGCGGGCGTAGAACGTCGCCAGATACGGCAACCACAGCAGATCGTCGCTGAAGCGGGTGCGGGTACCGCGGTCGGCCGGCGGGTGCCACCAGTGCTGCACGTCGCCCTCGACGAACTGGTGAGCGGCGTGCAGCAGCAGTTGCCGGCGGGTCAGTTCCGGCTCGTGGTACAGCAGCGCGGCGGCGTCCTGCAACTGGTCGCGAAAGCCGAACGCCCCCCCCGACTGGTAAAACGCCGAGCGTCCCCACAGCCGGCAACTCAGGGTCTGATAGGCCAGCCAGCCGTTGACCATGAAATCGAGCGCCGGCGCTGGCGTCCGGATCCGCACGGCGGACAGCCAGTCGCGCCAGAATTCCCGAACCTCGGCCAGCGCCGCGGCGACCGCTCCGTGCTCGCTGTAGCGGCCGATCAGCCGGCGGACCTCGTCCTGGCTGTCGGCTTCGCCGATGAAAAAGGCGCGTTCCGCGGTGGTGCCCGGTTCCAGTTGAATCGTCACCTGCAGCGCGAAGCACGGATCGAGACCGACGCCCAGCCGGCCGTCCAGTTTCCGGTCGCGGGACAGCGCCGCCGGCCGGGCGGGGCTGCCGTGCAGGCCGATGAAAGTGGCGCGATCGCCCGTGATGTGAACGGGTACGGTATCGGTGGGCGATACGGCGGCGAAGGCGATCCGCCCGGCGAATTCCCGGTTGCGGTTGACGGCCAGCAGGGCGCCGGTGGTTCCATCCTGCTCGACGACGATCTCCCCCGCCTGGTCGTTCGGCAACACGCCCAGCACCAGTCGGGCATAGACGAACAGCGACAGCCGACGCGGCCGGTCGCCCGGGTTGCGCAGGCGGATCAGGGCGAACTTGACCGGGTCCTCGCGCGGCACGAACAGCCAGACCTCCTGTTCCAATTCCCGGCTGGCGTGGCGGTAGCGGCTGTAGCCGAAACCGTGACGGATCTCGTAGGGCACCGGTTGGGGAATCGGACCGGGCGGCAGGGACCAGAAGGTGCCATCCTCCTCGTCGCGCAGGTACAGCGCCTCGCCGTGTGGATCGAGCACCGGATCGTTGTACCAGGGGGTCAGGCGGTTCTCGCGGCTGTTCCGGCTCCAGGTGCAGCCGGCTCCGGTCTCGCTGGCGATAAAGCCGAACTGGGGATTGGCGACGACGTTGGTCCAGGGTTGCGGCGGCAGTCGCAGCCGGCCGGCGGCGTCTGGTTCCAACCGGATGACATACTCGCTGCCGTCGGCGCTGAAGCCGCCGTGGCCGTTCCAGAACTGGAGCGGTTCCGCGTCCGACGCTTTTTCCCCATTTTGACTCTCTCCAGCCCGGGAGGAGGGCGTTGCGGTGGAACGACCGGCTGGGCACTTTTCCCCGCCGGGGCGGTGGGGAGGAGGGGAGAGGGAACGAAAGGGCGCCATGTCGGCAGGGTGACCAGCCGCCGCCTGGAACGCCGCCTCGACCCGCGCCACCGCCGCGTGATCCGCCGCCAGTTTCAGCGCCGCCCCCCGTTCCTGGGCCGCGCCGAGCAGGAAGGTCACCCGCGCCTCGCCGCCAGCCGGCAATTCCACCGTCCGTCGCAGGCTGACGATCGGGTCCAATACGTTGCCGGTGGTGCCGGACAGCGGTTCGGATTCCACCAGCGCCCGCGGCGCGGCGAGCGAATAACCCCGCCCGATGAAGCGGGCGCGGTCGGTTTCGTATTGTGGTTCGAGGAGGAAAGCCGGGGAAAGGGTATCGCCGGCCAGCGCGTGAACCAGCCAACAGACCGGTTCCCCTGGAGCGCGCGGCCGCCGCCGGGCCAGCAGCGCCCGGTGTTCCGCCACCCACTCGGTCTGGACGAACAGCTTGGAAAACGCCGGGTGCGCGGCGTCGGCAGCCCAGATGTTCAGGACCACCTCGGCATAGCTGGTCGCTTCGATCCGCCGGGGACGGTCGCCGAGGTTGCGCAGCGTCACCCGCCGCAGCTCCAGATCGGCGTCCGGAGCGACGCAGATCTCCAGCCGGGCCTCGATGCCGTCGTCCAGCCGGCATGACTCCGCGATGCCGGTCTGGAATCGGATTTCCTGGCGTTCCGCCGGTTTCGGCACCGGCTGATGGCCCAGCGACCAGAACGCGCCGCTGTCGAGGTCGCGCAGATACAGGAAAAACCCGTCGCCGTCCTCGATCGGGTCGGCATTCCAGCGGGTCAGCGCCAGATCGCCCCACGCCGAATAGCCGGTGCCGGCGGCGGTCAGAAAGGTCGCGTAGCGGCCGCTGGCGAGCACGTATCCACCGACGGACCGGGCGTGCTGGATGAGGTCGGCATGCATGGAACAATCTCCGGCGTGTTTGAACCGTTTAAGCTTGTTAAGTGTAGCTCTACCGCGTCGAAGTGCCGTCCCGGCGCGGTTTCATCCCTCGCCCCTAATAACGCAGCTCCACCTCCGCGGGGAACTGATCCAGCGTCAAGGTGCTGGCGGTGAAGGTGGTCGCCGGTCGCCCGCCCACCGTCACCTCCCGCAGCGGCCGGTCGAGCGGCGAGTGCAGGATGATGCGACCCGGTGGCACGGTCACGTCGCCGGACAATTGCACCCGCAGGGTGCTGGGCCCGCTCATCGCCATCCGGTAGTTCAAGGTTCCGTGCCAGGTCGGCATCCGCTTGACCGCGATCCCTTCCGGATTTTCCACCCAGGCGGCGGGAATGCCGGCGCCGATGACCAGCGCCTGGTCGGCCTCGCGCTCGTAAACGAACAGGCTGCGCGCCGAGCGGATGAAATCGGACCCGACCCAGGTGTGCGGCATGTCGCCGATGAAGCGCGGGGCGCGAGGCTCGCGCCATACCACTTCGGCCCATTGGTTCCAGGCCGCCGGCCGCTGGCCTTCGAAGAAAAACTCCAGGGCTTCCAGCGCCCGGTCGCGGAAGCCCAGCCGGACCATGGTACCCACCACCCGCCACTCGTAAGGGGTATAGGCGGTCCACTTCCGGTCATCGCGCCGCGCGCGGAAAAACTCGGCGTAACGCTCGAAAGTGCGGTCCAGCGCCGGTTGCGGCAACCGCCCCAGTTCGCCGCCCGGGTCGATGGCGACCGTGGTGGACGTCGGGTCGAAATCGCCCAGTTCGACCGCCCCTGGAATATAGTCGATCTGGTGCAGCTTCATGGTCTCCAGGATCGAGGCGTACAGGTCCTTGCGAAAAGCATCGCGCATCGCCGCGATCCGTGCCGCCTCGCCGTCCTCCCCCAGAATCGCCGCCATGTCGGCGGCGTCCTTCAGGCCACGCAGGATGAAGAAGTTGTCCCAGTAGGAATGGCGCGGTTGGGTGGAGTAACCTTCGTGGCTGATCGACTCCGGCACCAGCCCGCAGTACATGCACAGTT
The DNA here is from genome assembly GCA_031732875.1 of Candidatus Competibacter sp. Lineage (GTDB taxonomy): Bacteria > Pseudomonadota > Gammaproteobacteria > Competibacterales > Competibacteraceae > JAVMKJ01. The sequence continues at coordinate 21,302 of JAVMKL010000055.1, read as the reverse complement.
CCGGGGTTCGGTAGATGTCGGTCAGCCGCTGCTGGCGCAGGTAGTCGATGTAGTCGACCGCCTTGAGCACGTACGGCCACATTTCGCGCAGGAAGCCGACGTCGCGGGTGTAGCGGTAGTACTCCATCACGGTGTAGATCAGCTCGCCGTGACTGTCGTGCTCGGGGGTCGGGTCGGCCCCGCGCCCGTCCACGCAGCAGGGTACCTTGCCGTCCGCAAACTGGTAGGGGGCGTACCATTGCAGGAATTCGCGCACTTCCTGGGTGTAACCCATGCCCAGCAGGGCGGCGGAGGTCAGGGCGCCGTCGCGGATCCAGGACCGGGCATAGGCCCGCGAGCCGGGCTGGATGGCGGAACCGTCGCGGTTGATCAGGATATAGGCCAGGTTGCTCTTGATGCTCCGGGCGAGCCGGCCGGCGGCCGGCGGCAGTTCCAGGCCGACCCGGTCCAGCCGCGCTTCCCAGTCGCGGCGGGTCTGCTCCAGCAAGCGATTTACCTGAGCGGCGGCGGCGTCGGCGGGGGCCGGCATGCCGGTCTCGACGGAGTGGAATGGAACGCGCAGGTAGACCTCGCGCACTTCGCCGGGCCGCAGATCCCAGCCGTATTCCAGCGCGCCCGAGGCATAGCCGAAACCATCCTCCACGCGGGTCCGGTCGGGCAGCTTGCCCGCCGCCAGATAATCGATGATCGACCCCTGATCGAAGGTGGCGGCGCGGAACCGGTCGGGCGCGGTCAGAACGGCGATCGACTTGCCGTGGCCGTTGACCCGAATGACCCGGTCGGCATAGTCCAGTTCGTGAATCGGCGAGACGCCGCTGGTCATGTTGAGCGACTGCCAGGGCGGGTTGACCTGGAACGGCCGCACCGCCAGAAACAGGCTAACGTGGCGAGTCTCGGCGCTCAGATTCTCGATCCGGTAGCGGAGGTACGCCGACGAATCGCCCGGCCTGCCGGCCGCGAAAGCCGTGATCGACAGCCAGAAGTTTTCATGCTGCCAGCGCACGGTCGGAACCGGCAGATAGCCGTCGGCCAGTTCCTGGGTGGCGTCGACGTCGGCCCAGGTGATCAGCCGGCCGTCGGCGAACAGGAACGGTTCGATGGTGAAGCCGGCCTTGTCGACCTCCAGCGCGCCGTCCTCCCCGAGCAGGGCTTCCTTGCCGTCCCCGCCGACTCCGATCACGCTCCAGTAACCCTGCTCGCCCTGGAAAAAGCGGGGATAGTAGCCGCGCGGGGCATCACGGGCGATGGCCTCGAAGAATCGGTTGGGCGTGGCGGAGAAGTCGTAGGACTGGACCGCGAGGCGGCCGATGCCGTAGCCCTGGCCGCGGCTGCTGCGCTGCAGGTTGAGTCGCAGGTAGCGCGATTCCACGTTCGGCAGGAAGATGTAATCGCGCCGGCCGTTACCGTCGCGCACCGTGTAAACGGTTTTCCAGTCCTTGCCGTTGTCCGAGACCTGAGTCTGGTAGTCGGTGGCGTAATCGTCCGGATCCCAGTCGATGATCAGACCGCCGTACTCGCGGGTGGTGAGGAAGTCGAGCATCAGCCATTGATCGTCGGCCAGCGCTCCACTGTGCCAGCGGGTCGCCAGATCCGGATCCAGCACTGCCTCCGGAGGTTGGCCCTCGGCGGCGGTGGACGCGCTGGCGGCGGGCGTCAGGGTGTAATCCCGCACCGCCTCGCGTTCTTCGAAGGTGAGGTCGTCGATCCACACCGAGCCCTTGCCCGGCGTGCCCGGCGCGATGGCGAATTCGATCGCCGTTACCTCGTCCAGCGCCCCGCCGGGTCCCCAGGCCAGGCTGAGATGGCGCTTTTTGACCGTGAGTTCTTCCCACTCGCGGGGGAAGGTGTAGTCGTGCCGCTTGAGCCACCAGACGCTTTGGCGGGGGTCCACCAGCTTGAATTCGGCGTTGCCGGTCGGGCCTTCGCCGCGGGCGTGGAACCGGAAGGCGAAGTTTTCGGGCAGGCGCAGGGAGAAAGTCTTGCGGACGATGGCGTAGCCGGCACCGTCCTGAAACTCGAAGTCCAGCCGCATGCTCCGGCCGACGTGGCCGGTATCCTGGGCGATTTCCAGGCGGGCGCCGGGCGATGTGGTCACGCTCCAGCCGCCGAGATCCTCGAAGTCGTCGAGCACGACGGTTTTGCGGACGCTGGTCCCGCTGGAGGCGACCGACGGGACGGCGGCGGGGAGCGCGGCGGGGTTTTCCGGCGTTGCCGCCGGGAGTGGGGGCACGGTCACGAGCAGAATCGCCGTGAGCAGGCCGGATAGCACGGTCGAACGAAACATGGGCGTGGTGGCTCGCTGGTGAGTAGGGTCGTTCTTTCTTTTAGCATGTTCGCCGCTATCCCTTCATCCCCCCCAGCATGATCCCGGCGATGTAGTACTTCTGCAGAGCGACGAACAGCAGCATCACCGGCAGCACGGTCAGCACCGAGCCGGCCATCATCAGTTCGGTGTCCTGGACGTGTTCGCCCAGCAGGTTGGCCAGCGCCACCGGCAGGGTGTACATCGAGCTGTCGGTCAACACGATCAGCGGCCACATGAAATCGTTCCAGGTGCCCATGAAGGTGAAGATCGCCAGCGTCACCAGAATCGGCCGGCACAGCGGCAACACCAGCGACCGGTAGATGCGGAACTCGCCGGCGCCGTCCATGCGCGCCGCGTCCAGCAGGCTGTCGGGAATCGCCAGCAGATACTGGCGGATCAGGAAGATGCCGAAGATGCTGGCCATGCCGGGGATGACGACGCCCCAGTAGGTGTTGATCAGCCCAAACTGCTTGAGCAGCAGGAACAGCGGCAGCATCGCCACTTGGGCCGGAATCACCAGCGCCGCCAGCAGGCCCCGGAACAACCGGTCGCGGCCCCGAAAGCGGAACTTGGCGAAGGCGTAGCCGGCCATCGAGTTGACGATCAGCGAGATCGCGGTGACGGCGCCGGCCAGAAGGGTGCTGTTGAGCAGGTAGCGGGCCAAGTCGAGGCGGGAGAACAGTGCGGCGTAATGCTCGAAGGTGACGGCGCTGGGCCACAATCGCGGCGGATAGCTGTTGGCCTCACCGGGCGGCATCAGCGAAGCCGCGATCATCCACAGCAGCGGCGCCAGCGCCAGCGCCAGCCCTACTGCCAGCGCGCCGTACAGTAGCATCGTGGGGAACAGACGATAGAGCAGCCGATTCATGACGGTCCTCCTCGCCGCAGTTTGAACTGCAGCACGGTCCCCGCCAGGATCAGCGCGAACAGCACGAAGGCCGCCGCCGAGGCATAGCCCATGTTCCACCAGCGGAAACCCTCCTCGTACATCAGCAGCACCACGCTGAGGGTGCGGTTGGCCGGACCGCCCTGGGTCATCACGTAAGGCTCGGCGAACACCTGAAAATAGCCGATCATGGTCATCAGCGCCACGAACAGGAAGGTCGGTCCCAGCAACGGCAGGGTGATATGGCGGAACTGCCGCCAGGCGCCGGCGCCGTCGACCCGCGCCGCTTCGTAAAGTTGGGTCGGGATGCTTTGCAGGCCCGCGATGAAGATGATCATGTTGAAGCCGAAGTTCTTCCACACCGCCATCAGCACGATCGCCGGCATCGCCCAGTCCGGGTCGCCCAGCCAGTCGATGGGATCGATACCCAGCAGGCCGAGGCCATAATTCAGCAGCCCGTAACGGGGATGGTAGAGATAGCGCCATACCACCGCCACCGCCACCAGCGTCGTCACCACCGGCAGGAAGAACGCGGTGCGAAACAAGCCGGGAAACCGGGTCAGACGGGAATTCACCAGCAGCGCCGCGCCCAGCGACACCGCCACCGACAGCGGCCCGCCGACCGCCACGAAATAGCAGGTGTTGCCCAGCGCGGTCCAGAACAGGGGGCTTTCCAGCAGTTGCAGATAATTGCCGAAACCGACGAAGCGCAGCCGGTCGAGGTCGCCCAGCGCGTAGATGTCGAAATCGGTGAAGCTCAACAGCAGCGCCGCCAGCACCGGCAGAAAGAAGAACACGGCGATCAACAGCAGCGCCGGGGCGAGAAAGGCCAAGCCGCTCAGGGCGGCGTGACGTTCGGGACCCTTCACGGCCGGGATCGCTCGCTCCCCGCTCCCTCCGGGAGCGGGGTGGGGGGTGAGGGCCGTGCCGCGCGGTCCAGGAGCCAGCGGCGCTTTTCGAGAATCCGGTCCACGTCCCGGTCCAGCGCCGCCAGCGCCTCGTCCGTGCCCATCTGTTTGCGAACCGCCAGTTCGGCGTAGTAGGCGATGCGATTGGCGATGCGCTCCCATTCCGGAATTGGGGGTGTTGCCCGAACGTGTTGCAACTGGTCCCGGAATGCCCGAACGTGGCGGTTGCCGGCCAGCGCCGGATCGTTCCAGGCCGATTGTCGCCCCGGCAGGTCGCCGGTGAGTTGATAGAACCGCGCCTGCTGCTCCGGCTCGGCCAGGAATTCCAGCAGTTTCCAGGCCGCTTCCCGCCGGGGCGAAGTCCGGCTGAGCGCCAGGCTGGCGCCACCGGCCAGCGAGAGGCCGACCCTCACCCCCGACCCCTCTCCCGCTGGGAGAGGGGAGAAATCCGCGGACAAATTGGCAAATTCCGGCAACGCTGCGGTCGTCCACTTCTCCTGCAACGCCGCCGGCAACCGCCGGCCGAACTCGCCGATGTTCCAAGGGCCGGTGGCGTAGATGGCGAAATAGCCGTTGGCGAATTCCTGATAGAGATTGGCCATCTGGGTATTGCCCACCGGCGGTGCCAATCCCCGCTCGAACAGGTTAAGATAAAAAACAAACGCCTCGCGAAAGCGGGGATTCCGGAAATCGCCGTATCGATCACGGTCGCGGAGCAGGGTCGCCCCGCGCTGCAGGGCCAGAATCACCGGCAACTGCCACTCGTTGATCGGCAGCAGGATGGCGTAGCGTTCCGACCCGGCCAGCGCCTTGAGCCGCGCCATGGCGTCCAGCCAGCCTTCCCAGGTGGCGGGCGGTTCGGCGAAACCGGCGGCGGCCAGCAGATCGGTCCGGTAGAAGAACAGGCGGGTATCCACGTACCAGGGCAGGGCCCAGGTCCGGCCGTCCAGCCGGTTGGTGGCCAGGATGCCGGGGAAGTAGTCGGCCAGCGCCGCCTCCGGCCAGGCATTCAGCCGCGGGTCCAGCGGTTCGACCGCGCGCAGGGCCACGAATTCGGGAATCCAGGTGTTGCCGAGCTGGAACAGGTCCGGCATGGCGTCGCCTGCGTAGGCGGTCAGCAGTTTCTCGTGCGCGGCACTCCAGGGAACCGGTTGCACCCGGACCCGGATGTCGGGATGGCGGCGCTCGAACTCCGGCAGCAGCGCCCGTACCCGCTCGCCTTCCTGGCCCATCGCCCAGAATTCCACGGTTACCGCCCGGTCGGCGGTGGAATCGCAACCGGTCAGCCACAGGGCGAGCAGAGGGACGAACAGCAAGCGGAGCGACGGAAACATGACGATAGTTTAACCGCAATCGCGGGGGTGCTGGGCCCGAGCCTTGAAATCGCTCCCCCTCATCCCCATACCATTTAATTGAGTTCCCTTACCGTTTGGTCAGCTTGCGAGGTGCGCCATGCCGATTTACGAGTACCGCTGTCAGTCCTGCGACCACGAATTCGAGGTTTTGCAGAAGCTTAGCGATCCCGAACTGAACGACTGCCCGAGCTGTGGCAAGCCGGAACTGAAGAAGCTGATTTCACCGGTCGGGTTCCGGCTCAAGGGCAGCGGCTGGTACGAGACCGATTTCAAGGGCAAGGGCGGCAAGAAGAATGTTGCCACCCAGGATGACAGCGCATCGTCCGCATCGTCCGGCGACACGAAGTCCGGCGGTGCCTGCGATGGCGCGGGTGGTTGCGGCGCCTGTCCCGCGCCCGCCGCCGCGCCTGCTTGAAGACACCTGTCCCCGATATTCGCGGAGCCCGCCGGAAGGTCCCGATGCCCGAACGGTTGCAGAAATTTCTCGCTCGCGCCGGTCTCGGCTCCAGGCGCCAGATTGAAGACTGGGTCCGTCAGGGTCGCGTCACCGTGAACGGCGCGCCCGCGCAACTGGGTATCCAGATTGACGGGTCGGAGCGAATCCAGATCGACGGCAAGCTGGTTCGGACGCGCGTCCGGGATCAGCCCCGGCGGGTGTTGGCCTATTACAAGCCGGTCGGCGAAGTCACCAGCCGCCGCGACCCCGATGGTCGGCCGACGGTGTTCGAGCGACTGCCGCCCTTGCGCGACGGACGCTGGGTGGCCGTGGGTCGGCTCGATCTCAATACCCAGGGCCTGCTGTTGCTGACTACCGATGGCGGACTGGCCAACCGGCTGATGCACCCCTCCTCGCAAATCGAACGCGAATATGCCGTGCGCGTCCTGGGTGAGGTCGCGCCGGAGAAGCTGCTGCGCCTGCTGGAAGGCGTACCCCTTGAGGACGGGCTGGCGCGGTTCGACGAGATGCGCGAGGCGGGTGGGGAAGGCACGAACCATTGGTATCATGTGATTCTGCGCGAAGGCCGCAACCGCGAGGTGCGCCGGCTGTGGGAATCGCAGGGTGTGACGGTCAGCCGGCTGATCCGGGTGCGCTACGGACCGGTGAGCCTGCGCCGGGGCCTCCATCCGGGTCGCTGGGACGAACTGAACGACGCGCAGGTGGATGAGTTGTTGCAGGCGGTCGGGTATCCGCCGGAGGACCGCCAAGCTCGGCCGGAGCCCGCGCCGCGCTGGCCCTCCACATCCGGGCGGGGCGGGTCTGGTCAACCGCGCGGCGGCCCGCGCCAGCCCGACTCCAGCCCGCGCCGCGCCGAGGCTTCGTCCGAACCGGCGCGCGATACCGAAAAGTCGCCTGGAAAACCATCGGCCTGGATCCGGTCCGACCGGCCGCAATCTCCCCGCGTTTCGAGCGCTTCCCGATGGCAAAGGGGGGGTAGGGAGAATCTCAATCCTGGGCGCGGAAGGTCTGGCCGGTGACGCCCCGGCTGTCCGGACCCAGCAGGTACAGGTAGGCGTCCAGTATCGCCTCCGGGTCGGTCCATTCCGCCGGTTCGCGTCCCGGATAGGCCCGCAGGGTCAGACCGGTGCGAACCCGCCCCGGATCGATGCTGTTGACCCGGATGGGTGTATTGGTTTCCAGTTCGCTAGCCAGCAGCTTCATCAAGGTTCGGATACCGCCCTTGGCCGCCGCGTAGGCACCCCAGTAGGCTTGACCCTCTTCGCCGACCCGGTCGTCGGCGAATACGATCGACGCGTCGGCCGAGCGGTTCAGCAGGCCCAGCACCGCGTGCGTCAGCAGGAACGGCGCGTTGAGGTTGACCTGCAGGGTCCGGTACCAGAGTTCCACATCGTAATTGGCGATCGGAGTCAGCCGCTCGAACAGGGCGGCATTGTGCAGCAATCCGTCCAGCCGGCCGAACTCGGATTCCAGCACTCGCGCCAGATCGGCGTAGTCCTTGGGGGTCGCCCCTTCCAGATTCATCGGGTAGATGGCCGGTTTGGGGCCACTTCCCCGTTCGATTTCATCGTAAACCTGTTCCAGCTTGCGAATGGTGCGCCCGAGTAAAACCACGGTGGCTCCGTGGGTGCCCAGCCGACGCGCGACGGCACGGCCGATGCCGTCCCCGGCCCCGGTCACCAGAATGACTCGGTCTTTCAACAGATCGGCGGCCGGCTGGTAATCCTTCATGGTGGCACCTTGTAGCGGCGGGGTTGAGCGAGGCAGTTTACTATGGGGTCGCCGCCTGCCGGTAGCGGCGCTTTTCGCGGCGTTGCAACCGCCAGGCGAGCCACAGCTTGCGCAGCGGCGTCAGGCTGGTACGCTGCTCCAGCAAGCGGTAGCCGTCTCCGGCGATCTCCGCCAGCAGCGCCATTGTCAGCTCCAGGCGAATCAGCAGGTTGCGCTGGGCATGGCGGTCCGCTTCCGGCAGATGGTCCAGCGCGCGGCGGTGGTACTCGCGGATTCGTTCGGCCTGGAAGGCGAACAATTGCCGGACCCGGTCCGTGGTCTGTGCCGCCAGTAGGTCGCCGGGATGCACGCCGAAGCGCCTCATTTCGTCCTCGGGCAGATAGAACCGCCCGTGCTGGGCATGCCGGCGCGCGTCGTGAAGCCGTTCGAACAGCAGCAACGCCGCGCCGGCTTCGTGGGCGAAGCGGGGGGTGGCGCGCCGATCCTGATAGCCCGGGATTTCCGCTGCCAACAGGGCCGGCACGCTGCCGAGCCGGTGAACGTACAGGGTCAGTTCGGTGAAGCTCGGGTAGGCGTCGTACTCCAGATCCATCGCCACCCCGTCGAGGATTTCGCGAAAATATTCCTCGGGCAGGTTGAAGGCGGCCAGCCGCGGCAGCAGGGCGCGGGTCACCGGGTGTTGCGGCGCGCCTTCGCCCAGACGTCCCAGCTCAGCCCGCCACCAGTCCAATTTGGTTCGGGCTACGCCGAGATCCCGGCTCTCTTCCACGATTCCGGCGGTTTCGAGGCAAAACGCCCGAACCGCGCACAGCGCCTGCCGCTGCGCCAGCGGCAGTCCCAGCAGGCTGTAGTGGAAATCCGAACCCCGTCGAGCCGCCAGATTCTGGCAATAATCATCTGGAATGTTTGGTCCGCGTTTCACTGGCGTCGCCGCGGGTTCTGCAATAACTGTTGTTCGCCCGAGCGCAGTTTGCCGGAATGGATCGTGGACAGGGAGGTGTCGTCTTCCTTGAGTTCCCGGGCTGGCGTATCGGGCGGTGGCTGCGGGCCATAGTGAATCTTGCCGTCGGCATCGGTCCAGGTGTAGATGCGTTCGGTCGATTGCACGTTGACCGGTTTGGCGTTGAGATCGACCGGCACGACGGGCTGGCCCTCGGGCGGGCGGTTGCCGTAATGGACGCGGCCTGCGGCATCCTTCCAGGTGTAGACCGCCTCCTGGGCAAACCCGGATCCGCCCTGCAGCGCCAGCAACAGCGACCCCAGCAGGCCCAGCAACCGGGAGCGATATCGGCGTGGCTCAGATGAGTGCTTCAGGCCATTCATTGCTGGGGCTATCGGCGACGGGAACGATCAGCACCGGCCGCTTGGACAGCAGCGTGAGCCGGCGGGTGGTCGATCCCAGAAAATCGATGCGCCGGCTGGCGCCGGTGTGGGTGCCCATGACGATCAGATCGGCTTGACAGCGGTCGGCTTCGTGCAGGATGACTTCGTAGGGAACGCCGCTGATGACGCGGATTTCCGAAATGACCTCGGTTTGATCGAGCGTGGAGCCGAGTTCTTCCGTGCAGAACGCTTCCAGCCGTTGGTGAAATTTTTCCAGGATACCGCGGGTCGCTTCGTGGTGTAACTCCTGCGCTTTTTCGGGTGACAGGTAGGATTCCATCAGGAACCGAACCGAATTGTTCAGGGGTTCGACCACATGGAGCAGCACGATCCTGGCGGTATGCTGCCGGGCCAGACCGACCGCAAAGCGGAATACCGGCCGGGTGTGAGGACCCAGAGCCGTGGTGTACAGGATGGTTTTGATCTGGGGAAGCATGGATACACTCCGCGTTCGAGGGTAGGAAAGCCCGCGCTCTGGACCGTCGATACACCAGGCGAACATCTGGCGCTTGTAAACTATAGCGTAATCGAAAAACCGTCGCCGTGCTCCGCAAATCAGGAGGCGAACCGGGTTTTGGCCTGTTCGGTCACCGCACCCACGCTTGGACGAAGACACGTTTCCTGGCGCTTGCCCCTTTACCACCGAGCAGGCGCTGGACGACTATTGGCCGGACGCCGCTCAAAACAACCGTTCAACCGAGACCGTCCCCGCGCCCGCATTTGTTGAACTCCAGGGATGCGGCGACTCAGGCCCGCACCACCTGAATGGGCCGGCCTTGGGGGCTGATCTGTTCGGCACGGCTTGACGGTGGTCGTTCCCGACCCGGTGGATCGGGAGACCGTCCATCGGGTGATCTACTGAAGAATTGTGCCGGGGTCAAGTACGGGAAGACTCGCGGGCGCACTACCGCCGGATCATCCAGCAATTGGTCGAGGTCGGCGCGGAAGGCATCATCCTGGGCTGTACCGAAATCGCCCTGCTGGTGGGGCCGGACGATGTGCCGGTGCCGCTGTTCGACACGACCGCTCTCCACGCCCGCGCGGCGGCGGCGGCGTGGGCGCTGGGCGATGCCGGGAACCCGCCAGCGGCGCCGCAGTGAGGGGTTTGAGGTCCAGTGGAACGAAAAACCGGGTTAAGCGGCCAAGATGGGTAGCCAAACAGGAATTGGCCAACTCGAACCGGTCTTTTCGTTTCTTGGCCACCTCGTTTTGGCCGGCCAAGATCGGTATTCCTCAAAAGGCCACAACGCAATCCGGCTGTCACTGCTACTACATGACGTCCCAACACGCCGGATTGGTGCTCGTCCTCGGTACCCAGGGCGGCAAACCGAGCCTCAAAACGCTAACCCGGTTTTTCGTTCCATTGCGCCTCAGACTCCGTATCCAACAGTGTACCAGGACGGCCAAAATCCAGCCTTTTGGAACCGGAAGGCTCCATGCCAAACAAACGACGGTTTTCCTGAACACGCCGTGTGGTGGCCAGCGGTCACCTTTTCACCTCGAGCAAGCAAAGTGATAACTTTTTACACATAATCCTGCACCTACCCCTACCCGAGGGTATTCCCAAGACATTCCCAGTCGCTTGCTCCTCAAAATTCAGAGTAAATCAGTAGGAATATTTTTCTTTTCTGCTACGCTTTAATAGTGTTTTATAGCCTCTATCCGTTCGATCAACGCCAGATCGACGATGATGCCGTGACATTCTGAATCGTAAGGAGCGCCTCATGCAAACCGCAAACAAAGATTGTTTGCCGCTCGGCGCGAAGCTGACCGACGCGCAATACGCGAGCCTCCGGGCGGGGAACCTGTACGTCAACGTCCATACGGTGGCTCATCCGGGTGGCGAGCCGCGCGCGCAACTCAAACCCTGACCTCCCGTCATCGTTTCAGAGAATTTAGTCAACTATCCCGGCCAAATAGCCCCTGGTGGCATGGCTGTTGGGTCTGGACCGTATAGGAGGAAGTTATGGGTGCTTACATAGGTGTCGGCAGCGGAACGTTGTCCGCTGCTCACAATTCGCAAGAAGAGCTTCGCAAGCGGTGGGAGGTCGATCATGTTGATAGCATTTTCAGGAGCTTCATGGGTGAGAGCTTCGTGCCGTATATCGAGACGATCTCTGAGATCTTTACGCCGCCACGTTCGACCGGGGTACATTTCTATTTTGCAAGGAATATGCGTGAAAGGTTCGTTAACCTCATGTACTCAAAAGCATTTCCGCCCAGGCCGATCACGAGCCTGTCGATGCGAAAGAAACCCGTCAACACGCCGATGGTTCCGGACAAACCCAACGACGCATCGGCAGCCTGGCGAAATATAGCGGCGGCCAAGGGAATCGGGACCAGCTTTCGCTCGGCTGACACAGGATTAAGCCTGCACGTCGCGTTTAACAAGGCGTCATGCGACATTCACGTCGACCGCAACGGCTTTATTATCAAGGATGCGAGCGGAAATGTTTATTGGGACTTGAACGGATTGCTCAGGCATTTTACGGTCGACCTTCTCAGCGACGGACTGCCATGGATCATGGTTTCAGGTGGTGTGCTCAATAAAAACCGGCAGCCGGTTATTGAGGCAACGCTTTCACCTTGGTTGGCTGTCGACCTGCCCTCCAAAGAGAATGACGGCAAACGTGAGATCAAGTTCGGGATATTGATAGGCGGGAAATTCGACGAGAACAAAATCATCGAACATATTATTCACTGAGCGCGCTCGAGTGCGTATTTCACCGATGCCTCCGTTCGATCAATGCCGGATCGACGATGATGCCGTGACATTCTGAATCGTTCGGTTTCCGTTCCGGGTCGGGTCCGGGGTTCCCGAATGGCACCGGCTCGCCACCGCCGATTTCGCAGGCGGCAGCGTGGGCAATGTGTGGCGGTCCATCTACCCAGGAGGATAAGTCATGAATCGCGAAGATATCTGGCACGGCATCATGCTCTTTCAGTACAGTAACGCCGCGCAGCACAGCGGGCGCGCCCGGGCACTCATCCAGGTCCTCTGGAACCTCTATCGGAGCAACGAGATCGACTTCCACCATCTTGGTCGGGCATCGCTACACGGCACATGGCAGGTCCGCGCCGGGCACAATTACATCCGCGTCCTGGCGCCGACGGTCGATACCCACTTCACCGTTCTCTTCGCCGAAGGAGATCTCCGTGTCGCGTCCAAAAATGTTGATCTTGCGGGGTAATTCTGCCCCGGCCGGTACATACCCCGACGAGCAGGGAAAAAATATCGCCTGGCCGTCTGGCGCATTGCACGTGTCGGCCGCGAGCGAATATGCGAAGCGCAGAGGCTATGAAGCCGTCGTCCTTGATGTAGCTGGCCAGCCGCAAAACCAGGAGAGCCCGCAGGCCAAAGCGGCTCTGAAAAAGTTCTTTGAGGACCAGGCCGTTTGCGCGTTTTATGGCTTTTCGGGCGGCGGCTACAATTTGCGGCACATACTTGATCGTTTGGCGTCGCACGACCCTGACGCCCTGCACCGCATTGATTTGATTGTGGTGCTTGGTGCGCCGTTGCAGCCTAAGACGGCGTATGAGGCGTTTAAATACAACCCGGTCGCAAGAAAGAAAGTCCACCCCGCAAAGTGGGAGGATGCCAGATGGGAGGTCGTCTACGGGACCAATCCGCCAGCAAAATGGGCGTTGCCGAAAGGCGTGCCGGCAGGCACCGGCAAGCACATGTTCGGTCCGGAATGGCTCCTCGCAGGAATGCCGACAGGTTAATGGGCGGAAGAGGTAGCGGGGCGAACCCGCCAGACTCGGGCACCCGCCTGAGCCGGGGCCGCCACCGTACCGACGGGCTGGTCCGCTACGGCCGGATAGTCCACGGTAGTTGTAGCGAGCTGCAATCAAGAGCGTTTTTCAACCGACTATTCTGATTCGAACCCATCGATTGCAGGTTCGGGATCTTCGATTGCAGGTTCAGTTGTAGATGATTCCAGTTTGAACGCGTTTCAGTTGCAGATCATCCCGGTCGGAAAGTGGCGATGATTGCAGGTGGAGATGTTTTCGATTGCAGGTCGCTACAGTTATCCGGTGCAGCCTGTGGACGAGGCGAGGCTGTCGCCGTTTGGCCATGAGCACATCAACATGCTCGGCGCGTTCGCCGCGGGAATGGTCGTAGGGCTTGCCACGCGGGATCGAGATTCTGCGCCCTTTCGTACCAAGCTCGATGCGGGTATGTTTCGGCTTTCTGACACCATTCTTTTTCGTCGGGACCGGTATCCGGTTTGATCTTTTGGCACTTGCCCAGGATGCCAGGACGCTGCTGCTGGTACCGGTATTCCTGATATTGTTTCTGACCGTGCGTGGGTTGCTGGTACTGATTTATCGCCATGACCTCCCGAAACCGGAGCGTCTGCCCTTCGCCCTGTCGGCGTCGGTGGCATCGCTGAGCTTGGTGGTGGTGATTACCCAGATCAGGGTGTACGAGCGAGACATGCGCGCTGATATCGCCCAGGCGCTGACTGCGGCGGCCTTGCTATCAATGTTAGTGTATCCGACCCTCGCTGGCCTGCTGGCCAGAACGGCCCCCCCGGCGTCGTCCGCAGATGCGAGGTAGCGCATGCGTCGGCCAAACTGTCGCCTGAGTGCAGTGGCTCGTCGGCCTAATCGCCGTTTGTGGGGTCAACTCACGAAACGAAATCAATCGCACGTCAAGCGCAGCGATAATGAGTAATTATTTTATTTTTAAATAATTTAAGCAGTACCAAACGTTGACGATTCGTTCTCGAAACTCAACCATCCGAGCTGGCTCATATGAGAATGGCTTTTGAGAATGCCGACCGTTGCACCAGTACTTGTAGCACAGCTTCTCAACATGGATTCTTGAAAACCACCGTTTGTGAGAACCTGGGGAGGTCGACGGGTCGGGCGGACGATCGGCGGCAGCCAGACCGGCCATGACATGATCGCCTCGCATAGGAGGAGCAACCCATGAAGGTCGTCTTTCATACCCGATTTTACGACGTCTATACCGCCGATCCGGCGGCGGCTCGGGGCCGGATGGAGTCGATGGTCGACGCCCTGGCGGGAAAATACGACTTCATCGAACCCGAACCGGCGTCCGAACCGGATCTGGAACGGGTTCACGGCAAAACTCATATTCAACAGGTCCGGAGAGAGCCGCTGGTCTACGAACTGGGCCGTCTGGCCGCCGGCGGGGCGATTCTGGTGGCGGAAACGGCTTGCGAGGGCGAACCGGCTTTCGGTCTGATTCGGCCGCCGGGCCATCACGCTAGTCCGGATTCCTGCTGGGGGTTCTGCTATTTCAATAACGTGGCGATCGCGATCAAGCGGCTGATCGGCGACAAGAAGATCGAAAGAGCCCTCGTGCTCGACTTCGATCTCCATTATGGCGACGGCACCGTCAACATCTTTGGCAATTCGGATGATGCGCTTTATTTTCATCCTGAAGCGGACGATCGACGGGACTTTCTGAGGGCCGTCGAGCGATCTCTTCAATCCCCGACGCCCTACGACATCATCGCGGTTTCCGCCGGCTTCGACCGGCACCAAGAGGACTGGGGCGGTTTGCTCGCGACCGAGGACTATCGCGCCATCGGCGAATCGGTCAAGGAACACGCCCGCCTGCGCTGTCAGGGGAGGCGCTTCGGCGTTCTGGAGGGGGGCTATAACCACGCCGTCCTGGGAAGAAACGTCGAGAGTTTTCTTGAGGGGTTGCGCGATTGAGGCCCGTCTCGGGCGATCGTGGCACGGTTCCGCGCGCGGGCAACGACGCGCCCGACGTCCCGTTCGTTCCCGCGTAGCGAAACTCGATCCTTGCCTCGTCGAACCCTCTACCCTCCGGAAACGCCGATAATCCCCTCGCATGGGCGGGACCGCTTCCCCCCTCAGCCGACTCCGCTCGGCAACCGCCCCCGATCACGGTCACATGCTGAACCCATCCCGCCCCGGCGGGAGACGTGACCGACCCCATTCGGAACCCGCTTCGACGGGTTTCGTCATTCTGATGGGTTATCCACCGAAACGGTGGATAACTGCCCTCGCGCGACAACAAACCGCCAGCACCAGCGCAGACTTAGCGCGGCACGCCGTGCTGGCGAAAAAAGCGGCAATTGCCTTATTGTTGATCTCCCAGCAGGCACTGAACGAGGCCACCCGCATCGACGAGATGCGGAGCCGGGCCTTGACCGACCTGGCCAAACTGCGGGAACTGGAAGCCGAGCACGCCGCCGTGGGCGAGCGGCTGGAATTCCAGAAGTCGAAAGCCAACTGGGTGCAAGAACGCATCCACAAGGGCTACGAGGGCGACGTGGAGAAGCTCTGGGAAAACGGCGCAAAAGCAAAACGCCGAAGCCGCCCAAGGGCCGCCACCTGCTGCTGACCGGGCCGGTCGGGGCGGGCAAATCCCCGTGCTGGTGGCCGCGCTCGACCGCCTGCTGGCGCGGCGGGACCTGACCCTGCTGCCCGTCGTCGAATACCAGGCCAAGGGCCAGTTTCTGGAACTGGCGTGGGGGCTGCTGGAAAGCGGCCTGCTGAAACCCTCGGCGCTGGAGCTGGACCTGGCCCTCGACGACCTGGACCCGGCCCTGATCGAATGGGCGAAGATCAAGCGGTCGGTCAATCGCCCGAGCATCCGCGACCGGTGCGCCGCCATCGTCCCCGCCCTGCACGCCCAGCCCGGCCGGGTGTTGATCGCGGTGGACGACCTGGCCGCCGTCACCCCCACCCTGGTGGCGTTCTGACTGGCGGTGCTGGACGCCGCCCAACTGCTCGCCTGCGCCAGCGCCCGGAAACCCAACGTCGCCCGGCTGTGGTGGAAGCTGGCCGAGATCGAAGTCCCGCCGCTGGCCCCGGACCACGCCCGGACCTACCTCCAGCGGACCGGCACCCTGGTCGAATCCCTGGCCCTGTTCGTGACCCACGTCGTCCAGCAGGCCAACGGCAACCCCCAGGCCCTGGCCGACGCCGCCAAGGAGCGCTTGGTGGACAAGCGCAAGATTCGAGCAATGCGTCATGCCGCCGGGGTGCGCTATCTGGATTTCACCACGGTCATGATCGTGGCCCTGGCCCTGGCCCTGGCCTTGGCCTCCATCGTCGGGGCGCGCTACCTCGCCATCGGCACCGGCGACACCGAGCTGTACGTGTTCGCCGGGATGCTGGCGGCGGTCGTGATCTCCACCCGGGTGTTCCTGTTCAAAGGCGCGGGCAAGGCGAATTAGCGCGGCTCATTGCCTTCTCAAGATAATTGAAATACAAATAATCTCAATTGAGATACTTTTGAGGCGATTTTATGGCGGCGACCACGATGGTGCACATTCGGCTGGACGAAACCCTCAAAACCCAAGCGGCGGATACCTTGGCGGCGATGGGGCTTTCCTTGTCGGACGCGGTGCGGGTGTTTTTGACGCGGGTGGTGGCGGAACAGCGCTTGCCGTTCGAGCTGAAAGCGCCCAACGCGGAAACGCGCGCCGCGCTGGCCGAGGCCGAGGCGATCATCAGAACGCGCAATGCGCGCTTTACGAGCGCCGAGGCGCTGTTCGATGCCCTCGACCAAGAAACCCACCGGCGCTAAGCGGGCCGCGCCGCCCCGGCGGGTCGATTACGCCAAGGCGTTTCTGAAGGATTGGGAGCGGCTGAGCCGTTCTGGCCGCCATGATCTGAGGCGGTTGAAGGAAGCCATGCTGTTGTTGATCGCCAATGACGCCCCGCTCGGCCTGGAATGGCTCGACCATCCCTTGCAAGGCGAGTGGAAGTGCTGCCGAGAATGCCACATCGGCGGGGATTTCCTGCTGATCTACCGTTTGGCCGACGCGCCCGCCAGCGATTTGATCGTCTTCGTTCGCGCCGGGACGCACGCCGATTTGTTCGAGTGAAATCGCGTGGCCCTCGGCACCCACGTCGCCTTCGCCTCGGTGCTGTATCTGAGCGGCGCGACGCTGTTTGGCTATAAACCGGACTGGATCAGTTGGCTGCTGGCCACCGGCGCCAGCCTGCTGCCGGACCTGCCGCCTGCCAAAATCGGCCGGCTGTTCTGGTTCGTCGCCGTGCCCCTGGAGCGCCGCTTCGGCCATCGCACCCTGACCCATTCCGCCCTGATGCTGCTGGCCGTCGCCCTGCTGGCGGCGCCGCTGGGACTCCGTATCTCGTGGCGGTCCGGGGCGAGGTGGTGGTGCAGTTCTGGCCCCGGCCGGGCGAAGCGGCGGTGACGCTGGGGGTGGAGAAGGAACGGGAGGTGGAGCGGATACCGGCGCAGTTGCGGCGGTTTTTGTGACTCGAAAGCGCCCCACCTTCATGGCCGGTAAGAATTAGGTAACTTATTATTCAATCGGTTATGGAGGATCGTTGGGTTTTCGCCAACTCTAAACGAACCCCTGGTATGCACTATTCTTAAAAGCTCAGAGTCTAGTGCGAGGTATCCTATGCTCCGGCCCCGGATTTTTCTTTCCGCGGTGAGCGCGGAATTGCGCACCGCCCGCCAGGCGGTGGCGCGTACGGTTCGCACGTTGGGTTACGACGCGGTGTCGCAGGATGACTTCCCCACCGGCCACGGCGAATTGCGTCAGTGGTTGCGCGAGCAGATCGATGGCTGCGAGGGGCTGATCCAGCTCGTCGGGGACGGTTACGGCGCCGAGCCGCCCGGAGCGGACCCCGAATATGGCCGGGTCTCCTACACCCAGTTCGAACTGCTCCATGCCGTCCGCCAAGGCAAGAAGACCTGGGTCATCGTCGTCGGCGAGCAGTGCCGCCGCGACAAGACAGTCGAGCAACTCGACCTGCCGGACGATGCCGGGCATCGTGACCCGGCCGCCGTCCAGGCGTACCAGGCCGAACGCCGCACCCTCCAGCAGGCCTACCTCGCCCGACTGACGCACGAGAATTACCTGCGCCACACGGCCAACAGCGACACCGAACTCGACAACATCATCCTGCACCTGCGCGACGAACTCGGCGAGTTGCGCCGGGGCGAGAAAGAACGCCAACGCCGCCTGCGGAACATGGTTGTCGCCATCCTGCTGGGCCTGATGGTCCTGGGCGGTGGCGGCTGGTGGGCCTACCACAGCCTGTTTACAGGAGTTCAGCAGGTCGCCGTGGTCAACACGGAGAAGATCCGCGCCCACCTGCGGCAGACTGCCGAAGAAACCCATCGCCGCGAGCTGGCGCAGGCCGACGCGGCGAGCGACTGGCGGGAGCGCCAGCGCGGGCGCGAGGCCGCCGACGCCGCGCACGCCGGCCGCCTGCAGCGGATCGAGGAGTTGGCCGCCGCCTTTACCGAGATCGAGGGGCGTGGCCGCGCCACCAGCGTATTCCAGGAGATGACCCGCATCCTGGCCGAACAGGGCGTCGACGAGGCGATCGCTTACGTGGCCTCGCAACGCCCCGCCATCCTTCAGACGGTCCGCGCCCGTGCCGCCACCACCCGCGAGCGCAACCGCAACGATCTCGAGCCGCTGTTGCGCACCGCGGCCCTGTACGACACCAAGGGCCAGTCCGCGGAAGCGCGCTCCCTCTATGCCGAGATCCTCGAGATCGATCCGAACTGGCCGGCGGCGCAGAGCGCGGCCTTCTGGTTCTTTACCGGGTAGGGAGACCAGGCGCGCATCCATGGTTCTCTTGACGACGCCCTGCGCGACTATGAAAAGGCCCATCGGCTCGTTCGACGCCTGATCGAGGGCGATCCGGCCAACACCGAGTGGCAGCGCGACCGGTCGGTCAGCCACGACAGGATCGGCGACGTGCTGAAGGCCCAGGGCGACGGGCCGGGGGCGCTGGCCGCCTACCGCCAGAGCCTGGCGATCCGCGAGGCGCTGGCCGCCCGCGATCCGGCCAACACCCAGTGGCAGGTCGATGTGGCTGTGTCGTGCGGCAAGCTGGGTACGCTCGAGCACGGGCAGAATGTGGAGGTGCGCCGAGCCTATCTGCTGCGCGGGAAAACGATCTTGGCAAGGCTCAAGTCCGCGGATCGGCTGATGGCGAACCAGGATTGGACCGAGTGGTTTGCGGAGCAACTCCAACAGTTGCCTCCGGATCGGCCATAGAGAAAGTCGTGTCGCGCGGCCGGCAAAGCTTGCCCGGTGCGGAATCCGCGGTCGACTTGGGGGGTTGGGAGGAATGGAACAGGATGCGAAGCTCGGCATAACGTCAGTTCGTCGGCGCTTCGCGCCGACGAACGGGGCGCGAGTTGCGCCAACTTCGGGTTCTCCGGCGCGAGCGCCGTCGAACCCTCGTTGGAGCGACACGGCTTCGCCGCTACGCCCGCTTGGGGTATCGCCCACTTCGTGCGCGATACCCCAAGCGGGTGTCGCTCAACTCGCGCCCCGTTAGCTTCTCATACCAATTCCGTATAGGTTTTATGCCGTTTGGCGTAGGGCGTAGGTTGGGCAAAAGCGTAGCGTTGCCCAACAACAGGTCGGGATGTTGGGCTTCACGACGTTCAGCCCAACAATCATGTCGATGGGATCGTACCCCCAACGATGAAAGTCCGGTACTTTCATGGCAACCTACCAAAAGCTACCAAAAGCTCAATATCCATTCGGAAACGGTATCAGACCCCCACTCGCCGAATACAGGCCGTAAGGGGGTTTCGAGTCCAGCATTCCCTCCGGCGCATCCTGAAGCGTTCGTGCTCACAGCCGCGCCACCACCCGCTCCATCCGCTCCTGCCCGACGTTGGTGTCAATCTGGGTGGTGGCGACGCTCTCGTGCCCCAGCAGGGCCTTGATGTCCACCAGTTCCGCCCCGGCGTTGAGCAGGTTGGTGGCGTAAGTATGGCGCAATTTGTGCGGGCTGATCTTCTTCTCGATGCCGGCCTTCTGGAGCATCCCCCGCAGGTAGGTGCGGGCCGCCTGGGAGGACACCGGCTGTTGCCCCGCCGCGCGGGCTCTCGCTACTGGTTCTTCATGGCCGTCCCCCGCGCCCGACCGAGTAGCTTAACTTGTGCGGGGTGATGGGCTTGGCGATGTGCGCCCGTTGCCGCAGGCGGCGGAAGTAGGCTCGCGCCGTCTGCGGGGTGGGCGGCGGGCCGCCGGGATGCTGGGCGAAGGCGAACTCGCCGCGCGGCCGGTCTTTCAGCCAGAACCCCAATACCTGGCCGAAGTCCTCGGGCAGCGGCACGATCCGCTCGCGGTTGCCCTTGCCGATGACGCGCACCGACTTGGCGGCGCCGTCCTGCAACCGCACATCCTGCACTTTCAAACCCAGCGCCTCGGAAATTCGCAAGCCGCTGTTGAGCAGCAGCGTGAACAACAGTTTGTAGCCGCGGCGGACGGGGGCGACGTGCTCCCGTTTCTGGCCGAAGATGTTGTCGGGCAAATCATCGGTGCGCTTCACCGTCGCTTCCAGCCGCTGCTGCTCGTCTTTCTCCAGCCAGACCGGAATGCGGTGCGAGCGCCTGGGGAACTCTACGACCGGCTGCCGAACGAGTTCCCGCAGTGGCTGGAAGCGGCGCAGGAAAAGGGCATCCTGCGCGGTCTAACCTCAGTAAGGGCAAGCACATAAACCGCCGACATGCCCTTGGGACAACCACCCCCACCCATGCCCGGCGGCCACGCAAGCGAGGGGAGGAACCGTCATGTCGTGGACCATGCCCGGCGAGGAACAACTCCGCAACATCATCTACAACGCCACCAGCGGGTTCCGGGAACAGGGATCGCTGCGGGGGGCGTTGATCCATCAGGCGCGCGTCGCCCAAGGGATCGCCATCGTCAACCGGGTCCGGCAGGAGGTGGACGACCCGCCCGGCTGGGGGCGCCGCGACCTGGGCACCGAACCGGCGACGGTCGGCGTCGCCGCCGACCCAGCGATCTTGAGCGAATGCGCCGCGGCGGCGCGGGCGGCGCTCGCACGATGCGCGGCGATACCGACCACCGACCTCACGGTTCCCGCCAACCTGCGGGGCGCGCAGTTCTACAAGCACTCCTTTCGCCCGCCCGGCCTGCGCTGGCGGGGCGATCCCGAAACGCATCTGGTGGCTGCCTTCGGCCCGATGTTGGAAGAAGCCGCCCTCCAGCGCTGCCGGCTCCTGCCCGATCCGGAGGCCGTTCCGGTGTGCCGGGGTTACTTGGGGGTCTACGTCAACGTGCTCTATATCGGCCGGGCACGCGCGGGATTGACCCTGCATCGCGACCCCCACCAAGTACCGATTGGCCCCGAACGGCGGCGCGCCAATGACGAAGCGCGCAACCTGCCGTGGGGTGACTGGCTGCAAAGGTATGGACCGTAACAGAACGGGTTCGGGCATAAACTGCCGGACCCACGGAGTTCACCTGCCCGCCGTTACCTGTAGCGACTCAGTCGAGCGCGGGGAACGGGA
>JAVMKL010000054.1:0-7052 GCA_031732875.1 Candidatus Competibacter sp. | reverse complement strand
GCTTCTTCGGCGGCCCTGCGCCTGGCTTCCTCGGCGGCTTCGCGCTTGGCCTCTTCGGCTTTACGCCGGGTTTCCTCGGCGGCCTCGCGGCGAGCCTCCGCCGCCGCCTGGCGCTTAGCCTCCTCGGCGGCCTCGCGGCGAGCTTCCTCCTCCTTTTGGCGACGGATTTCCGCCTGACGCCGCTCTTCGGCCTCGCGCTCCTGCGCCAACCGCGCCAGCCGCTCGGTTTCCTCACGCTGCCGGCGTCGTTCTTCCGCAGCCAACCTTTGTTGTTCTTCCCGGATCGCGACCTCGTCCACCACCCGGGCAGGGATCGCCTCGACTTCGTCCCGTTCGGAATGCGGCGCTCCAATAAAATTCAAATTGAGCAACAAAAACACGCCGACCAGGATATGCACGGCAACAGTGGCACCCATCGCCACCAGATCCTGATATTTCCCTCCCCGTCCCGGTTGCATCAGTCGTGGCTACCGCCGAACCGGCGGTTCGTCCGGAGGCGCCGTGGACAAACCAACCTTGTCGGCGCCCGCATCCTTGAGGGCGGTCATTGCCTGAATCACCTGCTCGTATCGCACTTCCCGGTCCGCGCGAACCAGCACCGGCGGTTGCGGTTTCCGGCCCAGACGCTCCCCAGCGTCGGCGCGTCGCGGCTCCAGGGTCTTGCAATCCACTGGCTGTGCTCGTTCCGAGCCGACGTTCAAATGACAGCCCCCATCCCTCCGCACCGACAGCACCAACACCTCAGCTTCCTGCTGGTGGGTGTCCAGCGCTTCGGCCGGCGCCTTGGGCAGGTCCACCTCGACGCCCTGGTTGAGCAACGGCGCGGTGACCATGAAGATCACCAGCAGCACCAGCATCACGTCGATGTACGGGACGATGTTGATTTCCGCCTTCAGGCGGCCGTGCGAGCTGCGCCGCGCCATGGGCGACTATCCTTGGGAGGCCGGGGCGCGGGCGGCCTCGACGTAGCTCTTGCGCAAGCTGTAGGACTGGCGCTGGAGAATGTTGGAGAACTCCTCCATGAACGTCTCGTAACGGTTGGCCAGCCGGTCCACTTCGTGCGCGTAGCGGTTGTAGAAAATCACCGCCGGGATAGCCGCGAACAGACCCATCGCGGTCGCGATCAACGCCTCGGCAATACCCGGCGCCACCTGCGCCAGGGTGGCCTGCTGCACCAGCCCCAACGCCCGGAAGGCATTCATGATGCCCCAGACCGTGCCGAACAGACCGATGTACGGACTGGTGGAACCGGTGGTCGCCAGCAGCGACAGATACATCTCCAAATCGTCCAGTTCGCGCGAACCAGCGGCCCGCATCGCCCGCTGCGCGCCACTGACCACCGATTCGGGGTCGACGGTCGGCTGGGCGCGCAACCGCAGGAATTCCTGAAACCCCGCCAGAAAGATCGCCTCCATTCCCCAGACCGCCTCCTTCTGGCGGTTGATGCGCGCATACAGCGAGGCCAGATCGATCCCGGACCAAAAATCGTCCTCGAACTTTTCGGTTGCCCGCTTCGCGGAATTCAGCACCAGATGTTTCTTGACGATCACCCACCACGAGCCCAGCGAAATCAGCACCAGCGCCAGCATGATCAGTTGCACGATCAGACTGGCGTTGGCGATCAGGCTCCAGAACGACAAATCATGGGTCACCCTGCTCTCTCCCTCATCTACCGCCGGAGAATCCGGCGGGGCCAAATCGTTCCGGAATCCAGACAAAACAAGCCGCGGATTTGATCTTCCGTTAGAATTCCGGTCGAAACACCCTCAGCCCCAACCCCTCTCCCAGAGGGCGAGGGGAGGAACCCAACAGTGGAGGCATCACCCATGCGCGCGTTTGTTCTGCCGGTCCTGCTGCTGGCCACCCTCTCCGCCATCGCCGCGCCGCCGCTGACCTTCGAGGAGGTCGACACCGACGGCGACGGCCTGATCAGCGCCGACGAAGCCGCCAGCGTCGAAGGGCTGGATTTTAACGCCGCCGACGGCGACAACGACGGCACGCTCACCGTGGACGAATACGAGATCGCTCTGGAGAAGCTGTCGCCACCTTCCGAAGCCAGCCCTCGGAACCCTCCCAACGAGCCCACTCCCGCAGCTCCCCCGCGCCCGATCAAGCCCTAACCCCTCAGGGCGCGGTCGCGAACAGATCGCCGCCAGCCGCTGGCTGGACGACCGCCAGCCCGAAATGGCGGTACGCGTGTGCGGTGGCCACTCGCCCGCGCGGAGTGCGCATCAAGAAACCCTGCTGGATCAGATACGGTTCCAGCACGTCCTCGATGGTGCCCCGTTCCTCGCCGAGCGCCGCCGCCAACGTGTCCAGCCCCACCGGCCCACCACCGAACTTGTCGATCATCAGCCACAGCAGCCGGCGGTCCTGCTCGTCGAAACCGCGCTCGTCCACCTTGAGCAGATCGAGCCCTTGCCCCGCCACCTCGACGGTGATCCGCCCGCCCGCCCGCACCTGGGCAAAATCGCGCACCCGCCGCAGCAGCCGGTTGGCGATGCGGGGCGTGCCGCGCGAGCGCCGGCCGATTTCCGCCGCGCCGGCGGGATAATCGGTCTCGACGCCGAGAATCCGTGCCGAGCGGGCCACGATCTCGGTCAACTCCTCCGGGGTATAGAACTCCAGCCGGTGAACGATGCCGAAACGGTCCCGCAGCGGCGAGGTCAGCAATCCGGCCCGGGTGGTGGCGCCAACCAGGGTGAACGGCGGCAGATCCAGCTTGATCGAGCGCGCCGCCGGCCCCTCGCCGATCAGGATGTCGATCTGGTAATCCTCCATCGCCGGGTATAGCACTTCCTCCACCACCGGGCTCAGGCGGTGAATCTCGTCGATGAACAGCACGTCGCGCGGTTCCAGATTGGTCAGCAGGGCGGCGACGTCGCCAGCCCGCTCCAGCACCGGCCCCGAAGTCTGACGCAGGCCGACGCCCATCTCGGCGGCGACGATGTGGGCCAGCGTGGTCTTGCCCAGCCCCGGTGGTCCGAACAGCAGCACGTGATCCAGCGCCTCGCCCCGGGCGCGGGCGGCGTGGATGAAGATCTCCATCTGCTCGCGCATGGCCTGCTGGCCGATGTATTCCGCCAGCCGCCGAGGTCGCACGGCCCGATCCAGCGTGGCGTCATCGCCGCTGGCGGCCGGAGAGATCAGACGGTCGGGTGGGGTCATGATAGAGTTTTAACTTTTAAGTTTTAAGTGGTTGCACGGGCCGCCGGTTCTCGGGCGATTCGCGGGGCGGCTAACGGCGCACGCTGGCCTGCAACGCCAGTCGGATGATGGCCTCGCTATTCAGGCCGTCGGTTTCCAGGGATTGCACCATGCGCGAAGCCTCGGGCAGCTTGTAACCCAACGCCACCAGGGCGCTGACGGCATCGTCGGCCGGAGTTGCGTCCGGCGGCGCGGTCCGGCCGCCCGGCAGCACCACCGCCGCCGGATGCAGGCCCAGTTCGCCGATGCGGTCGCGCATCTCGACGATCAGGCGCTCGGCGGTTTTCTTGCCGATGCCCGGCAGCCGGGTCAGCGATGCCGCATCGCCCTCGCGCACGCAGCGGCCGAACAGCTCCACGCTCATCCCGGACAGGATCAGCAGAGCCAGCCGCGGGCCGATGCCGGTCACCCGGATCAGGTTGCGGAACAGGCCGCGCTCGGCGGTGCTGGCGAAACCGTACAGGGTGTGGGCGTCCTCGCGCACCGCCAGATGGGTGTGCAACGTCACCTCCGCGCCCACCTCCGGCAGCGACTGGAAGGTCGTCAGCGAAGCCTCCAGTTCGTAACCGACGCCGTGGGCATCGATCATCAGATACGGTGGCTGCTTCCAGGCCAGCAGCCCGCGCAGGCGGCCGATCATCGCCGCCTCCCGGCCACCACGGCGGCCGTTCCCAACCGGCGCAGGGTCTGCCGGGTGTGACCGTGACAGATCGCCACCGCCAGGGCATCGGCCGCATCGGTCCGCGGCAGTTCCGGCAGGTTCAGCAGCAGGGCCACCATGCGCTGAACCTGGGTTTTATCGGCCGCGCCGCCGCCGACCACCGCCTGCTTGATGGCGCGCGGCGCGTACTCGCTGACCGGCAGTCCGGCCATGACCACCGCGCACAGCGCCGCGCCGCGGGCCTGCCCCAGCTTGAGCGCCGAATCGGGATTGCGGTGCATGAACACCTGCTCGGCTGCCACTTCCGCCGGCTGGTAGTCCCGAATCACGCCAGTCACTCCTTCAAAAATGGTCTTCAACCGCTCCGGCAACGGCCGGTCGCTGGCAGTCTGAATGCAGCCGCTGGCGACATGCCGGCTGCGCGGCCCGTCCACATCGACGATCCCGTAGCCGGTGATCCGCGAGCCAGGATCGATGCCCATCAGTCGGATCGTCGTCACGCTCAGAGTTTGGCCAGGATGTCGGCGGGGATGTCGGCGTTGGAGTAGACGTTCTGGGTATCGTCCAGATCCTCCAGCAGGTCCAGCAGCTTGACCATCTTCTGGGCGTCCTCGAAGCCCAGGGATGTATGGGAATGAGCGCGCATGGTCACTTCGGCTTCTTCCGGCGCCAAGCCGGCGGCGGTCATCGCCTCCCTGACCGTCTGGAACGCCGTCGGATCGGCCAGCACGTCGACCGAGCCGTCGTCGTTGGTCACCACGTCGTCGGCGCCGGCTTCGATGGCCACCTCCATGATCCGGTCTTCATCGCCGTCCGCCGGATAGCTCAACACGCCCCGCTCGGCGAACTGGAAAGCCACCGAACCGCTGGTACCGAGATTGCCGCCGCATTTGGTGAAGGCATGGCGCACCTCCGCCACGGTACGGTTGCGATTGTCGGTCACGGCGTCCACCATCACCGCCACCCCGCCCGGACCGTAGCCCTCGTAGCGAATTTCCTCGTACTCCACCCCTTCCAGCGCCCCGGTGCCGCGCTTGATGGCCCGGTCGATGGTGTCCCTGGGCATATTGGCGGTGAGTGCCTTGTCCATGGCCAGCCGTAACCGGGGATTGGCGCCGGGGTCGCCGCCGCTCATGCGGGCCGCGACCGTGATCTCGCGGATCAGCCGGGTGAACAGTTTGCCGCGTTTGGCATCCTGGGCGTTCTTCCGGTGTTGAATGTTCGCCCATTTGCTATGTCCAGCCATGCGAAACCTCTTGCCTGTCGTACCGTGGGGTGCATGAAAAAATCAGTTTATCACCTTGCCTTCCCGCTACGCATGGCGCGATGGATGACGGAAGCGGCCGGTGGCGAAGAACGCGCAGGCCTGCGTGACCGCCGTCGGATCCACCAGCATCTGCATGTGCGAAACCGGCAGGCAGATGTGGTCGGCCATGCCCGGCAACTGGGTCTCGACCACGGCGATCATGCCGTCCGCCGGCGCCGGCATGCCGGGGAACAGCAACCCCACTCCGATATTCAAGGTGCCGGCGATCGAGCCGAGGTGATTCAGCGCGGTCCAAGCCGGCCCGTCGCCCAGCAGTCCGTCTTCCAGTCCCCGGCCCACGAAGGCTCCGAGCCCGCTGCCGTGCATGATCCGGGCGGCATAGCTGCCTTGATGGGGCGTGCCCAACGTCACCACTCGACCCGGCCGCTGGTGCGGGTAATGGTGGAACAGATGCCGCACCACCAGCCCGCCCATGCTATGGGCCAGGAAATGCACGACCGGCGCGTCCAATCGTTCCAGGGTCGCGTGCAAATCCTCGGCGTTTTCCGCCGGCGAGCGGGTGATGGACGGGTAGGAAAAATTCACCGTGTTATAGCCGGCCTGTTCCAGCCAATACTCGAGCAACCGCATCCACAGACCGTGGACATACAGGCCATGCACTAGCACCACCGTCTCCCGCTGGGCCGTCATCATCGATTCCTCGTTCGGATTATTGTGATTGAAGGATGAATTCTAGCTGAAATTCACCGTAGCCCGACTTCATCCACCGGTAAAATATTGGTTATTTATCCTGAATAGTGTCAAAATGACACTAAATGACACCGCTGCCCCGAACGACTGATTTCGCGACGCGATCGACGCGGTCGCTGGAGAACAATCATGAGCGCAACTGCCGAGCTTGTCATGAAGGACCACCGTCTGGCGCCGGGCCAAGTGCCGCCCACGGTGATCGAGATGCTGGAGACCGCCGAAAAAGCGGCGCTGGTCGCGCGGATCGAGCGGTTGCTGGTGGAACGGGACGCCGTGCTGGTCGCGCATTACTACACCTCGCCCGAGTTGCAGGAACTAGCCGAGGCCACCGGCGGCTACGTGTCGGATTCGCTGGACATGGCCCGCTTCGGTACCGAGTGCGCGTCCGGCACCTTGGTGGTAGCGGGAGTGCGGTTCATGGGCGAGACCGCCAAGATCCTCAACCCCGAGAAACAGGTGCTGATGCCGGACTTGCATGCGGAATGCTCGCTGGATCTCGGTTGTCCGGCCGACGAATTCGCCGCCTTCTGCGACCGGTATCCCGACCGCACGGTGGTGGTCTACGCCAACACCAGCGCGGCGGTGAAAGCCCGCTCCGACTGGGTGGTGACCTCGGGCATCGCCCTGGAACTGGTGCGCCATCTGGCGGAGAAAGGCGAGAAGCTGATCTGGGCGCCAGACCGGCATCTGGGCGCCTACGTGCAGCGGGAAACCGGCGCCGACATGCTGTTGTGGAATGGAGCCTGCGTGGTGCACGAGGCGTTCAAGGCGGACGGGCTGCAAAAACTGCGCGTCGAGCATCCCGACGCGATGGTGCTGGTCCATCCGGAATCGCCGCTGGATGTAATCGCCCAGGCCGACCTGGTGGGCTCGACCACGGCGCTGGTCAAGGCGGTGGTCGAACTACCGGCGAAGAAGTTTGTCGTCGCCACCGACAACGGCCTGTTTCACAAGATGAAGCAGGCGGCGCCGGACAAGATCCTGCTGGAGGCGCCCATCGCCGGCAAGGGCGCGACCTGCGTCAGTTGCGCGCACTGTCCGTGGATGGCGATGAACGGGCTGCGCAATCTGGCGCGGGTGCTGGAAACCGGAGATAACGAGATCCTGATCGACGAAGCGATCCGCGCGCGCGCGGTTCAGCCGATCCGCCGGTTGCTGGACTTCGCC
>JAVMKL010000053.1:0-7075 GCA_031732875.1 Candidatus Competibacter sp. | reverse complement strand
GTCGTGGGCGTGATCCCTGGCGATCAGCATGTAGATCGCCGGCACCACGAAAATGGTGAACAGCGTGCCCACCGCCATGCCGCCGACCAGCACCAGACCGATGGAATTGCGGGCGGCGGCGCCGGCGCCGGTAACGAAGGTCAGCGGCAGGTGGCCGGCGATGGTGGCGGCGGTGGTCATCAGGATCGGCCGCAACCGGATCAGCGACGCCTCGCGCACCGCCTCGAGCTTGGGCAAGCCTTGCATCTGAAGCTTGTTGGCGAACTCCACGATCAAAATCCCATTCTTGGCGATCAGCCCCATCAAGGTGACCAGACCCACCTTGGCGTAGATGTTCAGGGTGGTGGTCCAGCCCTGCGTCAGCGGGAAGGGGATTTCCGGGCTGGGCATCTTCAGAAAAGTGAAGATCAGCGCGCCGAACAGCGCGAGCGGTACCGAGCCCAGCAGGATGATCAACGGATCGCGGAAGCTGTTGAACTGGGCGGCCAGCACCAGGAAGATCAGGAGGATGGCGAAGCCCATGGTCTTGAAGAACCGGCTGCCGCCTTCCGTCCGCAGTTGGCGCGATTCGCCGGTGTAGTCGATCACGTAACCCTTGGGCATGAGCTTGGCGGCTTCATCCTCCAGGAAACGCAGCGCCTGATCCAGCGGGCGGATCGCGACTCCGCTGATCTTCACCGCGTTCAACTGCTGGAAGCGGTTGAGCGAGCGCGGCTCGGTGCTGTTGCGCAGGGAGGCGACCGCGCTCAACGGCAGGAGCTGGCCGTTCGGACCGGTAACGTAAATGTCCTCCAACTGGTCGGGGTTGAGACGGCCCACCCGCTGCACTTGGGGAATGACCTTGTAGCTGCGCCCGGCGATGTTGAAACGGTTGACGAAATTGCCACCCACCGCCGCGGTCAGGTCCGCCCCCACCTGTTGGAGGTTGAGGCCGAGGGCGGCCACCTTGTCGCGGTCGATCGCGATTTCCGCCTGCGGCTGATCGATCTTGACATCGATGATCGGTGGGAAGGCGAACATCCCGCTCCGCATCGCCTTCTCCTGGACCTGCCTGGCGATATCGAGGATTTCCTGGGTGTCGGCGGTCGAGGCGATGATGAATTCCACCGGGAACTGGCCGCCGCCCGGCAGAGCCGGCGGAGTGACCGGAAACATCTGGATGCCGGGGATGCTCCCCAGTTGCTTTTGCACCTCGGGCAGAATTTCGAACACGGTGCGCTCGCGCTCGTCCCACGGCTTTACCACCATCCCGCCGAAGCCGGAAGTGGGGAAAGTGATCAGAAAGGTGAATTCGGTCTCCGGCACGCTCAGAAACACCTGATTGGCGGCGGCGGTGAATCGGCTGGTCTGATCGAGACTGGCGTTGGCGGCGGTATCCACGATGCCGAAGATCACGCCCTGATCTTCCATCGGCGCCAGCTCTTCCGACGAAAACATCCACATCGGCACGATCAGCAGCGACAAGGTTCCCCACAGCAGATAAACCGCCGGACGGGCGCTGAGAGTTTCGTCCAGCCGCCGACCGTAGAACTGTTTGACGCGCTCGAAAGTGGCGTTGATGTGCGAGGGCAGCCAGTGCTGCTCGTCCTCCGCCTTGAGCAGTTTGGACGCCAGCATCGGCGACAGGGTCAACGCCACCACCCCAGAGATGGTGACCGCCCCGGCCAGGGTGAAGGCGAATTCACGAAACAGCGAGCCGGTGAGTCCCCCTTGCAGGCCGATGGGGGTGTAGACCGCGACCAGGGTGACCGTCATGGCGATGATCGGGCCGATCAACTCGCGACCGCTGAGAATGGCCGCCTCGAACGGACTGCGCCCTTCGCGTAGATGCCGCTCGACGTTTTCCACCACCACGATGGCGTCGTCCACCACCAGGCCGACCGATAATACGATCGCCAGCAGGGTCAGCAGGTTGATGGTGAAGCCGAACACCTGCATCAGGAAAATTCCGCCGATCAGCGAAATCGGAATCGCCACCACCGGCACCAGCACCGAACGCAACGAGCCGAGGAACAGGAAGATGATGACCACCACGATCAGCAGGGTATCGCCCAGGGTGGTGATCACTTCATTGATGGCGTTGTTGATGTAGTTCGTGGCGTCGTAGGCGAAGTAGGCTTGCAGGCCGGTCGGCAGATCCTTCTGAATCAGCTCCATTTCCGTCCGGACCCGCTTGATCACGTCGATGGCGTTGGCGTTGGGCAGCGGAAAAATGCCCATGAAGACGGCGGTCTGACCCGAGAAACGCACCTCGGCGCTGTAATCCTCGGCGCCCAGCGCGATGTCGGCGATGTCGGACAACCGCACCAGCGCGCCGCCCTGTTCGCGGATCACCAGATTCTTGAATTCATCGACCGAGCGCAGATCGGTGTTGGCAGTCAGGTTGACCTCGATCAGCGCGCCCTTGGTCCGGCCCAGCGCGGCGAGATAGTTGTTGGCGGCCAGCGCCTGGCGCACCTGCACCGGACTGATGTTGAGCGCCGCCATCCGGTCGGGTTTGAGCCAGACCCGCATGGCGAAGGTGCGCCCGCCGAGGATTTCGGCCCGCTGCACTCCTTCGAGGGCGGACAGGCGCGGCTGCACCACCCGCACCAGATAGTCGGTGATCTCGTTCTGCGCCAGGGTGTCCGAGGAAAAGCTTAAATAGGCCGAGGCGAACTGGCTGTCGGCGGATTCGATGTTGAGCACCGGTACTTCCGCCTCGGGCGGCAGATCGCCGCGCACCTGATCCACCTTGGAGCCGATTTCCGCCAGCGCCTTGGTCGGATCGTAATTCAGCTTGAGGCGGGCGCGGATGGTCGACAGACCCTGGGCGCTCTGCGACTCCAGATACTCGATGCCGTCGGCGGCGGCGATGGCGCGCTCCAGCGGAGTGGTGATGAAACCGCGCACCAGATCGGCGCTGGCGCCGATGTAGGTGGTGGTGACGGTGACGCTGGCGTTGTCGCTGCGCGGGTACTGCCGCACGTTGAGGGCGAACATGGCCTGGAGACCGGCGATGACGATGATCAGGTTGACCACGATCGCCAGGACGGGCCGGCGAACGAACAGGTCGGTGAAGGATTTCATGGCAGCGTCAGGAATTGGCCGGCTTGGGCGCGACCTGGAAGTCGGGAGCCAGCTTGTTGTCCACCACCACGGACATGCCGTTGCGGAGCTTGAACACGCCGGTGGTGACGATGGTCTGCCCGGCGGCAAGGCCCGAGGTCACCACCACGAAATCGCCGCGGGTCTTGCCGAGGTGGACGAAGCGCTGACCGAGCACCTTGCCGACCACGCCAGTTTTCTCGTCTTTTTTCTCCTCGACCACGAACACCGAATCGCCATAGGGCGCGTACAGCACCGCGGTGGCGGGAATCATCAGCACCGGTTCGGCCTCGGGCAGCACGACGGCAACGTTGACGAACAGGCCGGGTCGCAGCAGGCCGTGGGCGTTGGCCAAGGTGGCCCGTAGGCGCACGTTGCGGGTAGCGGTATCGACTTCGGAGTTGATGGCGGTCAGCTTGCCTTCGAAGGTTCGGTCGGGAAAGGCGTCGGTAGTAACCCGCACGGCCATGCCGACGCTCAGTTGAGCGAGGCGCTGCTGGGGCAACGAAAAATCCACGTACATCGGGTCGAGCGATTGCAGGGTGACGATGGGATCGCCGGTGTTGAGGAATTGGCCGAGGTTGACCTGCCGTATGCCGACCCGGCCGGCGAAAGGGGCGCGGATAGCTTTCTTGGCGATGGTCGCGTGGATGTTGTCCAGTTGGGCGTTGGCCTGTTTGGCCTGCGCGTCGGCGGCGTCGAGATCGGCCGTCGACATCATGTTCCTGGCACGCAAGTCGCGGGCGCGATCCAGATTGGCGCGGGCGAGGTCGGCGGCGGCGGCGGCGGAACGGAGCTGGGCCTGTTCGATAGAGCTGTCGAGTTCCACCAGTAGATCGCCGGCCTTGGCGTTTTCTCCCGACTCGAACGCGATCTGTTTGACTGTGCCGGCCACTTCGGCGCCGAGCGTGACGCCCTGCACGGCGACCACCGAGCCGACGGCGGTCAGGGTGGGCTGCCAGGTGTCCTGTTTCACCTCGGTGGTGGTGACGGTCTCCGGCGGCGGCGCGAAATCGGCGCCAGCGGCGAACATGGTTTGGAACTGGAACAGCTTGGTGCCGGCGAGCGCGCCCACCAAGAGCAGCAGGCCGGCGAGAGTGAGGATGATTTTCTTGGTCATAATGGTGACTTAGTGCGCGCGGATCACCGCCGGTTCGCCGACGGCGCGTGCCGCCCGCATCGAATGCGCCGGGCATCTTACTCGAACTTGGATGACCGGCGCATGTCACTTCTCGTCATGCAGGCCGGGTTGGCGGGCATCGACGCGCCAAGACCACGAAACTGGACGGAGGCTGTGGCGGGGTTGCTGCCGATGGCCCAGGCCGGCTCGGCGTTCGCGCTGGCCCCGAGCGCCGGGGTACTGATCGGTCTGGGCCTGAGCGGCGCGACCTTTCCGGTGGTGTTCGGCGCGACCGGGCGGTGCCACCGGAGCGGCGGACCTTGGCCATGGGCATTGCGACCGCAATCGGTTCGCTGGGGCAATTCGTGATGCTGCCGGCGGCTTTGGCGCTGATCCCTCGGTCGGCTGGGCGGCGGCGCTGGCCGTACTCGGCGTGCTCGGCGCGGTGGCGCCGCTGCTGGCGTTTGCTGTCTATCGCGGTCCCGATCTGGTTCTGGTGCTCTCGGCATTCTGGAGGATGTGCATGTAGGGCCGCCTTGGCGCGCTTTTCAAAGCTCTTCCCCATGGGTCCGGATCAGCTTGCGATACCAGAAATAGCTTTGTTTCTTTCTCCGCTCCAGACCCTTTTCCCGGTCGACGTAGACGAATCCATATTGTTTTTGATAGCCGTTCAGCCAACTCAGCAGATCGATGAACGACCAGGCGAAATAACCGGCCAACTTGATGCCGTCCTGGATCGCGCGCTTGCATTCACGAAGGTGCCGGCTCAGGTATTCGATTCTGGGAAAATCCAGAATTTCGCTATTTTCCGCGATCTGATCTTTATCGCCCAATCCGTTTTCCGTGATGAAGATCGGGATATTCCCGTATCGCTCCTGAATTCTTGTCATTCCTTCGAATAAGCCTTCCGGGTAAATCGCCCAATCCCACGGGCTATATTCCACCTTTGGGTTGAAAACCTTCTTGAATAATCCGGGGATTCCGCTTTCCCGCTGGCTGCCTTTCTCGCCGCTGGTATTCAGTGCGGCGGTTCCCACGCCATCGAGTGGGTTGTGGGCCAGAAACGTGCTTTGGTAGTAGTTGACGCCGATGAAATCGCTGGCGGCGCTTTGGAGAAGGGCCATATCATTATCCAGAATGGTCGGCGTCTGATATTTTGTTTGGTAATGATTGAAAATGAGTTCGGGGTATTCACCTTTAAGAATCGGGTCGTAAAACCAGTGAAAATCCATGCCTTCGTAGAACTCGCAGGCCCGGATATCGTCCTCGCGGTCGCTGATGGGAAATCCGGGAAGGAGGACGTGGGCGATTCCGATCTTTCCAGTCATTATCCTGCCTTTCCGAACCAGGTTACGGTATTCGAGCACGGCTTTGGCATGGGCCAAGTTGACGATATGTGAGACTTCCACGGCCCGTTTTTCATCACGGATTCCCGGGGGATGGAGGCCATCCCGGTAGCCCAGCATGATGAAATTAATAGTTTCGTTGAAGGTGATCCAATGTTCGACGCGGTCGCCAAAATACTCGAAACACGTTTTTGCGTAGTGAGTGAAAATATCGATGAGGTCCCGGTTTTCCCAACCCCCGATATCTTGTAATGCCTGAGGCAAATCCCAGTGATAAAGTGTTATGAAAGGAATGATATTATGTTTTAACAGTTCGTCGATCAGGCGATTGTAAAAGGCAATTCCTTCGTGGTTGATTTTCCCTGTTCCGTTGGGAAAAATTCGGGTCCACGCGATGGAGAATCGATAGGATTGCAGCCCCATCTCGGCCATGAGTCGAACGTCTTCCCGATACCGATTGTAATGGTCGGCGGCGATATCGCCGTTGGTGCCCATATAGGTTGTTCCGGGCAGGTGCGAGTAGACGTCCCAGATGGACAAGCCCTTTCCATCCTGCTGATAGCCGCCTTCCACCTGATAGGCAGCTGTCGCCGCCCCCCATAGAAAAGAGTCGGGGAGTTTTTTCACCGAGGGATTCATAGCTGACTAATCCTTGGCGGGTGGCTTGTGGGGGATGGCTTGCTTTAGCGGTTTGGCCGCCATGCGCCTGAGCGTTCGCGAGACCGGATCGATGCCGATGCCGACGTTTTCGAGCGCCGCCACCCCGAGGATGGGTGCCACGTCTTCCGGGCCAAAAATGATCTGAGTCACCGTTTTTGATCCCATGAAGGAGACGAGAGCAAAACCATAGGGGTATTCAAGGATTTCACCGTTGGCCATTTCGTACGCATCCCGCCCTTCCACAGCAATGCCGGCTTGTTGTAGGGCGCTGGCGGGCGCGAGGCAGTCTATCACCCGGGTATCGACCAGAAATTCGTTCTCGTAAGGTTTGCCGGAACGCGTCATGTTTTCAACGCGGACGGTGACATGCATGGGTCCCATGGCACGCCTCATCGAATTTGGGAGCGCGGCGTTTTCCGCGATGGGCGATGGAGAGACAGGTAAATATGTTGGGGGTACGGTCCAATCAATACTGGCAGGCTCATTGTCGTCCAGCAAGGAATCGACTGTCTGGAGTTCCTTTGGTTTAGCGGGTTGCAGGTTTTCTATCTTTGTATTGAGAGCGTTTAAATTGATGCGGGCGTATTCAACTGCTTCTAGGTCTTTAGAGTAAAATTTAGAATAAATATCAATGATTTTCTGATATAACCATGCTGCTTCGTCATACCGTTTTCTATGATGGTATTTGAACGCGAGCTGTAGTAGCCCGTTAGCTTTTTTGTGATTCTGTCCGATTGACGCCATTGTCTTCAGAACCTGTTGCAAAATAAAGTAGCCCGGATTTCGCTCGGCAAATATCCTAAACTCATCCGGGCCACGTCAGTCTACGCCAAATACACCCGCTCCAGCGCCCCGCGCGAGA
>JAVMKL010000052.1:0-7200 GCA_031732875.1 Candidatus Competibacter sp. | reverse complement strand
TCGGGCCAGCCGTTGGCGCTCCTTCGCTATGCGGTTCGGACGAGCAGGTTTTTTTCAACTGCCTGATGAAAGGATCCGCAAAACTGGTGTCCTTGTGCGGTTCCCGGTCGCTCGATCGGGACAAAGGTTACCTTCAATACCGCTTCGGTCGCCCTGGTGCGATCGAGCTGGAATTTCCGAAAGAGAGACTTGGCAGCCCCCGGCAATTCCGGTTTGCCCACTACGTCCGCTATCAGGTGGATCGCACGGAACTTGGGTTCGAGAACGGCGGCTATCAGTACGTCCTCTATGATGATTACGAGGGAGAGCAAAAACCGGCCCGGCGCGAACGGGGGGTCAGCGTGACCGGTTCGGGCGCGGCGTCGAAAACCGTCGATCTGGTTTGCGGGGATTCCATCACCAGCCGGCTGAACGCGCTGGAGGCGGTGGTGCCCTGCGACACCGACAACAACCTCAACATGGGAAGCTGTCGGTGACCGTCCGCCGAATTCTGATGGGGAGGTGCCAAGAGGGCCATTACATGACACCCTTCATTGCAATGAATCTCTCCGAAGCCGACACTCGCGCCAAGCTCATCGACCCGGCCATCCGCCAACGCGGCTGGACCGAGGACATGATCCGGCGCGAGGAGACGGCGGGCAGCATCGAGATCATCGGCGGCAAGGCGCGGCGTCGTTCGCGCGGGCAGGTGGATTACACGCTTCGTCTGAAGGTCGCCGCCGACGCGCAGCCGGTCGCCATCGCTCTGATCGAGGCCAAAAAATCCAGCCTGCCGGCCGGCCATGGCCTCGATCAGGGCAAAGCCTACGCGCACAGCAAGCGGCTGAACGTGCCCTTTGTCTTCTCCTCCAACGGTCACCAATTCGTCGAATACGACTGCTTCACCGGCCTGACGAGCGCCCCGCGACCGATGGCCGAGTTTCCATCGCCGGAATCGTTGCGCCGGCGCTACGAGCAACACATGGGTTTCACGCTGAGCGACGAAGCGGCCAAGCCCCTGTTGGAGCCTTACCCCAACGGCGAAGGGGGGCGGCGCTACTACCAGGATGCCGCGATCCGCGCCGTGCTGGAGAAAATCGCGCGCAGCGCCTGCAGCGGGGAACCGCCCCGCGCTTTGCTCACCCTGGCGACCGGCGCGGGCAAGACCTTCATCGCCGTCAACCTGCTCAAGCGCATCGCCGACGCCGGGCAACTCAAGCGTGCCCTGTTCGTCTGCGACCGGGACGAGTTGCGCGCCCAAGCTCTCGGCGCCTTCCAGAACGTGTTCGGTTCCGATGCCGCCGAGGTCAAGCGCGACAGCGACGGTGCCAACCACGCCAGGAATGCCCAGGTCCACATCGCCACCTATCAGACCTTGGGGGTGGACAGCGCGGACGGCGACGCCAGCTTTCTCGCCGAACACTATCCCGAGGACCATTTCAGCCATGTGGTGATCGACGAGTGCCACCGCTCCGCTTGGGGCAAGTGGTCGCAGGTGCTCACCCGCAACCCGCGCGCCGTTCAGGTGGGCCTGACCGCCACCCCGCGCACGCTGAAAACCGGCAAGAAGACCAAAGAGGCCGAACAAGACGCCCAGATCAGCGCCGACAACCGGAAATACTTCGGCGAGCCGGTCTACGAGTACGACATGGCGCGAGCGATGGAAGACGGCTATTTGGCCGTCTGCGAAATCCAGAAGGGGCGGGTGAATCTGGACAACACCGGCGTGAGCCTCGACGACATCATGGCCCGCAACCCCAGGGACGCGATCACCGGCCTGCCTGTCACCCGCGAGGCGTTGAAGGAGCGTTACGAAAAGACCAGCTTTGAAGACCGCCTTTTGCTGCCCGACCGGGTGTTGAAGATGTGCGAAGACCTGTTCGCATACCTTTGTCAGACCGGCGGGCCGGAGCAAAAGACTATCGTGTTCTGCGCCCGCGACCGGCACGCCGACGATGTGGCCGCCACGTTGAACAACCTTTATGCCGAGTGGTGCAAGAACAATGGCAAGGAGCGGCTCGACTGTTACGCTTTCAAATGCACGGCGGCCTCCAGCGGCAACGACCAGTTGCCCGATTTCCGCGCCGCCACCCGGCACCACTTCATCGCCACTACCGTGGACCTGCTCACCACCGGCGTGGATGTGCCGGTCGCGCGCAACATCGTGTTTTTCAAGTACGTGAAGTCGCCCATCAGCTTCTACCAGATGATCGGGCGCGGCACCCGGCTCGATCCCGGCAGCGGTAAGCTGATGTTTCGCGTCTACGATTACACTGGGGCCACCGATCTTTTCGGCGAGGATTTCATCACCGAACCGCCAAAGCCGCGCGGCGTGCAGGAAGACCCGCCGCCCTACGAACCCGAAGCCACCGTCATCGTCGATGGCTTCGATGTGACGGTGACCGACGCCGGGCGCTTCGTGGTGGTGCAGGAGAACGGCCAAGCGAAACCGATCCCGGTGGAGGACTACAAGGACCGCCTCGCCGCCGCACTGATCCGCGAGGCGCCGACGCTGGACGAATTCCGCCAGCGCTGGACCCAGCCCGATGACCGGCGCGAGCTGATGAATCGCCTGGTCGGGGCGGGTTATCCGCCCAGCGTGCTGCAAGTGCTGGAAGAGATGAACGACTACGATCTTTACGACGTCCTGGCCGATCTCGGTTTTGGCCTGTCGCCGCGCACCCGGACGGATCGGGTGCTGGCCTTCACCTACAAGCACGAAGACTGGCTCAAGGGCTTGCCGGCCCAGACCGCCGCCGCCATCCGCGCCATCGTCGGCCAGTTCGAGAAAGGCGGCACCGACGGGCTGGAAAACAAAATGATTTTCAAGACGCCCGAAGTGATGGCGGCGGGCGGACTCAAGGCGCTCATGGCTGGGGGTAACAAGCCGGCGGAGTTGCTGTGGGAGACCAAAATCAGGATGTTTTCGGCGTAAAAGGGATTGAGAAATTGAAGATTTTCATGCTGTAGAAACCTATACGGTGAGAGTATGTACAAAACACCAGAAATCCAGGAGATGAGTATTGTCCTCGTGGGAAGTTTTAACCCAAAGATTTTTCATCCCGCTTGGTTTGCGGCACAGAAAATCATTCGGGAAAAAGAGGCCGAGGACGCAAATATTGAGCTTATCACTCCAGCGGTTGCCAAATTTAGCTTGGATTGGATGCGGCTACAAGTCATTCAAGAGCAATTTGTTGTTGAGACTACACAGGAGCCTTATTATGAGATTTTACGAGACTTGGTTGTGAGTGCTTTCAGTCTTCTAAATTATACGCCTATCACGATGCTAGGAATTAATACGCAACAGCATTTCAAAATGCATTCTGAAGATGAATGGAATAAGCTAGGACATGACTTGGTTCCCAAGGAAAAATACTGGACTCCAGTTCTAGAAAAACCCGGCATGAGAAATTTAATTGTTCAAGGGCAGCGCCAAGATAGGTATAAAGGTTGTATTCAAGTTAAAGTTGAACCATCTTCCAAGATACCGATTGGAGTCTATATTTCTGTAAATGATCATTATGAAGTCAAAGGAGAATTGGATTGCAAGGCAATCGTCGATATTTTGAATATTGACTGGGTTAATTCAAGGCAAAGAGCCGAAAAATTGGTCAAGCATTTTGTGGATACTGCACCATGATTCAGACGACATTAGTATTAGATTTGGCATTAGAGAATGTTGAATGCAATTTGACTGGACATGATCAAGTATTGCAATTGACTCCCTCGATAAAACAAGTCAAGCAGAATGAAGAAATACAAGCCATTCCCAATCCGCCAGTTTATTGGGATGCTAACGCTAACACTAAGCGCGTAACTATACCCTGTCTGAAACCAGTAAGAACCCAGAGCAAGTTCACGGCTCTACAAAAATGGGAGGGGTTTGTTTTAGAAGTAAGTGAAGAAAATTTTACGGCGCGATTAGTTGATCTAAAAAATAAAGGGATAGAAGAGGAAGCAGAAATCTACATTACTGAGGTTACTGAGGAGGACCGTCCGTTGTTAAAACCGGGTGCAATATTTTATTGGAGTATAGGCTATTTAGATCATTATAGCGGTCAACGTTTCAATACTGGTATGATTCGTTTTCGCCGGTTGCCTGGGTTTTCTAGACAGGAAATTGATCTGGCTCGGAAAAAAGCTCAAGAAATCCGGCGGCTATTTGGATGGGATCATTCTTGAGTAGCGTTCCTGCTTGGAATGAAATAGAAGTCTCCTTGTTTGGTCCCGGCTATGGTGAATGCGTGCTGGTGCATCTGGGAGAAAATCGCTGGCTCGTTGTGGATGCTTGTATAGACCGCAAGAGCGGACGACCGCCAGTGTTGGATTATCTTGATCAATTAGGGGTAGATGCGGCTAAAGCGGTCAGGCTGATTGTCGCCAGTCATTGGCATGATGATCATGTCAGAGGACTTGCGAGGATCGTCGAACATTGTGATCGGGCTAACTTTTGCTTGTCCGAGGCGATGACTACAACGGAATTCCTGACCCTTATCAATGCCTATCAATATCCGGTTACGGAAGCGGGAAGCGGTTGTGGGGAACTTTCCAAAATATTAAATATTCTTCAGCGTCGCAAGCCTATTCCTGTCCCCAAGTCTATTTTGGCGGATATGTGTTTATGGTCGACGCCTTTGCGTGATGGCACCACTTGCAAAGTCTATGCGCTTTCTCCTTCGCAAGCCGCTAATTTATTAGCCAAACGGGAACTTGGCGCCTTGCTGCAAGAGGGCAACGAACGGCGGCGTCTATTCGTGCGTGGCCCCAACCATATGGCTGTGGTGCTGTGGGTTGAAATTGGCAGCCTGCGCATATTATTAGGATCGGATTTGGAAGAAACCGCCAATCCAAATATGGGCTGGTCCGTTATTCTGACTGACTCTACTTGTACTGATGGCCGGGCGAGTTTGTTCAAGATTCCTCATCATGGCTCGCAAACTGGTCATTGTTTAGAGGTATGGGAAAAACTTTTATCACCTCAACCCGTTGCGTTGCTAACTCCGTTTAGTAAAAGCCGACTGCCACGGCAAACCGACATAGAGCGGATTTGTAGTTTTTCAAATAAAGCCTATATCACAAGGTTAAAGCAACCTAAAATTTTAAAACGCCCAAAAGTTGTGCAGGATCGTATCAAGTCGATGACTAAGAGAATTACACCAGTCGAGTATTCAATGGGCCATATCCGTTGCCGATCTAAGCTAGGTCATCAATCGACTTGGGCAGTTGAATTGTTGAATGATGCTAAACCACTGTGCTTTTAATGGATGAAAACATGAAGGAATTGCAAGAATTGCCGGTGGGGTGGCGGTGGGTTCATATAAAGGAGATTTGCGAACTAAATCCTCGGAGACCTGCAATAGATCGCTCTGATTCCATGCCCACTACCTTTGTCCCAATGGAAGCTGTGGACGATGTGATGGGCAAAATGGATACAAGCGCCACCCGGCCTTACTCAGTGGTGAAGAAAGGCTATACCTACTTTCAGGAAGGGGATGTGGTCTTCTCCAAGATCACGCCATGTATGCAAAACGGTAAACACGCGATAGCGCATGGTCTTCTCGACGGCATTGCTTTCGGCACGACCGAGTTTCATATCATCCGTCCAGGACCAAAAATAGACGCTCATTGGTTGCATTCGTATTTGAGACGCCCGGAAATTTTGCGCGAGGCGGAGCGGCATTTTACCGGTGCTGTTGGCCAACGACGGGTGCCAATTTCGTTTTTGGAGGAACTCGAAATCCCCCTCCCACCACTCCCCGAACAAAAGCGCATCGCCGCTATCCTCACCGAGCGGTTGGCCGCCGTGGAGCGGGCGCGGTTAGCTGCCGAAGAACAGTTGAAGCAGATAAACAATCTTCCCGCCTCACTCCTCCGCCAAGCCTTCTCAGGATCGCTCTAAATGCCGCCCGGCAAGAAAAAGACCACCCCAAACGGTAAGCCCCTGAGCGGCCAAAAGTCGGTCAACGATGCCGTCAAATCCATCTGCGACATCATGCGCCGGGGCAACGTCACCAGCGCCGTGCAGTACGTCCCGGAGTTGACCTGGATACTGTTTCTGCGCGTGCTGGACGAGATCGAGCAGGAAGCGCAGGAAGAAGCCGAGGCGCTGGGGCTGACCTACATGCCGCCGCTCGAAGCGCCCTACCGCTGGCGCGACTGGGCCGCGCCCGACAGCCCGAGGCGCAAGCAAATGGAGGAGAGTTCCTCCGGCGCGGCGATCCTCAATTTCGCCAATGCGCGGCTGATTCCCTACCTCAAAGGGCTGGAAAAGCGCACCGATGCCACCGTGCGCCAGAAAGTCATCAGCGAAATCATGAGCGGCGTCGAGCGGGCGCGGGTGGACACCGAGCGCAATTTTCGCGACATCCTCGACCGGGTACACCAGATCAGCCACCACGCCATCGACAAGACCCACGTTTTCAGCCTCTCCCAAGTCTACGAGGGGCTGCTGCTGAAGATGGGCGAAAAGAACAACGACGGCGGCCAGTTCTTCACCCCGCGCCAGGTGATTCGCGCCATGGTGCGGGCCATCGACCCCAAAATCGGCGAGACGGTCTACGATCCCGGCAGCGGCACCGGCGGCTTTCTCGCCCAGAGCTACGAGCACATCAAGGCGGCCATCGACCGGCAAGGGGCCACCGGCGATCAATACACCATCCTGAAAGAGCGCACCTTCTACGGGCGCGAGAAGGAAAACCTGATCTACCCCATCGCGCTCGCCAATCTGGTGCTGCACGGCATCGACCATCCCCACATCTGGCACGGCAACACCCTGACCGGCAAGGAAAGCTATGGCGGCCTGTTCGCGGGCGCCCCGGACCAGTTCGACGTGGTGCTCACCAACCCGCCCTTCGGCGGCAAGGAGGGCAAGGACGCCCAGACCCAATTCGACTACAAGACCAGTTCCACCCAGGTGCTCTACCTGCAACACGTCATCCGCAGCCTGAAACCCGGCGGGCGCTGCGGCATGGTGGTGGATGAAGGGCTGCTGTTCCGCACCAACGAAGACGCTTTCGTGAAAACCAAGCGCAAGCTGCTGGACGACTGCGACCTGTGGTGCGTGGTCAGCCTGCCGGGCGGCGTCTTCACCCAGGCCGGCGCGGGGGTGAAAACCAACCTGCTGTTTTTCACCAAGGGCGAACCGACCAAGGCGATCTGGTATTACGACCAGCCCTTTTAAGGTCGCTAGGCCCTCTTCGCGGCCCTTGCTTTCGTAGATGT
>JAVMKL010000051.1:0-7220 GCA_031732875.1 Candidatus Competibacter sp. | reverse complement strand
ACCTGACGGACCAGCACCTCGGGCGCCGAGGCGCCGGCGGTCACGCCGATGGCGGTTTTCTCCGCCAGCCACGCCGGATCGATATCCTCGGGGCCGTCGATCAGCCAGGCCGGCGTACCTTCCTTCTCCGCCAGTTCCCGCAGCCGGTTGGAATTGGAACTGTTGCGCGAACCCACCACCAGCAGCAACTGGCAGCGCCGCGACAGTTCCTTGACCGCGTCCTGCCGGTTCTGGGTGGCGTAGCAGATGTCGTCCTTGCGCGGCCCCTGGATCGCCGGGAACCGCTCGCGCAGGGCGGCGACGATCCGCGCGGTATCGTCCACCGACAACGTGGTCTGGGTGACGTAGGCCAGCTCGTTTGGATCGCGCACGTCCAGCGCCGCCACATCCTCCACCGTTTCCACCAGATACATGCGCCCGCCCCGACTTTCGTCGTACTGGCCCATGGTGCCCTCGACCTCCGGATGGCCGGCGTGGCCGATCAGGATCACCTCGCGGCCGGCGCAACCGTGCCGGCTGACTTCCGTGTGAACCTTGGTCACCAGCGGGCAGGTGGCGTCGAACACCTTGAGACCGCGCCGAGCCGCCTGCTCCCGTACTGTCCGCGATACCCCGTGAGCGCTGAAAATAACCGTCGCGCCGTCCGGCACCTCGTCCAGTTCCTCGACGAACACCGCACCCCGCCGGCGCAGGTCGTCCACCACGAAGCGGTTGTGGACCACCTCGTGGCGCACGTAAATCGGCGCGCCGAACCGGTCCAGCGCCCGCTCGACGATGCCGATGGCCCGGTCTACCCCGGCGCAGAAGCCGCGGGGATTGGCGAGATGGATGAGAGCGCTCATGTGGATCTCACATAGTGGACAGTGGACAGTTACCCGGCGGGATTCTTCATGCCGCCCGCGTCCCTGGACCACAGGCTTTCCACGATCAGCAACGCCGCGCCGACCGTGATGGCCGAATCGGCGATGTTGAAGGCCGGCCAATACCAGCGATCGTAATAGAGTTGAATGAAATCGATCACCTGACCCAGCCAGGCCCGGTCGATCAGGTTGCCGACCGCCCCGCCCAGAATCAGCGCCAACGCCGCCGCCAGCCATTTATCCCCCGGCTTGAGTCGCCGCAGCCAGACGATCAGGCCGATGCTGACCAGCGACCCCAGTCCCAGAAAAAACCAGCGCTGCCAGCCGCCGGCTCCGGCCAGAAAGCTGAAGGCCGCGCCGGTGTTGTAGGTCAGCATCAAATTGAACGACGGCAGCACCGATACCGGCTGATGCATCACCAGCAAGGTCTCGGCGAGGTATTTGGTGACCTGATCCAGCACGACCACCAGGGCGCTGAGCCACCACCATTGTTTCAGCATGGGAGAGTCCAGGTTATCCGGGGACCATATTAGACGAATTTTCTTTCTTCCCCCGCCCCGAACGCATTCTCCACGCAGCGTCCGCACAGTTCGGGATGATCGGCGTTCCGTCCCACGTCCTCGCGATGATGCCAGCAACGCACGCATTTGGCGTGGGCGCTGGGCGCGACCCGGATCGCCAGCGGCTGGCCGTCGACCCGCGCGTCCGCCGCATCCTCCGGTTTGGCGGCCAGGGGATGAACGCGGGCGTGGGAGGTGATCAGAAAAAATCGCAGCTCATCCCCGAGCCGGCCGAGATCGATGGCCAGCTCGCCATCGCCGTAGAGATCCACCTCGGCGTCCAATCCCGAGCCGATGCCGCCCGCCACCCGCAGTTTCTCCAGTTCCTTGCTGACGGCCTCGCGCACGCCGATCAAGCGATCCCAGAACGCGGCGTCGAG
Organism: Candidatus Competibacter sp.; assembly: GCA_031732875.1. Taxonomy (GTDB): domain Bacteria; phylum Pseudomonadota; class Gammaproteobacteria; order Competibacterales; family Competibacteraceae; genus JAVMKJ01. The sequence goes on along the minus strand of JAVMKL010000051.1, from coordinate 5,420 downwards.
CGGCTCGTCGTCGCCGGCCGCGAACAAGCCGGCGTACCACGTCGCCAGGAACACCGACGGGCCACGTTCGCCGGGCAGGTGCCGCCAGATCTCCTCGGCGGTGAAACTGAGGATCGGCGCCAGCCAGCGGGTCATCGCCTCCACGATGTGGTACATCGCGGTCTGCGCCGAACGGCGGGCGACGCTGTCGCGCCCGGTGGTGTACTGGCGGTCCTTGATGATGTCCAGGTACAGGCTGCCCAGATCCACCGAGCAGAAATTGTGAATTTTCTGGTAGATCAGGTGGAACAGGTACTGGTCGTAAGCCTCCAGGATTTCCTCCTGCAAGCGGCGGGTGCGGTCCACCGCCCAGCGGTCCAGCGCCAGCATCCGCCCCGGCGACAATACATGCCGCGCTGGGTCGAAACCGTTGAGATTGGCCAGCAGAAAGCGGGTGGTGTTGCGCATCCGTCGGTACGAATCGGCCATCCGCTTGAGGATCTCGTCGGAGACGCCCATTTCGCCGCGATAATCCGTCGCCGCCACCCACAGCCGCAGCACGTCCGCACCCAGCGAATTGACCACTTTCTGCGGCGCGACCACGTTGCCCAGCGACTTGGACATCTTGCGGCCCTGGGCGTCCACGGTGAAGCCATGGGTCAGCAGCCCCCGGTAGGGCGCGACGCCGCGCATCGCCACCGAGGCCAGCAGCGAGGACTGGAACCAGCCGCGGTGCTGGTCCGAGCCCTCCAGGTACAGCTCCGCCGGGAAATGTAACTCGGGTCGGCGCTCCAGCACCGAAAGATGAGTCGTGCCGGAATCGAACCACACGTCCAGGGTGTCGGCGATCTTGTTGTAATCCGCCGCTTCGGCGCCCAGCAGTTCGGCCGGGTCGAGATCGAACCAGGCGTCGATGCCGCCCCGTTCGATGCGCCGCGCGGCCTGTTCCATCAGTTCCAGCGTGTTCGGGTGCAACGCGCCGGTTTTCCTGTGGGTGAACAGGGTGATCGGCACCCCCCAGTAGCGCTGTCGGGACATGCACCAGTCGGGGCGGTTCTCCACCATGCCCTGAATCCGCGCCTCGCCCCAGTCCGGAGTGAAGCGCACCTTCTTGATCTCGGCCAGGGCGCCGGCGCGCAGCCCGTGTTGCTCCATGCCGACGAACCATTGCGGGGTGGCGCGGAAGATGATGGGGGTTTTGTGCCGCCAGCAGTGCGGGTAGCTGTGTTGCAGGCGGGCCACCCGCAGCAACATCCCGTGGGCCTTGAGGGCGTCGATCACCCGCTCGTTGGCGGCGAACACGTGCAGCCCGCCGAACAGCGGGGTGTCGGGCAGAAACTTGCCGTCCGGTCCCACCGGGTTGTCCACCGGGAGGCCGTAGCGGGAACCGACCACGTAGTCCTCCTGGCCGTGGGCGGGGGCGGTATGCACCGCGCCGGTACCGGCCTCGGTGGTGACGTGATCGCCCAGGATCGCCGGCACCTCGCGATCGTAGAATGGATGGCGCAGCGCCAGCCCTTCCAAATCCGCGCCGGAGCCGTAGGCGACCACCTGATAGCGTTCGATCCGCCAGCGCGCCAACGAGTCCTTGAGCAGCGGTTCGGCGACGATCAGCCGCTCCTGACCGTGGTCGGTTTCCACCTGGACCACCACGTATTCAAAGGCCGGGTTGACCGCCACCGCCCGGTTGGCCGGCAGGGTCCACGGGGTGGTGGTCCAGATCACCACGGACAGCGGCCCCTTGCCTTCATGGCCCTCGACGTGACGGAGACGGGCCAGCAGCGCCGCCGGATTCGCCACCGGGAAACGCACGTCGATGGCCGGCGACTCGCGATCTTCATACTCCACCTCGGCCTCGGCCAGCGCCGAGCCGCAGTCGATGCACCAGTACACCGGCTTGGAACCGCGATACAGGTGGCCGTTGGCCACGATCCGCGCCAGCGAACGCACGATGTCGGCCTCGGCCCGGAAATCCATGGTGAGATAGGGGTGTTCCCAGTCGCCCAGCACCCCCAGCCGCTGGAAATCGGTGCTCTGGCTGGCCACCTGCTCGGCGGCGAAGGCGCGGCAGGCGTCGCGGAACTGGCGGGCGTCCACCTTGACCCCGACCTTGCCCAGCTTTTTCTCCACCACCTGCTCGATCGGCAGGCCGTGGCAATCCCAGCCCGGCACGTAGGGAGCGTCGAAACCGCTGAGGGTACGGGACTTGACGATGATGTCCTTGAGAACCTTGTTGACGGCGTGGCCGATGTGAATGACCCCGTTGGCGTAGGGCGGACCGTCGTGCAGCACGAATTTCGGCCGGCCGGCGAATTCGGCCCGCTGCCGGCGGTACAGATCCAGCTCCCGCCAGTAGTGCAGCAGGTCCGGCTCGCGCCTGGCGAGATCGGCCTTCATCGGGAAAGCGGTCTGGGGAAGATTGAGAGTGTCTTTGTAATCGGCCACGGTGAACCTCTAAAAACCGGTGCTCAAATTCCCCTCTCCCCTGGGCGGAGAGGGGTTGGGGGAGAGAGGGACTTGAATGCCTCGCGCCGCAAAATAGGCCCGGGCGTCCGACTCGTCCCGCTGGATTTGTCGCCGCAAGGCGTCCAGGGATTCGAAGCGTTGCTCGGGGCGGAGATAGCGCAGGAAATCGACTTTGACGTGCCGGCCGTAGAGATCGCCCTGGAAATCGAGCAGGTGCACTTCCAGTTGCTCGCGGACGCCCTGCACGGTCGGACGGCGGCCGACGTTGGCGGCGCCGGGCCAGGGCGGCAGGCCGGGACCGCTCGTCAGCACCGCGTAGACGCCGTAGACCGGGGTGACACGGCGGTGCAGGTGGATGTTGGCGGTCGGATAACCGAGGGTACGGCCGCGGCGGTCGCCGTGCGCCACCCGCCCGCACATGTCGTAGGGTCGGCCCAGCAGTCGCGCCGCCAGCTCCAGTTCGCCCTGGCTCAGCGCCTGACGGATGCGCGTGCTGCTGACCCGCTCGCCGTCCACGATGTAACTGTGGTTGTCGGCAACCTCGAAACCCTGGCGCCGGCCAGCTTCGACCAGCATCGCGAAATCGCCGGCGCGGCGGTGGCCGAAGCGGAAATCGTCGCCGATCACCAGATATCGGATGTCCAGCCGATGCACGAGCAGTTCATCGATGAACGCTTCCGCCGGCATCGCCGCCAGCCGGTGGTCGAATTCCAGGCACAGCACTCGTTCGATGCCCAGACCATCCAGTGCCAGCAGTTTCTCCCGCAGTCGCATCAGCCGGGCCGGGGGCGCCGTGGGACCGGCAAAGAACTCCTGCGGCTGCGGCTCGAAGGTGATGACGAGCCGCGGCAGATGCAGGCGCGCGGCCTGCTCGGCCAGTTGGGCGAGGATCGCCTGATGGCCGAGATGCACCCCATCGAAATTGCCGATGGTGGCGACGCAGCCCCGGTGGCGGGGCCTCAGGTTGTGCTGACCGCGAATCAATTCCATGCCGGTTTTGGGGAGGATGGGGGGTGGGTTGCGGGCGAAAGTCGGCATTATAGGGGTAATCGCCCGATTCCTGACATCTTGGAAGACGGCGGGGTTCAGATTCCTTGCGGGATCGACCGCGGCACGGCGGGCGTTGCCGCGCGGAGGCATTTTTGCATGGCCTCCTCTCCCGCAAGCGGGCGAGGGGAACGGAACCTACCCATGCAGCAAATGCCGTGGCCGTATCCCCACCGCCAGCACCGCCAGCAGATAGCCGCCCCCACCGGCGACGAGCAGCCAGCTCAGATGCCACAACCGTTCCCGGGCGCTGGCGTTCAGCCAGTGTTCCAAGCTCCCCGCGCCGAACCACAAGATCAGCCCCATCGCCAGATTCGCCGCGGCCAACTGCGCCAGAAATTTCACCCATCCAGCGCGTGGCTGGTAAATGTCCCGCCGCCGCAGGTTGAAAAACAGCAGCCCGGCGTTGAGGAAAGCGGCCAGCGAGGTGGCCAGCGCCAACCCGGCATGGGCCAACGGCCAGATCAGGATCAACACCAGCGCGGTGTTGGCGCCCATCGCGATCAGGCCATACTTGACCGGGCTGCGGGTGTCCTGGCGGGCGTAGAAGCCCGGCGCCAGCACCTTGATCAGCATGAACGCGACCAGGCCGAGGGCAAAGGCCATCAGGCTGCGGGTGGACATTGCCACGTCGCGGGCGTCGAACTCGCCGTACTGGAACAACGCGGAGAGTATCGGCCCGGAGAGCAGAATCAGCGCCACCGTCGCCGGCACTCCGATCAGCAGCGCCCAGCGCAAGGCCCAGTCCAGAGTATGGGAAAAATGGACCGTCTCGGCACTGGCGTGATGGCGCGACAGCTTGGGCAGAATCACCGTGCCCAGCGCCACGCCGAAAATACCGAGCGGGAATTCCACCAGCCGGTCGGAGTAATACAGCCAACTGACGCTGCCCGAGACCAGGAACGAGGCCAGCACCGTGTCGATCAGCAAGTTGACCTGGGCCACCGAGGAGCCGAACAGCGCCGGCAGCATCAGCTTCAGCACCTGTTGCACGCCTTGGGCCGCCCAGCTCCAGCGCGGGCGCGGCAGCAGCTTCACTTGGCGCAGAAAGGGGATTTGGAAGCTCAACTGGATGCCCCCGGCGATGAACACCCCCCAGGCCAGTCCCACCACCGGCTGTTCCATCCGGGGAGCGAGCCACAAGGCGGCGGCGATCATGGTCAGGTTCAGCAGCACCGGGGTTACCGCCGGGATGGCGAACTTCCCGCAACTGTTCAGCACCCCACCGGCGAAGGCGGTCAGCGAGATGAACAGCAGGTAAGGGAAGGTGATCCGCAGCATCTCCACCGTCAGCTCGTACTTGCCGGCGTCAGCGGTGAAACCCGGCGCGAACAGCAGGATCAGCACCGGCGCGGCCAGCACCCCGATGGCGCTGATCAGCAGCAGGATCGCGCCCAGCGTGCCGGCGACCTGATCCACCAGCTCCTGGAGTTCCTCGCGGGAACGCTGGGTCTGGTATTCCGCGAACACCGGCACGAAGGCCTGCGAAAAGGCTCCTTCGGCGAACAGCCGACGCAGAAAGTTGGGAATGCGGAAGGCCACGAAGAAGGCGTCGGTACCGGCTCCAGCCCCGAACATCTGGGCGTAGACCATGTCGCGGATGAAGCCGGTCACCCGGGACAGCGAGGTCATGGCGCTGACGATGCCGGTCGATTTGAGGAGGGCCTTGCTCATGACAACACGATCCTGCGCCGCGGTTTGGAAGACGAGGATAATAGCGGGATCGGCCGGGACTGTCAGCGCGGCGCCGGGCATGGGGATTGACAGGGCGGTGGGAACTATCGATATTATTACCCCTTTTTAGAACCCCAACTTAGTTACATTTATCCTGTTGTGTTGTAAGGAGTATTAAACTTGGCCAATACCGTTCAAGCGAAGAAGCGCGCCCGTCAGGCTGAAAAGCATCGCCAGCATAACGCCAGCATGCG
>JAVMKL010000050.1:0-7235 GCA_031732875.1 Candidatus Competibacter sp. | reverse complement strand
ATCACGGCGTCGACGACTTCCAAAACGAATTGGGTTGTATGGGCGCCGCCATGCGGGTAGTTGAGGGCGGATGCCCAATCGATCCTCAGCGGGGACTTGGCGGTGATGACGGTCGGATCGAAGGTGTAGCTCGTCGGCGGGATGTAAATTTTCCCTGGCTTAAGCCTGGAACTGAACGCCCAATTCTTGCCATCCTTGGTGACGTTGCAGCCCACATTCCGTTTCAGGTACCAATTCACTTCTTCGGGCACCAGAGTTTGGAAGTTGAAATAGATGAGCGCGTAGACATCCCGCTGATGATCGCGCGCCACGGAGTACCAATCATCGCCGTCTTTGACGGTGTATGCAGTCCCATTGGGCGGCACATAAGAGGGGGGCAACGGCTTGGCGGGAGAACGTTCGTTGGGCATGGTCGTACCTTTGCGAGTTTACATGAGTTACTTGAGATTTCCCCGCTAGGTGCGCCAAGGTTCAATGCAGAAAGACATATTTTTAAATATTTAAAAATCAATAATATATACTATGTTTTCGCAATTTGCCCGCGTCTTGGGCACTTGAGGCTGCGGCAGATGGTCCGGTTATCAGAACGCTGGCACGGTTACCCCAAGAGCCTCGTGGTTGAATTGAACCTTTCCGGTCCGCAGGGGGAATACCGCGTATGGAGGGCACACGATGGATGAACCGATGATCGCCCGGGTGGCGCGGGCGACCACCGAAGGAGAAACGGATCCCGCCACGCTGGAATTGATACGCGCGGTGGCGTCCCAGGATCGAAACGCCTTTAAAACCTTTTACGAACGTTATGCGCCGCGCCTCGGCAGCTATCTGCTGAAACTGCTGAAGCAGCCCGAACGGGTGGATGAAGCCGTGAACGACGTCATGCTGGCCGTCTGGCAAAACGCCGACCGCTTCGATCCCGCGCAGGGGCGCTTGCTGACCTGGCTGTTTGGCATCGCCCACCACAAGGGGCTCAAGGCGCTGCGGCACGCCGGGCGCTCCCGCGCGGAAGTGTCTTTCAACGCCTTGTCACCGCCAGACAATGACAGGGAAGAGCCGAAGGAGGCACTGCTGGCAGTCGAACCGCATCACCATCACCCAGAATGCACGGTGATGGGCTGGGAACTGGGCCGAGCCTTGACCTGGGCGCTGGATCGGCTATCGCCAGAACACCGTGCGGTGATTGAACTGACCTTCGGCGAGGAGCGCTCCTACCTGGAAATCGCCGGGATCATGGACTGCCCCGTGAATACGGTGAAAACTCGAATGTTCCACGCACGCAAGAAATTGGCCCACCTGTTAGCTCAATGCGGTCACGGCGAATTCGTTGTGGCACCGGAGTCGCTGCCATGAACACCCCAATGACAGACCCACCGATTCTCGATCTCGCCCACAATGAAATCGAAGAACTCCTGCCCTGGTACGCCAACGGTACCCTGACCGTGGCCGAAAAAGCGACCGTCGAGCGGCATCTTACCCGCTGCCTCACCTGCCGGATGAATCTGGAACAGTGCGGTGCCTTCGCCACCCTCGTCCATCAACCGGATGAGGAAACATGGCGACCGCCGGCTGGGCATTTCGACCGCGTGATGGCCGAGATTGACCGGTTAGCGACCCCGCCGGCATCCAGTCAACCCGCCAAGGCCCGTCCATCGTTGCTCCAGCAGATGATGGATTGGCTTTGGGCCACGCCGTCTCCGGTGCGCTGGACCCTGGCGTTCGAGAGTCTGGCCGTGGCGGCCCTCGCGGCGGCGGTTTGGCTCCCGATGTCACCGACGGCCGAGACGGGCTACGAAACCTTGTCCCGTGGAGAAGATCACCCAACGGTGGCGGCCATCCAGGCGCGCGTGGTCTTTGCCGACCTTCTTACGGTGGGCGATCTCCAGACGTTGCTGGATGAGATTGGCGGGCAGTTGGTCGCCGGCCCCAGCGCTCTGGGTGTTTACACCGTCGCCCTTGCCCCCGGCGATTCGACCCCAGCCACCGCCTTGTCGCACGCGCTCGCCATATTACGCGCGCATCCCCAGGTGCGCTTGGCCGAACCGCTGCCCGAGGTCAAAACACCGTGAAAACCGCGACCGGGTTGCGCTTCGTCCACCGCATCGTGGGAGGCTTGATGGGCGTCGCGCTCCTAGCGCTCGCCGCCTGTGCGACAACACCCGAACCCGGCGCACCCGACACCCTTTCCGAGCCGGGCGTACCCAAGCAACTGCAATCCCGGCAGATCATCGTGGCGCTCGCCGAGTCGGAACGCACCCAGTGGGACATCATCGCCCAAGACCTACAAACCCGGCACCGACTGCGGCGCGTGGGCGCGTTTCCCCTGACCTCCATCGGGGTGCAATGCCTGGTCTTCCAGGTTCCCTTGGAACAGTCGATGGAAGCGATCCTGACCCGCTTGCGGGCGGATTCACGGGTTCAACTCGCGCAGCCCAATCAACCGTTTGAGGGCTTGGCCGCGGTGAATGCGTCTTCGCTGGCTTATATCCGTTTGGCGTATGGAGCGCGGTTGATTCACGCCGATCAAGTACAATCCATCAGCACCGGGCAGGGCGTCTCAGTGGTCGTTATCGACACGGGCGCTGACACCCACCACCCAGATTTGCAGGGGCGTATCGTGGCGGCGCAAAACTTTGTGGACGGCGGCGAACCCTCGTTTGCCACCGATACCCACGGAACGGCGGTTGCCGGAGTGATCGGCGCTCGTGCGGCCCAAGCCGGAACCGGACTCGACGGCATCGCGCCCGATGCGGCGCTCACCGTCGCGAAAGCCTGCTGGTATCCGGATTCAGCCCGTGCCAAAGCCCGGTGCAGTGGTTGGACCCTCGCGAAAGCCCTTGATTTCGCCATCAACCATCAGGCGAAGGTGATCAACCTCAGTGTGGGCGGCGGTCCCGATGAGTTGCTAACCCGGCTGTTAACCGCGGCAGAGAACCGGGGCATTGTAGTCGTCGCCGCGACCCTGGAAAATCGGGACAATCCCGGCTTTCCCGCCCTGCTCGACACGGTCATCCCGGTGATGGCTTGTGACCCGCGCGGGCGCGTCGTTTGGCCACGCTGGCAGACCCCCGCCTTCGTTGCCGCTGCTCCCGGCATTGATATCGTTGCGCCCATACCCCAGGACCGCTATGACCTGCTCTCCGGCAGCTCGCTGGCCGCTGCCCATGTGACCGGCATCGTCGCTCTGCTGATCCAGCAAGACCCCCAGCGTTCCCCTGAACAGATTCGCGCGCTGCTGTATACCACGGCTCGACAACCCACCGGTTCACATCCTGCGCCTCCACCCGCCGTTGGCGTCGTGGATGCCTGTGCGGCGTTAGCTCGCCAGGTGCCTGCTCTTGTCTGTCATTGAGTAGACCCAAGCCCATAGATCGGAGTCTGATCCCGATAGGTGAGCAGGCCGGGGGCCAGATCTTACCTTTTGCCATGCATCCCTGACCATTCACTCACAACCTCCCTGCCACTCACAACCTCCCCACCACCTTCTCCATCCGCACCTGCCCCACGTTGGTATGAATCTGCGTGGTGTTGATGCTTCCGTGGTCCAACAGCGCCTTGATGCCCAACAGCTCGGCGGCCGGCCTACCCCAGGACCGAACCCAACAGCGTCCTGCCCCTCCAGTTGATCACCGCGTCAACAGCGATTGAGCCTTCAGTGTTCGCTGGACCTTCGCGCGATGTCGCCGAACGTCGGCGCACCACCCCGGCGGGGCGCGGAGCGCGCCGCCCTTCACGACCTGGACCGCAGGCACCGGTTCCCCGGCGCGGGGGACGGCGGGCCTCCCAATACAACCCATTGACTTGATGCCGACACCTCGATGATCCCAAACACCCGGCAAGCGACGGAACCACCGGATACACTTGCACGGTATCAACCCTGAATTTCGAGCCACCGCGTCATGATCCGTTTTGTCCTGAGTCTGTTGATCGTCTGTCTGGGGATGCTGGCCAACGCCTGGGCCGCGCCGCCTCAATTCGACAAACTGGAGCGGCCGGCGGGCGCGACCATGGTGCCGGAGCGGTTTTTACGGCCGTGGGATGCCATCACCTTCTTCTTCGATCAGGACAAGGGACCGGCAGCCGGCGGGGTGGAAGACGAGCCGGGACGGGTGGCGCGGATGGAACCGGCCCGGGCCGGCGAGTGGCGCTGGCTGAATGGTCGCACCCTGCAATTCCGGCCGGCGGAGCCCTGGCCGCCGCTGGCCCGAGTGACGGTGGACCTCGGTGGCCCGCGCCGGACCCTGCTCGCCCTGCTGCCGGCGCCAATCCGCAGCACGCCCGCCCCCGACACCGAAAACCTGCCGCGCTTCGACCGAGTAACCCTCACCTTTCCGGCGCCGGTGGACCCGGCGGCGCTGGCGCGGCTCATCACCCTGGAGGTGCGCCCGCTGCCGGCGGTGGGGACGGACGGCTTGCGGGTGCTGACCGCTGCGGATTTCACGATCAAGGAAGGGGAGAGCGCCGCTCGGGCGGCCGACGCCAGTTATATCATCATCTTGAATGACCCCATCCCCGCCAACCACCAAATCAACCTGAAACTGCGTCTCTCCGACGCCCCCGACCTGAACGACGATCTGCAAACCCTGTCCTTCCGCACCGCCGAACCGTTCCGCCTGAACCACCTCGAATGCGGCCAAGTCGGGGAAAAGGAATATCTGCACCGCGATCTCTATTTCACCGACAAGGCCATCAAGGATTTCATCTACTGCCGTCGGAGCGCGGATGATCGGGACACCCCCAAGGCCTCCCCCGCGCTTCTGCTCGCCTTCAACCACAAACTGGCGAAGCCGGAGAGCGAAAACCGCATCCTGTCGCCGTTGATCGCCCGCAACCTGCTGCATTTCACTCCCCCGGTCGACGCGCTTGAGGTGATTGTGGCTGATACCTACCTGGTGGTGGCCGGCCGCTTCGCCAGCGACCAGATCTATACCTTGCGCCTGACGCCGGCCGACCTGCGCGACCGGCACGACAATCCCCTTCTCCTCAAGGGCGATGAAGAATTCCGTTTCGCCTTCGCCCCGGAGCCACCCTCGCTGCGGTGGGATGCCGCGCAGGGCATCGTCGAACGCCTGGGACCGCAGATGGTGCCCTTGCGCGGGCGGGGCTTTGCCCGCGCCGATCTGCGCATTCATGCCATCGACCCGTTCGGTCGCGATTTCTGGCCGTTCCCCGGCGAACCGGTGATGGTGGACGACCACCAGGAACCGCCCCTGCCCGGTACCGAACCGCAACCGCACCAGCAGGGCCATGACATCGCCGTGGAAGAAATAATAAAGCGAATCAAGACACTCGGTTCGCCAGCCTTCTCGGAACTGGTGCCATTGCCCTCGCTCAAAGGCGGCGCCCTGGCCAAATTCGGTCTGGATTTGAAGTCCCCGCTCGCCCGCGTCGCCGGTCCGGAACGACCCGGCAGCTATCTGGTCGGCCTGCGCCCGCTGGATCGCTCCAGCCAGCGCGCCTGGATTCGTCTTCAGGTCACCGATCTGGCGCTGACCGCCGTGGAAGAACGGGAACAGGTCCATTTCTTCGTCACCTCGCTGGCCACGACCCGGCCGGTGACCGGCGCGGAAATCCAGCTCGAGGGGGTGGATCCCCACGATCGCTGGTGCAAAACCGAACGCGGCGTCACCGACAACCAGGGCCATTGGATCTGGCGGGTGCCGGGCCACGCCCGGTGCAGCCTGCGGCGGGTCAGCGTGCAAAAGGGCGAGGACACCTTGGTGCTCGACCCGAACCGGCCGCTGCCGCGCTACGCCAAGGAACGCTGGAGCATGCCCGAGAATCACGGGGAACCGTACGACTGGCTGAGTTGGACCACGGCGGATCCGAGCGAACGGCGCGAGTCGCCCCGACTGCTATGCCATTTGTTCACCGAACGGCCCATCTACCGCCCCGAGGAGCCGGTGCACATCAAAGGCATGGTGCGCGATTACCTGAAGGGGCAACTGCGTTTCGGCCAAGGCGGCGGCACCCTGGTGGTGCGCGGGCCGAACGATCAGGAATGGCGCTACCCGGTCAAGCTGGACGAATACGGCGGTTTCCATCACCGGTTCGACGTGGAAACCCCGGCTACCGGCGACTATCGCATTTACTTCGAAACCGGATCGGAGGCAGGCGCGACCGGATCCCCTGCCACCGCCGGCGCGGAAGCGAACGCCGAAGCTGCCGAGGACACCGCGACCGACGCGGAAGAGAGCGCCGCCGACGCCGAGGACGCGGGCGACGAGACCGTCGATAACACCTCGTGCGGGGCAGTGACCTTCAAAAAGGACGCCTACCGCCTGCCGACCTTCGAGGTCCTGCTCGACGCGCCGCGGCAGGTCAGCCTGGAAGGGGAGTTCACCGTACGGTCGACGGCGCGCTATTTCGCCGGCGGCCGGGTGGCGGACCGGCCCTTGCAGTGGCGGGTCGCGCAATTCCCCTACACCTGGACCCCGCCCCGACGCGAGGGCTTTTTCTTCTCCAGCGACGCCCGCTTCTCGGCCGGCCAGGATTTTCGCGCCACTCCGACACTGACCCGGCAAGGCCAAACCGACGGGGACGGCGGCGCGACCCTGACGCTCGATCCCACCGTCGAGCCGACCGCCCAGCCGCGCCGCTACGTGATCGAGGCCACGGTCACCGGCCCCGACGAGATGCAGGCGCGCCATACCCTGCCGGTGGTGGCGCTGCCGCCGTTCGTGCTGGGGGTGAAACTGCCCCGCTATTTCACCGAGGCCGACGCGGTGGAACCCGAAATCCTGGTGGCCGATCCGGATGGCAAACCCTTGCCGGGGCGGGCGGTAACCGTGCGGCTGATCCAGCGCAACTGGAACTCCCTCCTCCAGGCCAGCGACTTTTCGCAAGGCGCGGCCAAATATGTCACCGAGGTCATCGACGAGACCGTGAGCGAAACCACCCTCACCAGCGCCGGCGAGGTGCAAAAACTGCGTCTGCCACTGCGGGGCGCCGGGGTCTACGTGGTGCAGCTCGAAGCCGCCGACCGGCTGGGCCGCCGCCAGCAGGTCAGCGTGGATTTCTTCGTGGAGGGCAAGACGCCGGTGACCTGGTCCCAGCCGCCGGCCCAGACCGTCGTGGTGACGGCCGATAAAGACACCTACATTCCTGGCGAAACGGCGAATCTGGTGGTGCAAAGCCCGTTTCAAACGGCGCGCGCCCTGGTGGTGGTGGAAGAACCGGAAGGACCGTTCCGCTACGAATGGGTGGATATCGCGAACGGTTATGGCCGGTTCGCGCTG
>JAVMKL010000049.1:0-7323 GCA_031732875.1 Candidatus Competibacter sp. | reverse complement strand
TTACTCACTGATCGAGTGGAGTGAACGATTATGATTGACATAGCGGGTTCCTCAATAGAATTTATTATTGAATTCCAACGGTTGCATCAATAACATCGTACCGGGATGCTATTTATTTCAGGCTCCAACCGGACGGTGGTGGTTCGGATGAATATGGAGGCCGGCGAGATGGTGTATGCCGCCTGTCAGGGAAAGCGGGGCAGGGATGTAATCCCTTTCTTGCAAGGGATGAGCGATGGCAAACTGCGTGTTGTCGAGGGGGACCATTCCGGCTTTACATACATGGCGCCATGAATTAATTCCAACTAATTTGTCAAATTGAAAATTACGGAAAGTTTTTCGTTACCGGCGAATGCCGATATTTTGGCCGCGCTCGGTGGCGCCTGAAACCTACCATCGTCGTCTTACTATCCTTCTTTATGATCGATTTTCAATCACCGAAGAGATCATAGCCGCACCGAATAATGGGACGAACGAAATTCGAGAGGTAGGCTCAATGAAATCACTACGCGAGCAGCCATTGGTTCTGGTGGTGGATGACGATGCCGGACAACGGTTGCTGACCAGCGCCGCCCTGTTGCCGGGTGGATTCGCGGTCCTGGAAGCGGCGGATGGCGAACAGGCCCTGAATCTGTTCCAGCGCGAGCAGCCCGATCTCATGCTGCTGGACGTGGTCATGCCGGGCCTGGATGGCTTCGCCGTCTGCGAAGCGCTGCGGCGGCTGCCCGGCGGTCGCCATCTGCCCATCGTCATGGTCACGGCGCTGGACGATCTCCAATCCGTCGAGCGGGCATATCAGGCTGGAGCGACTGATTTCATTACCAAGCCGATCCAGTGGACGATTCTACGCCATCGGGTGCGGTACATCCTGCGCGCCAGCCAGGCCTTGCTGGAATTGCGGGAAAGCGAAGAACGGTTTCGCACGCTGGTGCAGGCCGCGGGCAGCGTGATTCTGGTGCTGAGCCGCGACTGGCGGGTGCTGGAATTCAATCCGGCGGCGGAAAGGTTTTATTCATTCCAGCGGGGCGAGCCAGCAGGACCGGACTTCCTGGCGTCGTTGCCGTGCGCCGGCGACTGGAGCGAACGGGAGTCATCGTGGAGTGGCGAAGGCGCGCTCCAGGCCCTGGATGGCGGCGAACATGCGCTGCTCTGGAATATTTCGCCCTTTGCCGACGCCGAGGGAGCGCTCGCCGGATGGGTGGTGGTCGGGCAGGACATTACCGCGCGCCGGCGGGCCGAGCAGAACATGCGCAAGCTCTCTTACGCGGTCGAGCAGAACCCGATTTCCATCCTGATCACCGATATCGACGGCGTCATCGAATACGCCAACCGCAAGTTCGTCGAAGTCAGCCGCTACGCCCTGGAAGAACTGGTGGGCAAGACGCCTGACTTTTTGCAGACCAGCACCCTGACCACCGAGGAATACCAGCGCCTGCAACGAACCCTTGCCGGGGGCGATATCTGGCAGGGAGAGTTGTGTACCCGCCATAAGGATGGTGAGTTGTTATGGGAGTCGGCGCTCGTTTCCGGCATCCGCGACGAGCGTGGCGTCGTCACCCATTTCGTTTGGCTGCGCGAAGATATCACCACCCGCAAGCAGGCCGAGGAGCGGATTCGATTCCTGGCCTATTACGACCACCTGACCCAGTTGCCCAATCGGGTTTTGCTCCAGGAACGGCTGCTGGACGCCGTCGAGCTGGCGAAAGTCCGTTCCCAGGCGCTGGCGGTGCTGTTTTTGGATCTGGATCAATTCAAGCGCGTCAATGATTCCTTGGGGCATCGCGCCGGCGACTTGTTGCTGCAGCAGGTGGCGATCCGTCTGCAGGATTGTTTGCGCTCCGCGGACTATGTATGCAACGCCTTGCCCGATCTGCTCGCGCCGCAGGATATTCTGGCGCGACTGGGCGGCGATGAGTTCGTGATCCTGTTGGCGGAGATCAGTCATCCCGACGCGGTCGTCAAGGTAGCCCAGCGGATTCTGTCAGTGATTGCCCAGCCGTTCACGCTCGAAGGCAATGAGGTGTTTAGCGGGTGCAGTATCGGCATCGCCCTGTATCCCTACGATGGCGACGACGTGGAAGCGCTGTTGAAAAACGCCGATACCGCGCTGTATCACGCCAAAAGCGTCGGGCGAAATAATTATCAGCTCTTTTCGGACTGGATGCATGCCGCCACCATCCAGCATGTTGAAATGGAGGGCTTGTTGCGCAAGGCGCTCGACCGCCAGGAACTGACGCTGCATTACCAGCCGCAAGTGGATATCGGAAGCGGATGGATCGTGGGCGTTGAGGCGTTGCTGCGCTGGCAGAGCCCGGAACTGGGGAGCGTGGCGCCCGCCGACTTCATTCCGCTGGCCGAGGAAACCGGTCTGATCATTCCCATCGGTGAATGGGTGATCCGGGCCGCCTGCACTCAGGCCCGGGCCTGGCAGAACATGGGGCTGCCGCCGTTGCGGATAGCGGTCAACCTGTCGCCGCGGCAGTTTGTCGACGCGGAGCTATCGACGCTAGTTGCCCACGTTCTCGAAGAAACCGGCTTGCGGCCGGATTTGCTGGAACTGGAGATCACCGAAAGCCTGCTGATGAAGGAGGACGCGATTAATACCCTGCATGCCTTGAAACGGCTGGGCGTCCGCTTGGCGATTGATGATTTCGGCACCGGGTATTCCAACCTGGGTTACTTGAGACGGTTTCCAATTGATCGCCTCAAGATTGATAAATCCTTCGTCCGAGATATCAAGGGGGTGAATGATGATGCCGCCATCGCGGCCGCGGTCATCGCCATGGCTCGCTGCTTGCGGATGGACGTGATCGCCGAGGGCGTCGAGACCGAGACTCAGTTAATATTCCTGCGGGAGATGAATTGCGATGAGATGCAAGGCTTTTTTTTCAGCCGGCCCTGTCCTGCCGAGCACATCACCGCCCTGCTATGCGGTCACC
The DNA here is from genome assembly GCA_031732875.1 of Candidatus Competibacter sp. Lineage (GTDB taxonomy): Bacteria > Pseudomonadota > Gammaproteobacteria > Competibacterales > Competibacteraceae > JAVMKJ01. The sequence goes on along the minus strand of JAVMKL010000049.1, from coordinate 4,384 downwards.
TCACCTTGGGAAGGTGGGCTGGGGTAGAACAGGATGGTCTGCCTGGCGGGAACCATGGCCAAATCCAGCGTCATCGCTATTCCCGGGTATCCGCGTTTAACCCGTCCCATTAGCTGGCGTCTAACCGGAAACCCACAGCGTAGGTTGGGGTGACGAAGGAACCCCAACATTAAATTCCGGCCCCGGCAATCCGTTGGGGTTCGCAAGCTCACCCCAACCTACGAGGTTTCAGGGTTTTCGTTCGGACACATAATAGCAACAAACTTATAATATTTTTTATAACAACATGATTTAAAATATAAATCATGTTTTCGGCCAGAGGGTGCGCATGACATACCCCACGACATCGCGCCAACTGATATCACCTTGGGGTCGCCGGCGAGCGGCGGACGTGAGTCCGCTGTTTCCGCACCCGCCGAGATCGCCGACGCCTTGCCGCGTTCCGGGAAACAGGGGGCTGATACCGTTTCTCAATGGATTTTATGGTTCAGAATCGTAGGAGGGGTTGCCATGAAAGTACCGGACTTTCATCGTCGGGGGTGTCAAGACCTGACATGACTGTTGGAGCGTCAGCCCGTAACCCGCCGATTCGATTGCGGTTTCGGCGGATTACGCTTCGCTAACTTGCCCTACATGGGAAATATAAAACCTATCGGGGCGCGAGTTGAGCGTTATCCCGCACGGAGCGGACGCGCCGCCCTTGCCACCGGACAGGGGAGTTCCCGGATGACGGTGATGGGCGGCGGGGCCGCGAGTACGGGACGACGAAGTCGCCGCGAAACGGTGACGCTCGAACGAGGGTTCGACGGCGCTCGCGCCGGGCCGCTCGGACCAGAGGAAACCACGCGTCAAGGGTCAAAGCCACCCGCTGCCTGCAATTCCCGCCCGATCAAGGCCGCCCGCCAGCCGTGGCGCAGCGGCGAATCCGCGCCGGCCAGCCATTGTTCCACGTCGCGCCGGTCGGCCACGGCTTGAGGAGGAATGTCGTACTGGTTCGCCCGGGCCTCGATCAGGGCTAGCAGTTCGTCCACTCGTCCCGCCTGATCGGGCGAGAGGTGGGGCCGGGTCGGTCGGGTTGGCCAGCGTTCGGGCGGTTCGGCTCGGCCGGCGGCGATCCGTTCCAGTAGCGCGTCCCCATGCCGGTGCAGGGTGGCGGGGGGCAGGTCGCGGATGCGCCGCAGTTCGTCCGGGGTTTGCGGCATCCGGCGGGCCAGTTCGAGCAGCACGAAATCGTCCAGAATCCAGCGGCGCGGCCGGTCGCTGGTACAGGCCCGCTCCTCGCGCCAGGCCGCCAGAGCCCGCAGCACCGCGCGCTGCACGCCGCGCAGCCGGTTGTGATCGCGGACCCGGCGCCAGGCGTCCAGGGGCTGCAATCGGTAACGGTCGGGATCGGTCAGCGCCCGAAAATCCTCGGCCAGCGCGTCCAGCCAGCCGCGCTCGATCAGCGCCGCGCGTTGCCGCTGGTACAGCTCCGGCAGATACCGCACGTCGTCGGCCGCGTAGGCCAGCCATTCCGGCGCCAGCGGCCGGCGGCGCCAGTCGGCGCGGGTGTGGGTCTTATCCAGTTCCACACCGAGCAATCGCCGCACCAGAGTCGCGTAGCCGATCTGGTTGCCCTGTCCCAGCGCCAGCGCCGCCAGTTGCGTATCGAACACCGGCCCCGGCGCCGCGTCACGCAGGTGGAAAAAGAGTTCCAGATCCTGCTGCGCGGCGTGCAGCACCTTGGTAATGCCCGGGTCGTAGAGAAGGTCCAGCAGGGAGTCAAGCGAGGGGAGTGCCAAGGGATCGATGCAGGCGACCTCATCGGCGCTGGCGATCTGGATCAGGCAGAGTTGCGGGTAATAGGTGCGTTCGCGGATGAATTCGGTATCCAGCGCCAGCCAGGATGCACCGCGCAGGCGGGAGCAACAATCGGTCAGCGCGGCTTGATCGACGACGTAGAGAAAATCGTTCATTCTCGTCGCCAGACGCCGGATTTGCCTCCGGTCTTTTCCAACAGGCGGATGTCGGTCATGGTCATGCCCCGGTCCATTGCCTTGCACATGTCGTAGACTGTCAGCAACGCGACCTGCACTGCGGTCAGGGCTTCCATTTCCACGCCGGTCCGACCGAGGGTTTCCACCGTGGCTTGACAGCGGATGGCATGATGATTCATCGCTGGGGCCAGATCGACCATCACTCGAGTCAATACCAGGGGATGGCAGAGCGGGATCAGGTCGGCGGCGCGCTTGGCGCCCATGATGCCGGCGATGCGGGCGACGCCGAGCACGTCGCCCTTGGCGTGCGAGCCGGCCACGATTCGATCCAGCGTGGCCGGTTGCATGTGAATCCAGCCTTCGGCGATCGCCACCCGGCGAGTGACGTCCTTGTCGCCCACATCCACCATGTGGGCCTCGCCGGCGGCGTTGAAGTGGCTCAGTTCGGCCACGGTCCTACTTCATGGCCACCAGCAGCGGCACGATCAGCAGGGCAACGATGTTGATGATTTTGATCAGCGGGTTGACCGCCGGACCGGCGGTGTCCTTGTAGGGATCGCCGACGGTGTCGCCGGTGACCGCCGCCTTATGCGCTTCGGAACCCTTGCCGCCGAAATTGCCATCCTCGATGTACTTCTTGGCGTTGTCCCAAGCGCCACCACCGGCGGTCATCGAAATCGCCACGAACAGCCCGGTGATGATGGTGCCCATCAGCAGACCGCCCAGCGCCTTAGGCCCGGCATCGTGACCCAGCAGCCACGCCATGCCGAACGCGACCACGATGGGCGTCAGCACCGGCAGTAACGACGGCAGGATCATTTCCTTGATCGCCGCCTTGGTCAGCAGGTCCACCGCCCGCGAGTAGTCGGGCTTGGTCGTGCCTTCCATAATGCCAGCGATTTCCTGGAATTGGCGGCGCACTTCGAGCACCACGGCGCCGGCGGCGCGACCGACCGCTTCCATCGCCATCGCTCCGAACAGGAACGGGATCATGCCACCGATGAACAGGCCGATGATGACCACGGGGTCGGTCAGGGAAAAATCGACCTTGATGTGGGCCAGATCCAGCTTGTGCTCGAAGTCGGCGAACAGCACCAGCGCCGCCAGCGCCGCCGAGCCTATGGCATAGCCCTTGGTGACTGCCTTGGTGGTGTTGCCCACCGCGTCCAGCGGATCGGTGATGCCGCGAATCTTCTCGTCCATTTCCGCCATTTCGGCGATGCCGCCGGCGTTGTCGGTGATCGGCCCGTAGGCGTCGAGGGCGACGATGATGCCGGCCATCGACAGCATCGAAGTGGCAGCAATGGCGACGCCGTACAACTCGGCCCAGTGATAGGACAGGCCAATGCTTAGGCATACGGCGAGCACCGGCAAGGCGGTCGCTTTCATCGACACCGCCAATCCAGCGATGATGTTGGTGGCGTGGCCGGTGGTGCAGGCCTCGGCGAGCTTTTGTACCGGGCTAAATTCGGTGGCGGTGTAGTACTCGGTGACGACCACCATGGCGGCGGTCAAGCCCAGTCCCACTAGCGCCGAGCCCCACAAGCCCCACAGATGTTGGCCGCCCATCAGGATCCAGATGACGGGAAGGAAGGCTACAGCGGATATGCCGCCGGCTACCGCCAGCCCGCGATACAAGGCGTTCATGATCTTTTCGCCTTCCCGGGCTTTGACGAAGCCACAGCCGATGATCGAGGCAATGATCGACACGCCGCCCATCACCAGCGGCAGGGCGACGGCGTTCTGGATCAGGTCTCCGGCGAACATCAAACTGCCCACCAGCATGGTGGCGATGATGGTCACGGCGTAGGTCTCGAACAGGTCGGCGGCCATGCCGGCGCAGTCGCCGACGTTGTCGCCGACGTTGTCGGCGATCACCGCCGGATTGCGCGGATCGTCCTCGGGGATACCGGCTTCGACCTTGCCGACCAGATCGGCGCCAACGTCCGCGCCCTTGGTGAAGATGCCGCCGCCCAGACGGGCGAAGATGGAGATCAGCGAGCTGCCGAAAGCCAGCCCGACCAGAGGACCGAGATCGGGAACCTTGCCGGCGAAGGCATAGAGCAACATGTAATAGCCGGCCACGCCGAGCAGACCGAGACCGACCACCAGCAGACCGGTGATCGCGCCGCCCCGGAAGGCGACTTCCAGCGCCGCGTTCAGTCCCCCGTGAGCGGCCTGCGCGGTGCGGACGTTGGCGCGCACCGAGACGTACATCCCGATGTAGCCAGCGATGCCGGAGCAGACCGCGCCGATCACGAAGCCGATGGCCGACAGTGTGCCCAAGGTGAACAGGATGATGACGCCGACCACCACGCCGACGATGGCGATGGTGGTGTACTGCCGGTTCAGATAGGCGCGGGCGCCTTCCTGGACGGCGGCGGCAATTTCCTGCATCCGGGGATTGC
>JAVMKL010000048.1:0-41235 GCA_031732875.1 Candidatus Competibacter sp. | reverse complement strand
CTGCGAGGGTTGGATCTGTCGCTGGAGCGGGGGGATTCGCTGCTGATCGCCGGGGTCTCGGGCGCCGGTAAAAGCACCCTGCTGCGTACCCTAGCTGGGGTCTGGCCCTACGCGCGCGGTGTGGTGGGTCTGCCGGACGCGGAGGTATTGTTCGTACCCCAGCGCCCCTATCTCCCCATCGGCACCCTGCGGGACGCGCTGCTGTATCCGCAACGCGCCGTGCTCGACGACGCCGTGCTGCGGCAGACGCTGTGCGATGTCGGGCTCGGTCGGTTCGCCGATGCGCTCGATACGGGCGAGGACTGGGCGCAGACGCTGTCCGGCGGCGAGCAGCAGCGGGTGGCCTTCGCCCGCATTTTGCTGCGCCGGCCGAAATGGCTGTTCCTTGACGAAGCCAGTTCAGCGCTGGACGAGCCGTCCGAGCAGGCTCTCTATCGGCTGATCCGCGAACGTCTGCCGGAAACGGCCCTCGCCAGCGTCGGCCATCGCGGCACGCTCCGAGCCTTTCACGACCGGCAATTGCGACTCGATGGCCAGGGCGGCTGGCAGCTCACCGCGACTGCAGTCGCGGCTTGAGCGACAAATCCCATCGCCGGCCGGCAAAAACAAACGACCCCGCAGCAAGCTGCGGGTATGTATCCCGAAAGGACATCAAACGTGCTCGTGCAGGCCGCACTCACGCTTGAGGCCGAAAAACCGGGTATCCTCCAAACTCATGCCATCCACCAGCCGGTGGGTGGTATGCACGTCGCCGATGGAAACATAGCCCTGTTCCCAGAGCGGGTGATAGGGCAGCTCGTGCCTGCTCAAATAGCGATAGATATCCCGGTCGGTCCAGTCGATCAGCGGATGAATCTTGCAGCGACCGTTGCGCCACAGCAGCACGTCGAGGTGCTGGCGGCTCTTTGCCTGCTGCCGTCGCAAGCCGGAAATCCAGGCCGACGCGCCCAGATCCATCAGGGCACGCTGCATCGGCTCGACCTTGTTGATCCGGTTGTACCGCTCGATCCCGTCCAGGCCCTGCTCCCACAGCTTGCCGTAGCGAGCTTCCTGCCAAGCCGGGCTTTGCGGGGCACGATAGGTATGAAGGTTGAGGGATAACCGTTCGCACAGTTGGTCGATGAATCGATAAGTCTCCGGGAACAGGTAGCCGGTATCGACCAGAACGACCGGGATGTCGGGCTGCTGACGGGTAACCAGATGCAGACAGACCGCCGACTGGGCGCCGAAGCTGGAGGTCATCACGATGCGGCCAGGAAAATTTTCCAACCCCCACGCAACCCGCTGTTCGGCGGGCATGGCTTCCAGTTCGCGGTTCATGGTCGCCAAGTCGAACCGCGGTTGCATGGAATCCCCTTCAAGATCGGTCTCTGCCTGTGCCTCGGTCATTGCCTTTCCACCTGGTCATCTGGCCGATGGCGGGTTACGTTATCCATGGCCTTATGGTCTTATGTAGAAATTTAACAATGGATCGATAAATCCAAAAGGAATTAATATCTATATATTTATTCTATTATTTTATAATATCCTTCAATACCATGGAATCATGCTCGCATCCGCCATGCCCGACCCCGTTCCCGAGTCCATCGCGCCGCCCCTCGCGGTCAATCTGCGCGCCGCGCGACTGGTCTACGGCGGCCTGACGCTGTTCGACGGACTGGATCTGGACTTGGCCGAGGGCTGCTTCACCTGCCTGCTCGGCCCCAGCGGGATCGGCAAGAGCAGCCTGCTGCGCCTGCTGGCGGGATTGACCCCACCCGGCATCAGCGGCGAGTTACGCGGCGGCGACGGACGGCCGCTGACCGGACGAGTGGCTTATATGGCACAGCAGGATCTGCTGCTGCCCTGGCTGAACGTGTTGAACAACGTCACCCTCGGGAGCCGGCTGCGCGACGAGAAAGCGGATCGGGAACGGGCCTTGTGCCTGCTGGCGCGGGTCGGGCTGGCCGACTACGCGTCGGCGCGACCGGCGGCGCTGTCCGGCGGGATGCGCCAGCGGGTGGCGCTGGCCCGGACCCTGATGGAAGATCGGCCGGTGGTGCTGATGGACGAACCGTTTTCCGGGCTGGACGCTCTGACCCGGCTGCGCCTGCAGGCGATGGCCGCCGAGCTGCTGGCCGGGCGGACCGTATTTCTGGTCACCCACGACCCACTGGAAGCCCTGCGGCTGGGCGAGCACATTTTGATCATGAACGGCCGGCCAGCGACCTTGTCCACATTAACCGACCTGCCCGCCACTCCACCCCGCGATCCCGGCGATCCGGCGGTACAAGCCGCTTATCGCGCGATCCTGCGACGGTTGGAGGTGGTAGCATGAGCAGATTGGCGCGCGGCCTGCTGACGCTGACCGGCCTGCTGCTGGTCTGGCAAATGGTGGTGGTGCTGGGCGAGTTGCCGCCGTATATTCTGCCCGATCCGCTGGCGGTTGCGGCCAGTCTGTGGCGGAATTCCGGTTCGCTGTTCCGCCACGCCGGAATCACCGCGCTGGAAATCGTACTCGGAATGCTGCTGGGCACCGCCCTGGGCTGCGGCAGCGCGCTGGCCCTGGGGTATTCGCGACGCGCGCGGCGCTGGTTGCTGCCAGTGCTGATCGCTTCCCAAGCCGTTCCGGTGTTCGCCATCGCCCCGTTGCTGGTGCTGTGGCTGGGCTACGGCATGGGTTCCAAGATCGCCATGGCGATGCTGGTCATCTATTTTCCGGTGACCGCCAACTTCTACGACGGCCTGCGCCACACCCCGTCCGGCTGGCTCGATCTGGCGCGGGTGATGCTGCCCGAGAAGCAGCGCTGGGCGGTGCTGCGACATATTGCGATCCCCGCCGCGCTGCCGGCGCTGGCCTCCGGCCTCCGGGTGGCCGCGGCCGTCGCCCCCATCGGCGCGGTGCTGGGCGAATGGGTCGGCTCCAGCGCCGGACTGGGTTACCTGATGCTGCACGCCAACAGTCGGATGCAGGTGGACCTGATGTTCGCCGCCCTGCTGGTGTTGGCCCTGCTGGCGGTTGGGCTATATTTCGCCGTGGATGCCGGTCTCAGGCGATTGTTGCCCTGGCATCCGGCCGCTCCCGAAACCACCACGAACGACCGAACGTGATGAAAACCATGCCGAATGTATTGCGCGCTTTCCTGCTGTTGCTGGGCTGGGCTGTCCTGACGCCGGGTACCTGGGCGGACGACAAACCGGCCAACGATAAAAAACTTACCGTCATGCTCGACTGGTTCGTGAATCCCGACCACGCCGCGCTGGTCGTGGCCCAGGAAAAGGGTTTCTTCGCCGCCCAGGATCTGGAGGTCGAACTGCAAGCTCCGGCCGATCCCAACGATCCACCCAAGCTGGCCGCCGCCGGCAAAGTGAATGTCGCCATCACCTACCAGCCCCAGTTGATCATGCAGGTCACCGCCGGCCTGCCGGTCAAGCGGATCGGCACCCTGATCGCCACCCCGCTGAATTCGCTGGTCGTGCTGAAGGACGGCCCGGTCAAGACCCTGGCCGATCTCAAGGGCCGCAAGATCGGCTACTCGGTCGGTGGCTTCGAGGAAGCCTTGCTCAAGACGATGCTGGCCAAAACCGGCTTGAAGCCGGAAGACGTGACTCTGGTGAACGTCAACTTTTCCCTGTCTCCGGTGTTGTTGTCGAAACAGGTGGACGCGGTCATCGGTGCCTTCCGCAATTTCGAATTGAACCAGCTCGATCTGGCCAAGAAGCCGGGGTTGGCGTTCTATCCGGAGGAAGAAGGCGTGCCGCCCTACGACGAACTGGTGCTGGTCGCGAATCGCGACAAGCTCAACGATCCCCGCCTGGGACGGTTCGTCGCGGCGCTGGAGCAGGCAACGCTGTATATTCTCAACCACCCCGACGATGCCTGGAAAGCGTTCGTCGCCAAACACAAGGATCTGGACGACGAGTTGAACCGTCGCGCCTGGCGCGACACCCTGCCGAGGCTGGCCCGCCGGCCCGCGGCGCTGGACGAGGCCCGCTACAAGCGCTTCGCCCAGTTCCTGGCCAAGCAGGGCGTGATCACCGTGGCACTGCCGGTGTCCAACTATGCCGTGCAACTGCCGTTGTCGGAGTAAAATCGCGCCATGCGCTATCCCGAACCCTTCGATGTCATCGTGATCGGCGGCGGCCACGCCGGCACCGAGGCCTGTCTGGCCGCCGCGCGGATGGGGCTGCGCACCCTGCTGCTGACCCACACCATCGAGACCGTGGGCGCGATGAGTTGCAACCCGGCCATCGGCGGCATCGGCAAGGGTCATCTGGTCAAGGAGGTCGACGCGCTCGGCGGCGCGATGGCGCGGGCCGCCGACCGGGCCGGTATCCAGTTCCGCATCCTCAACAGCCGCAAGGGACCGGCGGTGCGCGCCACCCGTTGCCAGGCCGACCGGGCGTTGTACAAGACGGCGGTACGGACCCTGATCGAGAACCAGCCCAATTTGAGCGTGTTCCAGCAGGCCGCCGCCGACCTCGTCGTCGAGGGCGCGCGGGTGACCGGCGTCGTCACCCAGACCGGCATCCGTTTCAGCGCCGGCGCGGTGGTGTTGACCGCCGGCACGTTCCTGGCCGGACGGATTCATGTCGGACTGACGAATTACGAGGGCGGTCGTGCCGGCGACCCACCGTCCAACGCCCTGGCCGCGCGATTGCGGGAACTACCGCTGCGGGTGGGCCGGCTCAAGACCGGCACCCCACCCCGGCTGGACGGGCGGAGCATCGATTTTGCGCGGCTCGTCGAACAGCCGGGTGACGAACCCTGTCCGGTTTTTTCCTATCTCGGTTCGGTGGGCGAGCATCCCCCACAAATCTCCTGCTGGATCACCCATACCAACGCGCGCACCCACGACATCATCCGCAGCGGACTGGACCGCTCGCCGATGTACACCGGAGTGATCGAAGGCATCGGTCCGCGCTACTGCCCGTCGATCGAGGACAAAATCCATCGCTTCGCCGACAAGAATTCGCACCAGATCTTTCTGGAACCGGAAGGATTGCAAACGCACGAGTATTACCCCAACGGCATCTCCACCAGCCTGCCGTTCGACGTGCAGCACGCGCTGGTGCGTTCGATCGAGGGGTTGGAGAACGTCCACATCACCCGGCCCGGCTACGCCATCGAATATGATTTTTTCGATCCGCGCGACCTCGAATACTCCCTGCAAACCCGGTCGGTCCAGGGTTTGTTCCTCGCCGGCCAGATCAACGGCACCACCGGTTACGAGGAAGCGGCTGCCCAAGGTCTTCTGGCTGGCATCAACGCCGGGCTGTTCGTCAGAAACGAAGAACCATGGTGGCCGAACCGCGACGAAGCCTATCTGGGGGTGCTGATCGACGATCTGATCACCCGCGGCACCAGCGAGCCCTATCGGATGTTCACCAGCCGCGCCGAACATCGACTGCTGCTGCGCGAGGACAACGCCGATCTGCGCTTGACCGAGATCGGCCGCCGTCTTGGGGTGGTGGACGATGCCCGTTGGGAGACGTTCCAGCGCAAGCGCGAGGCGATCGAACGGGAAACCCGGCGGTTACGCGAACTCTGGGTGCGGCCGGCGCAGGTGAGCGAAGCCGACGCGCAACGGGTTCTACAGGGTCCGCTGGCCCGGGAAAGCCGGGCGGCCGAACTGCTGCGCCGGCCCGAGGTCACCTACGCCGGACTGACGAGCCTGCCCGGCATCGGACCGGGGGAAACCGATCCGCAAGTCGTCGAGCAGGTGGAAGTTCAGGCCAAGTACGCCGGCTACATCGAACGGCAGCGGGAAGAGATCGAACGCCAGCGCCGCCACGAGCAGACGGCGTTGCCGCCCGACCTCGATTACGCCGATGTGCGCGGCCTGTCGCGCGAGGTCCGGGAAAAGCTGAACCGCCACCAACCCCGCACCCTGGGCCAGGCCGGCCGGATTCCGGGCGTGACCCCCGCCGCCGTTTCCCTGCTGCTCGTCCATCTCAAGCGCGGCCGGACGCGCCGGAACGCCGGCTAGACGGTTGCCGGCCGCGATGACTTCCATTAATTTTGCAAGGCCGCGCAATACCCTCGCGGCAAGGTCTGGCCGGAAGGCCAGCGCCGATCCTGCTATGCTTGATCGATCGGGCAATTCCGGATTCCATCGCCAAACCTCCAACCAGGCTCGCGGTTCCGAAGCACACGAGGAATATCTTGATGAAAGTGAATGTCAGCGTTGAGGCCACCGCCCAGGAAATGCGCGAGTTTTTGGGCCTGCCGAACATCCAGCCCCTGCACGACGACCTTCTGCAGGCCCTCCGCGACAACATGCAGCGCGGCGTGATCAACTTCGACGCGCTCGGCTTGCTGAAACCGCTGCTGCCCACCCAATTCAATTCAATGGAAATGGTGCAAAAATTCTGGGAGGCGGTCGCCAAGGCCAGCGGTGGTGGCGCGACCAAGGACGCGGACAGGAAAACCGACAATCCGCTGGAGCCGCGCGATAGCACCGCAGCACGCAACGGCGCCGAAAAACCATCATAATACCCGCCCGAACGAAATTGCCGGTCGACCAGGGGAGCGGATATGGCCAACAAGATTCTAGTGGTGGACGACGAGCCGAATATCGTCCTGTCCTTGGAGTTCCTGATGAAGCAGGCGGGCTTCCAGGTGCGGACCGCCTCGGACGGCGAGGCGGCGCTGGCCGCCATCGCCGCCGAACCGCCCGACCTGGTGCTGCTCGACGTCATGATGCCGCGCAAGAACGGCTACGAAGTCTGCCAGGCGATCCGGGCCAACCCGGACTGGCAGAAGATCCGCATCATCATGCTCACCGCCAAGGGCCGCGAAGTCGAGCGGGAAAAGGGGCTGGCGCTGGGCGCTGACGACTACATCACCAAGCCGTTCTCGACCCAGGAAGTAGTCGAGCGGGTCCGCGAGCTGCTGGCGGAGGCGGACTGAACCCTCATGCGCTACCGGACCAGGCTTTGGCTGCTGTGGCTGGTTCCGGCTGCCCTGACGCTCGCCTCCCTGGCCTGGATCGGCTGGCAAATGTTCCAGGTGGCGCCAGACCCCCTGGCGCGCGACCAGATGCTGCTCGGGTTGATGCTGGCCGCGTTCTCGATCGTCGGCGGGCTCACCGCAGCGTGGGTGTTGTTGGACTGGAACTGCTTCATTCCGCTCGACGCGCTGGCGCGCGGCGCGCGGATCATCACCCGCAGCAATCCCGGCTACGTGCTCGAACTACCCAGGCAACACCACTGGTTGGGCCAGTTTCCCGCCATGCTGCTGGAACTGGGCGAAGCCCTGCACAAGGCCCGCCGCGAGGTGGCCGCCGCTGCCGCCACCGGCACCCAGGAGATCGAAGAACAGAAGGCCCGGCTGGAAACCGTCCTGCGCGAGCTGTCCGAAGGCGTGCTCGTCTGCGACCGGGACGCCCGCATCCTGCTCTACAACCCGGCGGCGGTCAAGCTGCTGTCCAACCGCGAAGCGCTGGGTCTGGGCCGCTCGCTGTACGAGCTGTGGACCCGCGCCCCCATCGAGAGCACGCTGCAACTGCTGAATTACCGGCGACGGCACGCCAGCGACGGTGCGTCGGACGACGACGCCGAATTCGTCTGCGCCACCATCGACGACGAGACCCTGTTCCACTGCCGGATGAGCCTGCTGCCGGGCGCCGGCGAACGGGGCGCCGCCTTCGTCATCACCTTCCGCGACGTAACCCGACAGGTGGATCGCTCCCTGATCAAGACCCGTACCGAGGACCTGCGCCGGCCGCTGGCCAACCTGCGGGCGGCGGCGGAAACCGTCATGAATTTCGCCGATATGGACCAGACCCAGCGCCAGGCCTTCCAGCGAGTGATCGTCGAGGAAAGCGAGCGACTCAGCCAGCGCCTGCAAGAGCTGACCCTCGACCTGCGCACCCTTTATGCCGACCGCTGGCCGATGAACGACGTCTACTCCGCCGATCTGATCGGCAGCGTCATCCATCACCTGGAGCCGCGGGGCGAACCGCGGGTGAAGATCGTGGGCATGCCGCTGTGGCTCAACGTGGACAACCACTCGATCATGCTGCTGCTCGAGTATTTACTCCTTCAATTGCACGCCCACGGCGTCAGCGAGACCTTCGAGATCGAATGCCTGCTCGGCAACCGCCGGGTCTACCTGGACATCATCTGGCCCGGCCAGCCGATGCCGGCCGACCGCCTGGAAGGCTGGTTGAGCGAGCACGTGCAGGATCTGGTGGGCGCAACCACGGTCGGTGAAGTGCTGCGCCGCCACAACAGCGATTTGTGGAGCCAGTTCCATCGCCGGCGCGGCCACTCCCTGTTGCGTCTGCCACTGCCGGCGTCCGCGCGCCAGTGGAAAGAGCCGGACGAGGCGTTGCCGGAGCGGCCGGAGTTCTACGACTTTTCCCTAGGCGACGAAAACCGGGAAGAATGGGGCGATCTGGTCAACTATCCGCTGGGCGCCCTCACCTACGTCGTATTCGATACCGAAACCACCGGCCTGGCGCCGTCCAAGGGCGACGAGATCATCCAGATCGCCGGCGTGCGCGTCGTCAACCGCCGGGTGCTGGCGGGCGAAAACTTCGACCAACTGGTCAATCCCGGCCGGCCGATCCCCAAGGCTTCGATCCGCTTCCACGGCATCACCGAGGACATGGTCAAGGACAAGCCCGGCCTCGATGTCGTGCTGCCGCAGTTCCGGAAGTTCGTCGGCGACGACCGCACCGTGCTGGTGGCCCACAACGCCGCCTTCGACATGAAATTCCTGAAGCTGAAGGAACAAAAGCTCGGCGTTCGGTTCGCCAATCCCGTGCTGGACACCCTGCTGCTGTCCGGCTACCTGCACGATTACACCGACGACCACAACCTGGACGCCATCGCCGACCGGCTGGGTGTGGACGTGCACGACCGCCATACCGCGCTGGGCGATTCACTGGTCACCGCGCGGGTGTTTCTCAAACTGCTGGACCTGCTGGAGGCTCAGGGTATCCAGACCCTCGGCCAGGCCCTGGAAGCCTCCGACAGGATGGTGGAGATCCGCAAGACGATGGCGCATTTTTGAAAGTGACAGGGGTTCGATGCGGCAACAATCGAAAGAATACATCGTCATCCTTTTCATCGTCGGGGTGCTGGCACTCAATTATCCGATGCTGGATATGTTTGATCGGTCGTGGATGCCATTCGGCGTGCCGCTGCTGTACCTCTACCTTTATCTGACGTGGTTCGTCCTCATCGCCCTGCTGGTCGTGGTGGTGCAGCATTCGGAAATCGGCGGGCCGGATCAAGCCAAGGCGCCGCCGCCGGAGGGCGCGTCCCGGCCGGGGATCGCATCCGCCGAAAGCCGTGAGGCCCGCGATGCCGATCCGGCGGAGCCCTCCTGAATGCTCAGCGACGGCGTCATCATCGCCAGCGCGCTGGCCTACATGGGCGTGCTGTTCGGCATCGCCTACTACGGCGATCAGCGGGCCGACGCCGGCCGCTCGATCATCGCCAATCCCTACATTTACACCCTGTCTCTGGCGATCTACTGCACCGCCTGGACCTTCTACGGCAGCGTCGGACTGGCGGCCACCAGCGGGGTCGATTTCTTGCCGATTTATCTGGGTCCCACCCTGATGGCAATACTGTTCTGGTTCGTGCTGCGGCGCATCGTCCGGATCACCAAGGTTCATCGCATCACCACCATTGCCGATTTCGTCGCCTCCCGCTACGGCAAGAGCGGCCTGCTAGCCGGCATGGTGACCGCGATCGTCGTGCTCGGCATCCTGCCGTACATTTCCATTCAGTTGAAGGCGATCGCCACCAGCTTCAGCCTGCTGCGCCAGTATCCGGCGGTGGCGATGCCCGCCTTCTCGGCCCACCAACCGTTCTGGGCCGACACCACCTTCTTCGTAGCGCTGGTGCTGATCGCCTTCGCCATCCTGTTCGGCACCCGCCATATCGACATCACCGAGCGCCACGAGGGCATGGTGGCGGCGGTGGCGTTCGAGTCGCTGTTCAAGCTGGTGGCTTTCGTGCTGGTCGGCGTGGTGGTGACCTTCGTGATGTTCGGCGGTCCCAGCGATCTGTTCCAGCAAGCGGCGGCGCGACCGGAACTGGCGGCGTTGATGCGGTTCGGCGTGGTGCCAGGCGGTTACGGTGGCTGGTTGTCGCTCATGTTCCTGGCGATGATGGCGTTCCTGTTCCTGCCCCGGCAGTTCCAGGTGCTGGTGGTCGAGAATGTCAACGAGGCCCATATCCGCAAGGCGATCTGGCTGTTTCCGCTCTATCTGTTCGTCATCAACCTGTTCGTGTTGCCGATCGCCCTGGGCGGGCGGCTGGTGTTCGGCAACGGCGGAGTGGACGCCGACATGTTCGTGCTGGCGCTGCCGATGGTCGAACAGATGCCGAACCTGGCGCTGCTGGCCTTCCTGGGCGGGCTGTCGGCGGCCACCAGCATGATCCTGTTCGAGACTGTCACCCTTTCCACCATGGTGTGCAACGACGTGGTGATGCCGATCCTGCTGCGCGCCAACCCGCGATGGCTGGCCGGCCGTTCCGACCTCTCCGGCCTGCTGCTCGGCATTCGCCGCGTCGGCATCGCGGCGCTGATCCTGCTGGGCTACCTGTATTTCCGGTTCATCGGCGAATCCTACGCCCTGGTGGCCAGCGGCCTGATTTCCTTCGCCGCCGCCGCCCAGTTCGCGCCGCCGATCCTGATCGGCCTGTACTGGAAGCGGGCGAGCCGGCGCGGCGCCTTGCTCGGCCTGAGCGGCGGCTTCCTGGTCTGGGCCTATACCCTGATGCTGCCGGCCATGGCCCGTTCCGGCTGGATTGGTACCGGCTTCGTCGACCAGGGCCCGTTCGGGCTGGAGCTGCTCAAGCCCTACGCGCTGTTCGGTCTCCAGCACATGGATCCCTACATGCACGCGGTGTTCTGGAGCAT
The DNA here is from genome assembly GCA_031732875.1 of Candidatus Competibacter sp. Classification (GTDB taxonomy): domain Bacteria; phylum Pseudomonadota; class Gammaproteobacteria; order Competibacterales; family Competibacteraceae; genus JAVMKJ01. The sequence continues at coordinate 30,371 of JAVMKL010000048.1, read as the reverse complement.
GCTGGCCAACATCGGCGGTCTGGTGTTCGGGTCGGTACTGAGTCGGCCGGGCGCCATCGAGCAGATCCAGGCCAGTCAGTTCGTCAGCGTTCTCGAACGCGAGCGCCACGACGGCGACGCGCTGCTGTGGCGGGGGGTGGTGGAAACCGCCGAGCTGTACGATCTGCTGGCCCGCTTTCTCGGCCCCCAACGCGCCAGCGAGGCGTTCGACCGTTACGCCGAGGAGCACGAGGGTTATCCGCTCCAGGCCGACTCCCGGCTGATTCACCATACCGAACGGCTGCTGGCCGGCGCGATCGGCGCGGCCTCGGCCCGGGTGATGATCTCTTCGATCGTGATGGGCGAAGTGCTCAGCATCGAGGAAATGATGACCATTCTCGACGAGAGCACTCAGGTCATCGAGTACAGCCGCCGGCTGGAACAGAAATCCCGGGAACTGGAAGCGACCTCGGCCGAACTGCGCGAGGCCAACAACCGACTCAGGGAACTGGATCGGCTGAAGGACGAATTCATCTCCACCGTCACCCACGAACTACGGACGCCGCTCACCTCGATCCGGGCCTTCTCGGAAATCCTGCTGGCCAACCCCGACATGGACGTGGAACAGCGCAACAAGTTCCTCGCCATCATCGTCAAGGAAAGCGAACGGCTAACCCGGCTGATCAACCAGGTGCTGGACATGGCCAAGATCGACTCCGGCCGGATCGAGTGGTGCATCGAGGAGATCGATCTGGGCGCGCTGATTCGGGACGCCATCACCTCGACCGGCCAGTTGTTCCGCGACAAAGCGGTGGCCTTGCGCGAGGAATTGGGCGACGGACCGGTGATGATCGCCGGCGATCACGACCGCCTGACCCAGGTGATCATCAACCTGCTATCGAACGCCGTGAAGTTCTGTCCGGAACGCACCGGCGAAGTCACCATCCGGCTGCGGCCGACGGCAAACCGCTGGCGCATCGAGGTGATCGACAACGGCCCCGGCATCGCCCACGACCAGCACAAGCTGGTCTTCGAGAAATTCCATCAGGTCAGCGACAATCTTGCCGGAAAACCCAAGGGTACGGGGCTGGGATTACCGATCAGCCAGAAGATCGTCGAGCACCACAACGGGCAAATCTGGGTGGAAAGCGAAGTCGGGCAGGGCGCCACTTTTATCGTGGAACTGCCCGGCAAGGAGTGACGCCGGGCGCGCTTCACCAGTCGCCGTCGCCGGCGCGCAGGTCGACGGGTTTACCGATTCGATCGTGCCGTTCCCCCAGCGGACGGGGCTCGCGACGCGGATCGAGCCGGACGCGGTTGCCCAGTTGCAGCAACCGGACTCCCAGCCGGTAACGGCCGGCCATGCCGCGCTCCACGAAGCCGTGTTCGATCAGGGAGGCCAGAATGCGGAATGCGGTCGAGGGATGCAGTCCGGTGGCGTCGGACAGCGTCTTGAGGCTGACCGGTTCGTCCCGAGCGGCCATGGTGTCGAGCAATCGGGATGCCCGGGCAATCACTTGAATCGAGGAAGTCGCCTTGTCAGCCATTCGATGTCCTAAATGCGCGGGGACTCATTACATGGATCGTGTCGTTGGAATCACTATATTGCATTGCACCATAAATTGCCACCTTATTGATAAGGAATCCGAATCGAAGGGCGACCGGCGATGAGAACCTATCTCGAACTGATCCGGCGCGTGCTGGATGAAGGAGCCCCCAAACGGGATCGGACCGGGGTCGGGACCCTCAGCCTGTTCGGCGCGCAACTGCGCTTCGACCTGCGGGCCGGGTTTCCACTGGTGACGACCAAGAAACTGCACCTGCGCTCGATCGTGCACGAACTGCTGTGGTTCCTGCGCGGCGATACCCAGCTCGACTATCTGCACCAGCACGGGGTGACGATCTGGGACGAGTGGGCCGACGAAAACGGCGATCTGGGACCGATCTACGGCAAGCAGTGGCGGGGATGGGAAACCGCGGATGGCCGCCGCATCGACCAACTCGCCGACGCGGTCGAACTGCTGCGGCGCGACCCCGATTCGCGGCGGATCGTGGTATCGGCGTGGAACGTGGGAGAGTTGGAGCGGATGCGGTTGCTGCCCTGCCACGCGCTGTTCCAGTTTCACGTCGCCAACGGCGAACTGTCCTGCCAACTCTACCAGCGCAGCGCCGATCTCTTCCTCGGCGTGCCGTTCAACATCGCCAGCTATGCCCTGCTGACTCACCTGATCGCCCAGCAGGTCGATCTCGGCCCGGGCGAATTCATCTGGACCGGCGGCGATTGCCATTTATACCTGAACCATCTGGAGCAGGCCCGCCTGCAGCTCGGTCGCGAACCCTATCCGCTGCCGCGGCTGGCGATCCGGCGCCGACCGGAGTCGCTGTTCGATTATCGCTACGAGGACTTCGAAATCGTCGGCTACCAGTCCCATCCGGCCATCAGGGCTCCCGTGGCGGTCTGACCGGAACGCCCGCCATCCGCGCGCGCCCATCCGCCGATGCGGGGAAAGGCAACCCACCGCCGGCACAACAATCGCTTGACGGTTGCGCCGATTTATGTTGCGATGCACAATAAACGAGCAAACGAGGTTCCCAAGATGAATACCGACAGGATGATCGAGCGCCAACAGGTGGCGAACCTGCTGCTCTGGCAGGCCGTGCTGCGGATTGCCGGGCTGATGAACATCGGTTTTATCAGCGCGGTGCGCCGGGCGCTGGACAGCTACCTGCTGTACCTGCGCCACAGCGTCGACTATGTGAAGGATGCCGGAACCACCGACTCGCCGGAGAAATGGGTAAACCTCTACGTCGACACCATGAGCGAGTGCGCCGAAAAGTCCTGGCAGGATTTCCGCAATAACCTGCAAATCATGCTGCTGACCCAGGACGAGGCCTTGATCTGGATCGCCAAGATCGAAAGGGCGCTGGCCGGGGACTGAACGCACGGTCGGAACGGGCGCGTCGCGGCCGGTCGTCTTCCGGCCCGGCCGAATCGGACACCCCATGCTGGCGGTCAAGCTGACCGATTACTACCGATCGCTGATCGACTGGGACGATCCCGCCGACCCGCTGGCGCGGATGGTGCTTTTCGCCGAGGAGGAGAACCGCCGACAGCCGACGGAGCGCGACGATCCGATCGGCGATGGCCCGCACGATGCCGGCGCCAGCGGGACTTTGGTCCACCGCTACCCGGATCGGGCGCTGTTGCTGGTCACCAGCCGCTGCGCGGCGCATTGCCGCTATTGTTTCCGCAAGCTCCGAATCGAGCGGGGCGCGGCGGATATCGGCGATCCGGCGCTCGCCGAGGCCGTCGCCTACGTCGCCGCCCATCCGGAAATCCGGGAAATCATCCTGTCCGGCGGCGATCCCCTGTCGTTGCCCAACGCCCGCCTGCTGGAGATCGTCGGCCGGTTCCGGGACATCCCCCACCTGCGCGGCGTGCGAGTGCATACCCGCTTCCCGGTGTACCAGCCGGCCCGCTGCGACACCCTGGATGAGGTCGCCGAGCAAGTCGATGTGTTCGTGGTGCAGGTCAACCACGCCCGCGAAGTGACCGGATGCTTCGTCCGGGCGATGGCCCGCCTGCGACCGCACGCGCTGCTGTACAACCAGAGCGTGCTGCTGCGGGGAGTCAACGACAGCGTGGAGGCGTTGAGCGCGCTGTCGCGAGCGCTGGTGGGAGCGGGAGTGACGCCGTATTACCTGCACTACCCCGACCTGGCGCCGGGCACCGCCCATTTCCGCCCGCCGCTGGAACGGGCGATGGCGCTGGTGGGGGCGCTGCGCGGCCGCTTGCCGGGCTACATGCTGCCGCGCCTGATCCTGGACATCCCCGGCGGTCACGGCAAGATCGCGCTGGAACCGCCCGCCTGCGAGCGGGTGAGCGAGGGCGTCTTCCTGCTGCACTCGCCGCTGACCGGCGCCACCTTCGAGTATCGCGAAACGCCTGGCTGACGATCGAGGCTTGGCTAATCCCCGCGTTGCTCCTAACATCGTCGGGTCATTCAACCCGATGGAAATCCCGATGTCCGATATTGCCGGCCTGACGTTGCTGGGTCAGTCCCAGACCGACTACCCGCGCGAATACGCCCCCCAGATCCTGGAACGCTTCGCCAACCGCTACCCCCAGCACGAGTACGTGGTGGAACTGGACTGTCCCGAGTTCACCTGCCTGTGCCCGATCACCGGGCAGCCGGATTTTGCCCGGCTTACCATCCGCTACAGTCCCGGGGAGTATCTGGTGGAATCGAAGTCGCTGAAGCTGTACCTGTTCGGCTTCCGCAACCAGGGAACGTTCAACGAAGAGGTGATCAATTGCGTCGCCCGCGACCTGTTCGCGCTGTTGCAGCCGCGCTGGCTCGAGGTGCGAGGCGATTTCCTGCCGCGCGGAGGCATCGCGATCAAGCCGAGCGTGCGTCTGACCGGTGATCGGCCCTGACCCGGGGTATCCGGATCCGCGAGCGGAGCGAACTCTCATGATAAACGCCCTGGTTGTGCTGTCCGGCGGTCAGGATTCGACCACCTGTCTGTACTGGGCCCTCAACCGCTTCGGTCGCCGCCAGGTGGCGGCGGTCACCTTCGACTACGGGCAGCGCCACCGCATCGAGTTGGATTGCGCCGCGCACGTGGCGACGCTGGCCGAAGTACCGCACACCCTGCTGCCGATCGACACCTTCGCCGCCCTGGGCGGCAACGCGCTGACCGACGCCCGGCTGGCGGTGCGGCCCGGGGTGGATACGCGCACCCACCTGCCCAACACCTTCGTGCCAGGGCGCAACCTGATCTTCCTGACCTTCGCCGCCGCCCTCGCCTACCAGCAGTGCATCCACCATCTGGTGACCGGCGTGGCTCAGACCGACTATAGCGGCTATCCCGATTGCCGGCAGCCGACGATCCAGGCGCTGGAGCAGGCGATCCGGCTGGGGATGGACTACGACCTGACGATCCATGCCCCGCTGATGTTCGAGTCCAAGGCCGACACCGTGCGGATGGCGCGGGAGTTGGGCGCCTTGCCGGCGCTGGCCTGGACCCACACCTGCTACAACGGCCAGCAACCGCCCTGCGGGGTCTGTCCGGCCTGCGAACTGCGCGCCAAGGGTTTCGCCGAGGCCGGGATTCCCGATCCGCTGGTGGAACGGTTTCGAGGTTCGCCGTGATGACCGGACAGGGGTACGCGATCGCGGCGACGCCGTTCGAGGCCGCCCGGCAGGTGGCGATCCTACCGGCTGGCCACCGGGCGCGGCGCCTGCACGGGCACGGCTTTCTGGCACGGGTGCGGGCGAAGTTGCCGGCCGGCTGGGCGCCGTTCGCCGGCGGCGAGACCGACGCCCTGCTCCAGCGGCTGCGGGGGGCGGTGGCGCCGCTGGATTACGCCCGGCTGAACGATCATCTGCCGGTGCCGACCGACGAAAACCTGGCCCGCTGGATCCGGGCGCGGCTGGACCTGCCGGGGCTGGAGCGGGTCGGGATTCAGAGCACCCGCGACCAGGGCGCCGATCTGGACCGTCATGACCACGCGCACGTCTGGCGGCGGTTTCGCTTCGAGGCCGCCCACCAGTTGCCGAACGTTCCGCCGGGCCATCCCTGCGGCCGGATGCACGGGCACGGTTTCGAGGTGATCCTGCACGCCGACCAGCACCTGGAGCACCGCGACATGGGAGTGGACTTCGACCGACTGGAGGCGTGCTGGGCGCCGCTGCGGGCCGAATTGGATCTGGCCTGTCTCAACGACCTGCCCGGCTTGGACAACCCGACCAGCGAGCGGCTGGCGGCCTGGATCTGGCGGCGGCTGCGACCGGGGCTACCGGCGTTGTCCTGGGTGACGGTCTACGAGACGGCGACCGCCGGCTGCCACTTCGACGGGCGGCGCTACCGGATCTGGAAGGAACTCGCGTTCGAGAGTGCCCTGCACCTGAGCCGGGCGCCCACCGGCGATCGCCGCCGCCGCCTGCACGGCCACAGCTACCGCCTCCGCCTGCATCTGACCGCGCCGCTGGACGAGGCGATGGGCTGGACCGTCGATTACGGCGAGGTGAAGGCGCGGTTCGAGCCGGTCTGCCGCGAACTCGACCACCACCGGCTGGACGAACTGGCCGAGCTGGAGGATGCCGACCCGGCCAGCCTGCTGGCGTGGATTCGGACGGCGCTGGCCGGGCGGCTGCCGTATCTGGACCGCATCGATCTGGAGGAGACCCCCGGCTGCGGCGCCCTGCTGTGCTGGGGCGAGGAAGGACCGGCGCTGCCGGTCTGAGCGATGGCTTATCAGGTCAAGGAAATTTTCCACACCCTGCAGGGCGAAGGCGCCCGCACGGGCCGGCCGGCGGTATTCTGCCGCTTCGCCGGCTGCAACCTGTGGAGCGGCCGGGAGGCGGACCGGGCCGGCGCGGTTTGCCGGTTCTGCGACACCGATTTCGTCGGGACCGACGGACCGGGGGGCGGCAAGTTCGCCACGGCCGGAGCGCTGGCCGACGCCGTCGCCGCCCGCTGGCCGGCCGGCACGCCGCGGGTCCGGCCCTACGTGGTCTGCACCGGCGGCGAACCCCTGCTGCAACTGGACCAGGCCCTGATCGCCGCCCTGCACCAGCGCGGGTTCGAGGTGGCGGTGGAAACCAACGGCACGCTGCCGGCTCCGCCGGGACTCGACTGGATTTGCGTCAGCCCCAAGGCCAGCGCGCCCTTGAAACTGAACCAGGGCGACGAACTGAAGCTGGTCTATCCGCAGAGCGAACCCGAGGCGCAACCGGAGCGGTTCGTGGACCTGGCGTTCGAGCATTTCTTCCTGCAACCGCTGGACGGTCCCGACCGGGAGGCCCACACCCGGGCCGCCGTCGCCTGGTGCCTGGCCCATCCGCAATGGCGGCTGAGCCTGCAAGCGCATAAACTGCTGGGCATTCCCTGAGCTTGCCCATTCATGGAACCCGAAGCTCGCTCGTCGTCACGAACTGCTCGGACACTACGTCAACTACCGCAAGCTGATCGGCCCGAAGCCGGGCCTGGTCCCCGAGTCCGACTTTCAACTGTACGCCGTCGCCACGCGCTATCCACAAGGGTTGGCCGGCGGCCGCACGCTGCAACCGACCGCCTGGACAGGGGTGTATGACATCGAGTGGGGCACGCCGACGATCCGGCTGATCGTGCTGAATCAGATCGATCCGCACCCGCGTAACGCCGCCTGGGAATTGTTCAGCACGCAGCAGAATCGGATTCGGCATGGCGCGACCCACTATCGCCCGCGCCGCCATGAAACCTGGGAGTTGCTCCGCTGTTTGTATCTCGTCCACATTCTGGAGGACCCAGCCATGGCTTACACGATGGAAGATTTTATTCGCGAAGCGCGCCAGCGTTTTCTGCAGGAGCTGACGCCGGAAGAACGGCAGGCGGTGCTGGATCAGTTACCGCCCGAGGAAGTGTTAAAGCGCCTCACGCCCGAGGAGCGCCTGCGCGGCCTCGGTCCCGAGGAGCTAAGCAAACTCGAAGAGTATTTGAAAAAATTGCATTAAGCGGCGGAATCCATCCGGCTCCCGCGACTTCCAGCCGATCGGCCTGCTGCAACGATTCGCTGACCGCGACCGCGACCGAGTGTCGCCCATGACACCGGATTGCCTTCGCCAGTCCGGCCGACCAACGACCAAGAGGCCGCCTGAAAAGGCAAGGATGCAACCCATGCTCCGTATTGACTCAGCAGCGACCACGGGGACAGAACGGAAACCCAAACGAGCTGCCTTGCGGCAGGCCCGCAAGGCGGGTGAGGACAGCGGCCGGACGGAATATTCCCTGCAGAGGCTGCTGGACGGCGTGGATGGCGAACGCCGCAACTGATAGCCAGTTTCAGGATTATCAAAGCAATCCATAAGTATCCAGACCCGCCCCATCCGACTCATTGCCACCTGTCATTCCCGGCCCATTCATGGAACCCGAATCTCGCTCGTCGTCCCCGCCCGCTGGCTATTCCCTGGCCTTTGTGCTGGTGGTGGCCGGGTTCGTCACCAGCCTGCTGGTGGCCAACATCATCGCGGTCAAGCTGATCGCGGTCGGTCCCTGGATCATGCCGGCCGGGGTGATCGTCTTTCCGCTCAGCTACATCCTCGGCGACGTGCTGACCGAGGTGTACGGCTACGGCCGCGCCCGGCAGGTGATCTGGCTGGGATTCGCCTGCAACCTGCTGGCGGTGCTGGCCATCGCCCTGGCCCAGGTCCTGCCGCCGGCCGGGTTCTGGGACGGGCAGGCGGCGTTCGAGCGCATCCTCGGCTACGCCCCGCGCCTGCTGCTGGCTTCGTTTCTGGCCTATCTGGCCGGGGAGTTCGTCAACGCCTACGTGCTGGCGCGGATGAAGATTCTCACGCAAGGGCGCTGGCTGTGGACCCGTACCATCGGCTCGACCCTAGTGGGGCAATTGCTGGATTCGGCGGTGTTCGTCACGGTGGCGTTCGTCGGGGCGATCCCCCCGGAGGTGCTGCTGTCGGCCATACTCGTGCAGTGGCTGGCCAAATCGGCGTATGAGGCCGCCGCCACGCCGCTGACCTATTGGGTGGTGAACACCCTCAAGCGGCGCGAGGGCGTGGATGTGTACGACACCCAGACCGATTTCAATCCGCTGAAGGTGCGCGATTGAGCGGCATGGACCCCTCACCCGGCACGCTGGACGAAGTGCCGCAGTTGGTGGATGCCTGGATTCGGGCACATGGAGGTTATGAGGAACAAAAAATCATAGGAAGACAAACATGTTTGTTTACGCCAATGACGGTTGGGGGATCGGTAAGATAGTCGCTCGCGATGGCCAACAGTGGGTGGTACGCTTCTTCCAGAGCATCGCGCGGCAAACCGAACGCACCTACCCGGTAGATCACCTCGAGCGGCCTCTGCTAACTCCGCAAACGCGAGTTTATTTTCAGCAAGACGACCGCTGGCGCGTCGGTCGGATCAAGGAACGAGATGGTGACGAATACCTCATTCGCCTTCCCAACCACGAAATGGCCTACCTGGGTTTGGACGATTTCGAAGTCCGTTGCCTGCAACCGTTCGACGATCCCACGGAAGTGCTCGCTATCGGTGGCGCCGAATCCCAATATCTGCATGATCGGCGCCGGGCGTTCATGGATGCCCTGGTTCGCTTGCGCGCCGCCTCGCGCGGCATGACCGGCGCCACTTCCGCCGCTATCGAACTGGTGGATTACCAGTTGCAGGTTGCGCGCCGCGTCCTGTCCGATCCAGTCCAGCGGTACCTGTTGGCCGATGAAGTCGGCATGGGGAAAACCATCGAGGCCGGCATCATCATTCGCCAGTGCCTGCTGGACGATGCCGACGCCACGGTGCTGGTCTTGACGCCAGCGCATCTGGTCGGCCAGTGGCGGGAAGAGTTGGACACGCGTTTTCGAATGGGTGATTTCGCCGAACGGATCATGATCCTGGCCTACGCTGAGTTGCCACCGGAGGCCCGGCACCACCCACCCACCCTGCTGGTGATTGACGAAGCCCATCGCGCGCTGGCGTCCGGATATACCGATATCGCCCCTGCGTTGCGGGCGGTGATCCGCACGCTGGGTCAGGCGGTAGAGCGGTTGCTCCTGCTCTCGGCAACACCGGGAGTGGGACGGGAAGCTGAGTTATTGGCTTTGTTGCAGGTGCTCGATCCAGCAGTGTACGGCCAGGAAACGCCTGAGACGTTTCGCCGCAAGGTGGAACAGCGCGACAAGTACGGGCTGTTCCTGCGTGGCCTGCGCGCCGAGGCCAGCGATTTCCTGCTCAAGCAACGCGCTCGCGAGGCCATCCACTTATTTGCGGACGATGAAACCGTCGCGGCGCTGGCCAGTGAACTGAGCGCGGGATTGACCACGGGTGATCGGGCAACGATCCAGCGGTGCGTGGGCGATCTGCGCACGCACATCGCGGAAACCTACCGATTGCACCACCGTCTGATCCGCACCCGCCGCACCGATACCGAAGGCTGGGAATTCCGGCCACGTGGCCCGCAGTCGCCGAATGGCGAACTCAATCTGTCACATTTGCGCGTGGAAGTGGATGAGGACGAGCGCCTGCCCGATCTGCTGCAACTGCTCGAACAATGGCGCCAAGATGCGCTGTACGCCGTGCAGCAAGGCGCCGAAGAAGCCAGCGCGGTTACTCGCTACCTGCAATTGTTTGAGGCTTTGGCGCAAGGGGTGGAATGCCTGACGCAACAGGTGGTGGATTTGGCGACTCAGACGCCGTTGTTCGCTCACGAACCGGCGTTGCTGGCCAGCATGGCTGAAGTCGCGGCCCAGGAACCGGGGTTCGCGCGTGAAGAGCTGACGATTGAAATCCTGCGGCGTTTACGCAAGGCGATTGGCGAAAACGCGAAACCAAAAGTTGTGGTATTTGCCTCCGATCATGCGGTAGCAGCGCGGCTTGCGGCAGCGTTGATTCATGCCTTCGGCCACAGCGCAGTGCAGTGCTTGCCCGGTTTAATTCACCCCACAACGTCAGTCACCGATCATGCCAGTGCGGCGCGGCGCTTTGGTGACGACGCTACTGCCTGGCTCTATGTGTGCGACCGCAGCGGCGAGGAGGGTCAAAACCTGCAATTCGCCGACGCGATCCTCCACCACGATGTTCCATTTTCCGCTGATCGCCTGGAGCAACGCATCGGTCGCCTGGATCGTTTCGGTCGGCGCAAGGACGTAATCCGCCATCGCCTCCTCATTCCCAACGATGAAGATAGCAGTCCGTGGCAAGCATGGCTGGAACTGTTGACTGACTGCTTTCAAGTCTTCAATACCTCGCTGGCCGATATCCAGTTCTTCTTGGGCGACCTCCAGCAGCGACTGGCCACGGTACTCTTCCGTGAGGGGGCTGCCGGACTGCGGCGAGCGCGTACTGAACTGAGCGATGCAATTGTCGCCGAGCGTCAACGGCTCGATAATCAATACGCGCTGGATCGGGTGATGGCCCGCGAGGAGGCTGCGACTGGGTTGCGCGCGTCCATCGAAGCGGCGGAACTCGATTTCGAACAGGGCGCCGACCGCCTGTCAGCAATCCAACCCTGGCTGGTTGATGCCTTGCAGTTCCAGCAGATCCCCGAACCAAGACGCGATAGCTGTTTCCGCTTGCACTGGGGGCGCGAAACGTTAATGCCGCTGTTTCCCTGGCACGGACGCTTGAAAGCTAGTGGGCTGGATCAGCCACTCACCCTACGCCGCGCCAGCGCCGTTCGCTACCCTGATGTGGGATTGTTTCGTCCGGGGCATCGGCTGTTCAGTGCTTTTGAACAGTTTACGGCATGGGATGACCGTGGAACTACCTTCGCCACTTGGCGGATTGATCCTAACCTCAGTCCTGACGTGATTGGACCTTATTGGGTAGGATTTCGGATCTGTTGGTTGCTGGAGGCGCAACCTACGGCCCTAGCGAATATCAAGCTTTCCCATAAGGCTGCTCACGCTCTGCAACGCCGCGCGGATGATCTTTTACCGCCGCACTTGTTGACCCTTTATCTCGATACGGCCCTGCAAGCGGTTGCTCGACCGGAATTGTTGACTGTACTGGAACGGCCCCATATCCGTTCCGAAAAGCTGGGCAGCACAGACATCAATCTTGGCAGCCGGCCGCATTTGTTGGACGCGATCATCGATCCCGGCCGGCTGGAAACACTGTGCCGGCAGGTTCGTGATTGTTCACGCGAAATTTTGTTGAGCCTGCCGCAGGTCGCGGACGCTCTCGCCATGGCGCAGAGCCAGGCCGAACAGGATATAGCACATCGGCGACGGCGGATTGAAAGGCGACTGGCAATCTTGGCTCAGGAAAGCGCGGGGAGGCGCGATGAGTCGCTGGAATGGCAGATGGAATATGACCAGTGGATTCTACAGGCTATCCAGCAGCCCAGCATACGAGTTGATGCCATCGGCCTCTTTGTGCTGGCGACTGATTATCCTCAAGTCGTCTTGGGCATTTCGAAATGAGTGAACCCTCGTTCCTCGACAGTTTTGCCGGATTACAAGCCATTTTTGATCAAAAAACGGCCGCGTCGGCAATGGCTTTTGACGAACCGGCGTTTGAACGATTGCGTATGGCGTTAGCGAAGCCGGGTAGTCGCTCGCCACTTGATCTAGCGGTACTGATCCGTCATGCATTGGGTTATGAAAACGGGCGTCGCCAAAGTGAAGATGATGCCACATTGCGAGTTCCGATTGGCGGCGGTTGGCCTAACGAGACGGATTGGCGCCGGGTGGGCCTGAACGCGCAACGACAATCTCCTAGTTGGCATGTACGTTCCACGGGGTGGCGACCAGATTGGTTGCCTGGCAGTAAACAACAGGCGGTGGATCGGACCGCTGCGATGGCTAAGCCAGTAGCCAAACCATTCTCGCCCGCTACGAGCAAGCGACCTTTGACAGATGGTTTTCTACATCTGGTGGGCAAGGAGGCCTACCTGAGCGCTGGTCAATGTCGTGCCGCAAGAACACTACTGACTGCACCTCCTGGCGCAACGATCCTGGCAACACTGCCCACCGGCGAAGGGAAGAGCTTGCTCTTTCAGTTGGTGGATCGTGTTGGCTTTTCCGAGAGTCAGGGACCGGGCGTGACTCTGATGATCGTCCCAACCATCACCTTGGCCATCGACCACGAGCAATCCGCCCGGAAGTTGCCGTTGCGAGAGGATCGCCTACCGGATCAGCCATTGGCCTATGTGGGTGACGACGCCCGCAAACTTCAGATTCGTGAAGCAATCACCGTGGGTCAGCAAGGGCTATGTTTTGTCGCGCCAGAAGCGGCCTGTGGTTCTTTGCGATCTGCGCTGTTAAAAGCTGCCAGTGTGGGCCGTTTGCGCGCACTGGTGGTCGATGAGGCTCACTTGGTAGACGGGTGGGGCACCGATTTCCGCACGGAATTTCAGTTGCTGGGGGGGCTATGGGCCGAACTGATGGCCCGTAGTCCATCTGCGCAACGCTTTCGGACACTGCTGCTTTCGGCCACACTCACGCCGATTGCAGTCCAGGCACTACGGCAACTGTTTGCGAATGCAAAGACACCGTTTTTTTCGGTGGGTGCGCTCCGATTGCGCCCGGAAATCGAGTTCTGGGTTGCCCCATTCACCGACGTGACGACTCGTCAGCAACATTGCCTGGAAGCCTTGGCGCATTTGCCTCGTCCGGCCATTCTTTACACCACTATGGTGGCGGATGCGGTTGACTGGGGCTATCGGTTGCGAGCGTTCGGTTACTGCGCTCTGCGAGTCGTGACGGGTAACACCAGCGCCGAAGAGCGCGAACAAATCCTAACCGCCTGGCGTAGTGGCGCGGTTGATTTGGTGGTAGCTACCGCCGCCTTTGGCATGGGCGTGGACTACGCCCCTGTGCGCACGGTAATTCATGCCTGCATTCCCGAAACATTGGATCGTTTCTACCAGGAAGTTGGGCGCAGTGGCCGCGATGGCTGCGCCAGTCTTTCGCTGCTACTACCTGCCGATGATGATTTTCCAATTGCCAGTTCGCTCAACCAGAAAACCATCATTTCAGTCCAGCGGGGATTAACACGTTGGCGGTCATTATTCGATCACGCCGTGCCGGGCTGTGATCTGCACGAACGCATTGTCAATCTTGACACTCCGCCGAGCATGACGCCAGAAGATATCAACATGTTAGGTATTCGCAACTCAGACTGGAATGCTCGTACTCTCGCTCTGATGGCGCGGGCGGGCTTGATTCAACTTTTGGGAACCGCTTCTACCGGTGAGATCACTGCCGAATATACCGTTGATAATTTAATGGGGATGTTTCAACGGGTACACCTACTGGACGATAGCCACTATGAACTAGAACGATGGCAACAAATCATTGAACCCCTACGGCAAGCTATTTATCGCCATAATCGAGTTAGTTTACAGCATTTGTTGAGCGTCATTCGAGGACGAACCTGCATGGCGCACACAGTGGTCGATCTCTACACCCTGAAGATATCAGGCCAAAGCTTTTATCCAGCGGCGGTGTGCCCCGGCTGCCCGTGGTGTCGGGCACATCAGGAAGAGCGTACCGCTACTCAAATTTCCCGGCCATTGCCCTTGCCACAGTGGCAAAACGTGGGATTGTGTTCACCTGCCAATGGATTATTTGACCGCAGGAACCTAGCACTGATCTTTTATCAGTTAGATGAATTGACTGGTCGGAAACAACAACGTCGTTTACGTGAAGCTATTGAACAATTGATTAACTTAGGGTTGCTGCGTTTGATCGGAATTGGTGGCGGACTCGCCTTAATCTCATCCGAGCAACGCGAAAAACTGGTTTGTCGCAGGATATTTATGACTGAGCTTGAAGAGACGCTCCAGTTGCCAATAATGAACATTGATATGCCACGCGGCCCTGAATTTTTGATAATCGGGGAAAACAGCGTATTGCAACCGACAATGCTGGAACCGCGTCCATTAGGTCAAGAGCGACTGATTCTGGTACCGGAAAATCAACCAGATCCTTTAATGCCACAACGCCGTCTGCGCGATGTGTACGCTGTTCCCGGTTTTTCTCTGGATGATTTCATTCACAGGGTGCTTTCATGAGCGTGATTACGAATTGGCCTGCAGTACCTAATCGTTTATATCTTCTTTTAAAGCAACTCGCCAGTCAACCCAAAGGCAAAGGAATAACACGTGAAAATCTAGCAGGATTGATGAATCCACCATCGCTCACGAAGGGCAAGAAAACTAATATACTCTCAGAGGTGTTAAATGAAGCAATGCGACTCAACCTTGTTGTGGAGGAGATAGCAAACGAAACTGGCGAAAAACGTCTGCAACTAGCTTCAGATGTCCAGAACCTAAATGAATTAGGATTCATTCGCTTGATGGAACAACGATTATTGCAAGAGCTCAGTGATCCGTCATGGAATCGGGGTCGTTTTCCCGAAGCTTTGACTTGGTTCTTGATGCAGGATCCTCTAAAACCATTAATGTGGGATAAAAATGTTCGATTCATGGTAGAAACCGATATGGGTGAGCAATCAGAATCTTTTGAGCTAACAAATAAATCTAGTTTCCAAAACTTGGTGTATTGGGCACGGTTCCTTGGGTATGCAGTCAAACTCGGTTTTACGGCTATTGAACCCAGTGAAGATGCTGATATAGATGAAGACGAGTCGCAAATTGCAGACCAAGATGCAATTAAGGCCACTGCTTATGTATTGCCCGATCCAACTGTTGCTATCGCTCGACACTTGCCGACTATTTTTGGTGATAAATCGCAATTGAGCGTAAGTAATTTTATCCAAGCATGGGCATCACTACTGCCAGTTCTGGAAGGTGGTGTCATTCGCGAGTCTTTGGAGAAACAGGCTCGCTTGGAATTAGCGCGTCAGGCTCAGACTTTTTCACGTACTAGCAGTCTGGCCTTGCGGCGACTCGCGCAACGAGGAGTTATTAACCTGCAAACCTTTTCAGATGCGAACATGTACCTACTCGATTATGGACGTGAAACCAGCCGTGTTAGCCATATTGCTTACTTTGTGGAGAAACAAGTATGACTTTTAAAAACTATTTGTGTTGGAACCCAGAAAGAGTCCACGAAGTTATCAATCCCGATGCGGAGGCAGTTGCAGAGGAAATTTTTCTTGCCATACATACTGACTATCCATTACTTTTCTCCGAAAGTGCGGATCGGACAATCGCGCTAACATCTATCAGTGCTTACGATTTTTTGCATCAGTATTTTCTAGACTCAAATCGTGGTGATTATGTACAAACTATGGTGCTAGGCGAATCTGGTTCCGGCAAATCACACTTTATTAAATGGATAAACCTCAATATTCCTCAACAGGAGGACACTTATATATTTGCTATTCCTAAGGCGCGCACTAGTTTACGAACCATTATTGAAAGTATTGTGGGGTTGCTCCCATCTAATTTAGCCGATCCTTATCGCCAACAACTTAAAAAGTCGGATCCAGTTACGCTTAATGATCAAGGAAAGATCCATTATTTATTAAGTTCTATTGCGCTGGCTATTAGTCAGGACAAACTAATAAAAAATCAAGAAACAGATGGAATGGAAGAGTATTTAATTAATAATCTTCCTCATCTTTTTAATGACCCTTATCTGCGTAAGTCGTATTTCACAACCAATCATCTACTGATCAATGATTTAATCAGCCATATTTTTAGTAATCGCTCAACCAATCTGAGAGCAGAAAATCGTCGGGAGTTCAGCGCTAGTGATATCTCATTGGGCGGTCGTGATTATGCCAGTGCTGCATTTCCTACTCAGGAAGTACTCAATCTTATTGGTGATGGTCCGGGGACTTTAGCGTTTGATTTAGCACTCGAAATTATTAACCGTAATTTAGATGAGGCACTGACTCGGACACTGAGTCTAACACCGCAACAATTGATTAATATGATGACAGACCTGCGAAAGCATCTTTACACGCAGGGCAAACGACTAATCCTGTTAGTTGAAGACCTCGCGCTATTGCAAGGTATTGACAATACTTTGTTGCAGGCATTGACAATTCCCGGTCGACAAGGCAATGAACGGCTTTGCGAACTTCGTTGGGCAGCGGCGGTTACTACTGGTTATTATAAAAAACTAGATGATACAGTAAGTACTCGCTTGACGTTCCGTATTGAAATGGATCGTCCGGCTAAGGTAATCGGTCAAGAGGGATTGGCTAAATTTGCTGGTCGCTACTTAAATGCCGTCCGTATCGGTACAGAAAGACTAAAAACATGGCATCAAAAATTGCAGTTTGGTGAGAATACAACACCTCCAAATGCATGTTCAGAATGCCAGCATCAAAGTATTTGTCATCAGGGTTTTGGTGCAACTGAAAGTTATGGATTATACCCATTTAATATCGAGTCATTATGGCAGATGGCTCGACGGGTTGATGCTAATATTACACAACGCCTCCTCCCCCGTACTTTCCTAACAGGAGTTCTTCGTCAAACCCTGCATGGTCATGCCGATTCGCTAGCTATCGGCCAGTTCCCAACAGAAAAGCTCCTAATTGGTCAAACAAAGCTAGATATGGTTGACCGGCAAAAACTGGAAACTCTTGATCCAGCTAATCACCTTCGAAGACTAACTTTGCTGGAGCTTTGGCATGGAAAAGGGCAAATTGTTAACTTAAATCCGATTATCCATGAAGCGTTTTCTTTGCCTGTTTTGAGTAATTTTATTTTAGAGCCTACACCTACACTTATACCTAGACCTGAAGAATCTCCAATAATTACGCGGACCCAACCAACTCAGCCCACTATTCCTGAATTAAATGAACTAGACCGTTGGGCACAAGGACACAAAATGCAGGAAAGCTTGGCTACCAAATTACGTCAAGTTCTCTTCGACACACTGTGGGATTACATAGATTGGGATAGCCTAAGTATTGACCGATCTTCCATAGCTGGCAGAACTGGTGCAAAAGCTTTCGTACCACTTAGTTTTCGTTTTAGAGGCCAACTAACTACTCCTAATGAGCCATCCGTTTCTATTCAGTTGCCCAAAGAAAATCAAACCAGTAATTTTACAAAATCGGCCATTGCTCTAGGAGGTTTATTGCAGTTCCGAAATCTAGGACATTGGAATTTCCCTGATGGCGATATCGCCCTTGTAAACGCTCTTGAATGCCTACAAGAATGGGCAGAAGAAATAGAACAACAGATAATGGCTTTGCCAAAAGTTACGAGTGAATGGGATCCAGGCAAAGCTATAGTGGAACTACTGGCGATTGCTAGGAGCCTGACCAGTGCTAAGTCAGAGATATCAATTGATTCCATTATGTCTCCAGAATCTTTGCCAACCCCTTCAATGAGAAGTAATGACATGGATGCAGTTATTACTTTTCTCTCAAGGCATCATAAAGTATTACAAAAATTGGTCCAAGCCATCTATTCTGGAAAGAAAGGAGGTCAGAAAGGACGTTTTATTTACTCTGAGCTGATTTTAAAATCATTGGAAAATTTGCAAAAAAACAAGTGGCAGTTAATGCAATCGCCACCAACAGATTTAGTTGCTCCTTATAAGGTCATTTCCGATGTGTATAACCGCATTAAAAACAGCATCGACAAGGCGGTTATAAACGAAGTTAACGAAAGAAAGGTATGGCAATCTGGATTGATTACTCATATTGGAGTTGATGAATCCCCTAAGGACTTTGTCCAGGCTATCATCCGAGTTCGCAATGCTATGAATAGGGTTGCTATTTCAGGTTGGGATATTAATGAATTTGATAGCCTACAGGATAAATTTCGCAAAGCTAATCCACAACAACTTGTCAAAAACAATACATTTGATGGGCCAATTGAAGGCAATAAACCATTACAAAAACTGGCTTTGACTCGGAAGGATCAAATGGATGTGGTCGATACATTTATTGGCAAAGTTCAAAATATTTTGAAATTTGGAGAGCAGGGACTTGCAAATCGACAAGTCGAATACAGTGCAACGATAAAACCGCTGGATGATGTAAAAAAACGGATTGATGCCGCTTTTTTAACTCTGCAGACCCTACTTGAGGAACTTCAATGACACTATTACAACGTGCCAACCAGCTAGCGGAAAGTTTGGAGCAACTTGAAGCTAACAAACAGTTGGCCCAGGAAGTGCAAACCTTCAGTTCACGTGCATTCGAGTTGGAGCAAGCGGTCCAGACGTTTACCAATTTAGTTCGTCTAGCAAAAATTTTTCGTAGCCGTAATGTTCCCTATTCAATCAACATCAACTTGATTGGTTTGCGCCAAACATTGGAAACAATCGCTACTTGCTACCACAGTGATCCTAACACTATTAAGCCTAAGCCTAACGCTGAGTCATCCAAATCATTCTGGAAACTGATCAAAGATTATCCGGCAAAAATTTGTCAAAGTTTAGAATTAGCTTGGGAAAATTATACCCAGAGCATCCGACCCAGTCTCAACGAAGAGTTGCTGAAACTCTTTGAAGAGTTGCCTTCTACGCGGGAACAAGTAAAAATTATTCGTCAGCTTCAAGAAAAAGCCAAGCAATTAACTGCCGTACTTCCCAAAGACGAGAGTGATATTGATCAGTTAAGGTTGGTAGTTGCCAACATACATACAGCATGGCAAGGTTTGGAAACAACCGAAACACCGGCTTCCGTGCTAGTGTTCCTAAAAGCAGCTTACGGTGGCGGAGCAGCACTCCAGTTATTCACCGATGAAGTGCGACAATGGTTGGAGATTCGTCAATTAAGCCATGCGTTCTTTATTTCACCTAGACCTACACCTACATCTTCATCATTTGTTTACCGGTGATTATCCATGGCTGAGGCGATTCTCGATCAACTACTGTTTCGCATTGAGGAGGTCGAGTTTCGCTCGCTGATCTGGGGCTATGTAGATGGAGCACTATCTCGGCAGGATGTAAGCCAGTTGGCGCAGGACATCGCTCCAGACGAGGATCCCGAGGATTTCATTGAAGATCTGATCGACCGGCGCCTGCTGTTTGAGATCGGCAATGATGGATTGCGTTCCCGCTTCGCCGAGGGTGTGCGGTTGTTCGCCCGGTTACGGCAACTGTTTCCCAACCGTCCTTGGCAGACGGCCCCCCGCCTAGTGTCCGATTTCCGAGTTGATCTGCGGCCCCGGCGTTATCCCGACCGCGATCCCAACCGTCGTGGCCGGCAACCCAGTGTGGTTTTCCAAGGTTTACAACAAGTTTTTCCGCTTTCCCCGCTACAGCGCGGGATCTGGCAAGCGTTGATCTGCCCCGGTGGCCAAGAACTGGGGCTGGCGGTTTTTCAGGAAGAAGCCTGCCGAGTGCTCTTGACGCCTGGTGGACGTCGGGGCGTGATCGTCACTGCCGGCACCGGCAGTGGTAAAACGCTGGCATTCTATCTGCCGGCTTTTCTACAGTTGGCCGAATTATTGGGGGATGGAAGCCCCTGGGTCAAAGCGCTGGCCATTTATCCCCGCACTGAGTTGTTACGCGATCAGTTAAGTGAATGTCTGCGTATGGCTCGCCGCGTGGCCAGTACCCTTCATAAAGCTGGCCGGCGCGGCTTTACCCTTGGCGCGCTCTATCAGGCCGTCCCCTATAACGCTTCTGACCAGTCGCTTACACAAGCCGGATGGAAACCGTTGCGCAACGGCGACTGGCTATGTCCGATCCTGCTTTGCCCCGAAACCGGCGATGAGTTGCTGTGGACCAAAGCCGACCGGCAGGCTGGAATCGAGCGCTTGGTGCGATGTCATAACCGGGCTGTGGCTGTGGAGGCCAGTGAATTGATCCTGACCCGGCACCGACTGTTAGAGCAGCACCCGGACATCCTGTTTAGTACAGTGGAGATGCTTAACCGCCGACTTTCCGATACAACCATGCGCCGGTTGTTTGGCATTGGCCAGCCCGCCAGTCGCCGCCCGCCACTCATGCTACTCGACGAGGTACATACCTACACGGGCACGACTGGCGCCCATGCCGGCCTCGTCCTGCGGCGCTGGCAACATGCGCTGAATGCCCCGGTGACCTTCGTTGGTCTGTCAGCGACGCTGGAAGACGCGCCACTATTCTTTGCTGATCTGACTGGCATCGACCTTAATCGCATCACCCTGGTGGAGCCACGCCCCGAGGACATGGTAGAGGAAGCCGCCGAGTATCAACTCATCCTGCGCGGCGACCCGGCGGCGCGAACCAGTCTGTTGTCAACCACCATCCAGACGCTCATGCTGCTTGGTCGACTGATGGATCCGGCGACCGGCGCTTTATCCCAAGGCCGAATGGGGCAACGAGTATTCGCATTCACCGATGATCTAGACATCATCAACCGCTTGTTTGATAACTTTCGGGATGCCGAAGGTTACGATTTGTTTGGCCGGCCACACCACGCGCCATTGGCCGAGTTGCGCGCCGCCCAAGCAGATCCCTTGTTGCCTTTGCGCCAACTTGATGGCCAGCGCTGGCGACTGTGCGAATGGCTAGGGCGACCACTCGATGCCCGGTTGATCGTTTCGCGTACCACGTCACAAGATCGCGGTGTTAACCGCGACGCCGATGTTATCGTTGCCAGCGCCGCTCTTGAAGTCGGGTTCAATGACCCTCGGGTCGGAGCCGTAGTGCAGCACAAGGCTCCCCGCGACTGGGCCTCGTTTCTACAGCGCAAGGGCCGCGCTGGACGTATACGCAGTATGCGGCCGTGGACCGTGACTGTGTTGTCTGACTACGGCCGTGACCGCCTGACCTATCAAAGCTACGAACAACTGTTTGATCCCTCACTACCACCGCAAGCCTTGCCGATCCGTAATCCCTACTTGTTGCGGATGCAGGCCGCCATGGCTCTGTTGGACTGGTTGACGCACAACTTGCCGACGGGCGTCAGTGGAAACGCTTGGACTCACCTCAGTGGTCCCGATGGCGCCGTGCGCAACCCGGCTTTTATCAAACACACTATCCAGTTTCTTGCTGAAGTACTTCGCGTGGAAACACCGGAATTCACCGCTTTGCGCGGCCATTTGATCGCTGCGCTGCAACTGGATCAGGTGACGGTAGATGAAGTATTGTGGTCGCCGCCCCGGTCTCTGTTGCTGGAGGCCATTCCAACTCTGCTGCGCCGGTTACATCGCAACTGGCAGACAGCCTTTCCCGAACCGGATGGGAGTCTGCACGATTACCATACCGACACGCCTCTACCAGAATTCATCCCGGCTAATCTATTCAGCGACCTTAATCTGCCGGAAGTGACTCTGCACCTCCCGCCACCCTGCCAGGGTGATGATCCACTGCAAGAAACCATGCCATTGGTGCAGGCTATGAACCAAATGGTACCGGGACGAGTCAGCCGACGATTTGCCTATCAGCGCGGCGCGTTGCACCACTGGATTGCGATTGATCCCTATCAGGAAACGCAAGATTTAGCTATCGACTGCTATAGCAGTATGCGTGAGTATGTAGAGACAGTCACTGATGCGCAGGGCGCAGTGCCGGTCCTTCGTCCGTGGACCATCCTGCTGGATCAGTTGCGCCTACCACAGGTCTTGCCGACTTCGAATGCTCGCTTGGACTGGCAATCCCGCCTCGCTGAACACGGAACACCGATTCTGATTGCCCCCTCACCCCGCAGTCGTTGGGCCGAACTCGTAGCCGACATGAGCGTTTACCTCAATGCCTATGGTGGGTATGCGCACGTGCTGCGCTATGCACGCACCGCTAGCGCGTCGATTTTGTTACAAGATGGTAGCCGCACCTTGGCCGAAGTGCGCTTCATCCAAGACGCAAACCCCGTCGCTGTTGGCTTTGCAATCAGCGTCGATGGTATTCGGCTCACCTTTCGGCTACCACCCCCCCAGATTTTGGCGCAAGCGACCTTGCCGCCGGCTTTGCGAGCCGCCTGCCGGACGGCGTACTACCGCTGGCGCGTGCTCAGTGATGACCAATTGCCAGCTTCTGTGTCCATGTTTGAACGGGAATGGCTACATCGGGTGTATCTGGCGACGGCTATCCGCGTCTGGCTTGCCCACCCGCATCCCAACCTGCTGGCTGCCGCGCAGACCTTGACCGACGCCGACTTCCAGGCGGCATTTAACGCGCTGTTTACCGATCAGGACGTGATTCATGTTCCGCTGACGCCCGATCAACCCGATACCGACGACGAGGATGAATCGAACGAACTTGCCCAACCGGATGCACCCACGCCACCCCGCCACGGCCGTTTGACTCAACAACTGCAAGCCCTGCTGGCGGAACCGGCAATTTGTAGCCGTCTGTACGCCGCCCTCGAAGCCACCGAAAACCCAACGGATGCTACCTGGGGCCTCTGGTTGCGCCGCCGCTTGCACGAGACGCTGACCCAGGCGAGCCTGCTGGCCTGTCGGCAATTGATGGCCACACGCGCTGGCGCTGACGTTTTGTTGGCTGATCCTTTGCCAATCGGTACCGAAGAACCGGCGGTGAGTTGGATTACTGAAACCACTGTGGGCGGCGCTGGCATCCTGGAAAGTCTAGTCGCCGCCATTACCGCCGAACCCCGGCGGTGGTTCCGCGCCGTGGAAGCGGCGTTGCAACCGTCGGATTTGGAACTGGTTACTCAAGCCTTGGACCGCTTCATCGAACTGGCCCATACCGATAACGAGATCGCGGCGGCGACCGCCCGTGTCCGAAGCGCAGTCCGTCACGCCGAACGCACGCCCCCAATGGTCGACCTGTTCGCTCAATTACAAATCCGCCGATTGCCGGTCGGCCATGCCACTGGTGTTGCACTCAATACCCGCCTGCTCCGCCATGGCATGACCACGAGGGATGATGTCCTGCTGCATGAACTGATCAGGTGGCGCCGCGACTTGGAAACGCAACTGGGTATGATGATCAGCCTCGACACTTTCTGTTATTTAGCCGCCAGCGATACTGGATATGCGCCGCGCTTGCGTAATTTATGCCAGTTGCCCAACGCCGACCCCAATACCTTGATGAAGGCCTTGAACGGCGTCCTATGGGCGCAAAGCGCGGAATTGCGTCAGCGGGCACTCGAAAGCTATCACCCGTTCCGCGCGTCCTTTACCACCGATCCCGAACTGGCACGTGTCCTGCTGCTGGAAGATGAACTGGAAACCATCAGCTTAAACACCGGCGATTGGCTCGAACATGTCTGCGCTGCGCTCGGACATAGCGGTCATTGCCGATTACAAACCGGAATCGCTCACGCCAAAGCATTGCGGCAAGCTGTGATCCGCCTACAGGCGCAACCGATAGACATCGACTATCTACAATTTTACGCGGTTGTCGAGCGCTATGAGGCCACAGCAGAAGCCATAGCGGTGATACTGGGGATAGAAGAACAATGGTAACCCAGCATACGCAACGCGATCTGGTCGGCCCGGCGCAAGCCACGGCTATCCGCAATCTGATCCAGTCCCTGTTAGTAAGCGAACTGATCCAGCCCAGTAAAACCCTATGGTTAGCTTCCGCCTGGGTTAGCGATATTGAGGTGATCGATAACACCGCGCAACAGTTTTCCGCGCTGGAACCTGACTGGACCGCGCGTCCAATCAAACTGTCGGAAGCGCTTTGCGCCATCGCGCGCCACGGTGCTGAGGTCGTGGCGATCCTGCGCGACGATCCGCACAACCTCCCGTTTGTGGAGCGATTGCGTCGTTCACCGGAGGGCCAAAAACGGGCCATCCACTGGTTGCTGGAACCGGATTTTCACGAAAAAGGCTTGCTGGGGGACGACTACTCACTGGACGGTTCCATGAACTTCACCTTTCGTGGCATTACCGTCAATGATGAACACTTGGTCTACCGTACCGATGTCGCTGCTGTGGCCGAACGGCACCAAGTGATGGAAAGACGCTGGCGAGCAAAATTGACATGATTGGCCAGGACCCGCAAGCCGCTCAAACGTTTCTGCATGCTTGGGATACTCTGACTGGTGCGACCGCAGCCGACAACCTCCTGTGGAAGACAATTACCGATGCTGGATTTCCCGGGGCACTACTGTTTGCTCGAAGCCCCGATGGCCTGCCCGTCTTCTATGCAACCGCACAAGATGCTCGTAGTTGGCACCGACTCGCCCCTCTACTGACCGCATTTGCAGGCCTGACCACCACGGATTTCCGGGGTCCACCGAGCAACGTACTGAACCACCAGGATCCGTTGGAAAACCTGATCGCCTCAAGTGGTTGTCATGCAGTGGCTCGCTTGCGGGTTACCCCAAAAACGGCCATCTTAGCTGAGCGTTCGCTCAGGCGACTCTATCTGACATGGCGGCAGGCCCCAAGTGGGCGACAGGCCTTGTTCGAATCCACTGGGACATTGGTGAGTCGGTTCTACGCTGCCCTGGCGACGTTTGACGCCGCCACCGCCCGTGCTCTTTTGACCCAACTGGAGCAGGAACGACGCCTGGATGCGTTGAACCTGAATTTCCTGGAAATCGCGCTGCGTTCCGCGCTGGGCGATTGGTCAGGGTTGCTAGCGCTGGACTGTTTACCCTATGTACTGGCAGCACGCCGCCCGCCGTCAGTATCAGCAGCCATTGCCGAGGCGGTTTGGTGCTGCGTGTTGGCGCCGGTGCTGGAAAGCAGTGGCATCGATGCTGCCATGGGGCTCTATCGGATAGAAGCTCGTCCGCTCATTGCGGTGCTCGGCAACGTGCCGCGCAATGCCGCACCTGGCGTATTTGCTCTCATGGCGGTCGCTGTTCTCGCTGGCGATCTTGAGGTTGAAGCCCTAGCCGAACGTCTCGGGGAAACTGGGTTCGATATCCTACCGCCGTCGCTGGCACAACCAGTACGGGAACGGCAGCGACCTGTCCGACAACTTCCAGTGGCAAGTCCACTGGCCGTAGCCCGTGCTGCGTTGCTCAAAGCAGTTCAAGACGACAGCTTGGAAGCTTGTCGTGTTGCGCAGCAGGCTGTTGCTGGTCTGAATTCGGCGGACCAACAGACTCTGCTGGCTCAATCGACCTACCGTACACTGTGGCATGCCATCTCTATCCAGACGGGAGATGCCACCCCCTCCGACTGGGTCGCTTGGGTCGAACGCCTAAGCCAGCCCGAGTTTACCCAAGCGTTTGCAATCGCCGAACGTGCGGTGGCGGAATGGCGAGTTTGGGATCAATTGAGTGATCCACTGGCGGTACAGAGGTTGGCGGATAGCGTAACAGCGATCCCTACCGGCATTCCTATCGACCGGTTTCTTCTGGCATTGCCACTGCTGGTGGGTTGGTTGCGCGATGATGAACACTTCCCGGTTACGCTCCATGCCGATTTATATTTGACGCTGCTGACTGTTGTTACCCTGCATGGCACTTTCGGTGAGGATAAAATAGGCGTAGCGGCCATTCTTTACGAAGCGGCGTTAAGCTGTGGTCTTGATGTTGACCGTTACCGTGATGTACTTGATTTGGCCTCTGAATTGGTACCGCGCGCCAACGGCTTACGCTACATCGACTGGCTACTTGATTGGGCTAGTCTAACCTTGGCCTACCCAGCGGCCGATGCTGGCAAGCGCCAACAGTTGCTCCACCAAATATTGGAGGTTCTGTGGCCTTCTGTGGAAAGTATGCAGCCTCGTCAAAGCATTCTGTTCGCTGAACTGGCGCGTGCTCTGGGAATACCTGGCATCATCCAACCGACTGCACCTATATCTACTGGAGTGACAGAGGTAGTTGTCAATCTCAACCGACTTGCAGGAAAGTTGATTGCAATTTACACCTTGACTGAAAGTGCGGGTCGTCAAGCGGCGTCGCTACTGCGGCAACTGGTTCCCAATGTTTCGGTTGAATTGAGCCACGATAAAGTGGGAAATGACCGCTTGGAAGCATTGGCACGAAACGCTGATGTCTTTGTCGTCGTGACGCAATCGGCTAAACACGCTGCCACCCTTTTCATCCAGCGCTATCGTCAATCCAAACCTTTGTTGTTTCCCAAAGGCTGTGGAATATCAAGCATCCTAGCAATGCTTGAAGAGTTTTGTTATTATCCATAGAAAATCCTTGGCTCTGCTGGGGAAACAGTAAGATAATGCTGTGACTTCGAATATGTCTTTTTGTTCTCAGTACCTACTTCTTACGCCAAGACGGTAGCGGTTGCCGAGGTATTTTGACGCCGCCTCCGACGGATAACACCGACTAAATAATTGCTCAATGCTCGGTAATGCTTAGGCACAAACTGGATTGAATTCCATTTCATCTCCTCACCATCAAAGGCCCAAACGCCACTCGTCCATGCCGTTTTTCCATCTAACAAACGTAGTCCAGGGATAAATTCATTAACTTCAAAAGCTTGGTCCGTTGCATACAAATATTCCATTACATAACTCATTCCTACAATACCAGCACTATGGACAAGTCGTGAGGTACGGGGATTATGCCCAAACCAAGCTTCTGGGAGCACTTGTTGTACTGCCCGGAAAAAGTTGCTAACCAGAAGGAAACAGCGTTCAAACCCATCATTCTCGTTCAGAATACCTCGCATAGCTCCATTTTCCAGAGAAGTCATAATAATCTTCTGAATGACTGTATCTTGTAAAAATCCAGTCGGATTAGTGTGCTGTTTGATCTGGCCATGTAATGAAGAATCTTCATCATAATTGAGGCGTTCCACTAGCGAGGACGCTAATGAACGGGATGAAAGTCGCGCGGGTAATCCTTCCACTGTCGGTAGTAATTCATAAATTAGTGTTTTCGGCAATGCCCGAGTATTGTTAATCAAAATAAACTGCTTACGCAGTTCTTCTTGACCTTGGCAAACCAATACCGACACCAATAAATCAAAAGCCTTATTTGTTAAATCTGATAATGCGGTCAACCGTTGTTGTCCATCAACCACGAAACCCAATGGTGTATCACCTAATGGAATTTTAACCCGAGCCAAACCATCACTTAATGGCTCAATTTCAACACCCGCCTCTTCCGTGAAAGCCACCACCACTGAATTAGGTAGAATTGCATCTTCATTCGTCAGGTATTGGCGAATTTCACGGATATGATTCGCCACTTGTGGTCTTTGGAAACCGCGCAGGCTGCCGTCCTCATTGCGTCCGATACGATCAATAACAGCAAATCGAAGTACATCGCTGGCGCGAGCGCAGAAAGCCATTACCGTATGCCGAGAGCCTTGATGAGGTAGCAGAGCAGTATAAACAAGCGATTCAGCCATGTTGGCGACCATACTGGTTTTGAAGATGGTTATAGAATACTTCCAGATTGTGGATACCGCGCCGCTTGTTACGATTACTGGCTCGAAAGATGATTACCTCGACTGAAATTTTCTGACAAATTGGGCAACCACAACGCCGCCACGGACGATCTTCCAAGGTCTTACGGTAAGCTAGACTTAGCTGATCCAGTTTTCGTTGGTCGGCGGAGTCCAACTGATGGTTACCGCATACCAAGGGTCGCGAATAAGCCATTATTGCTTCCAATGCTTCATCCAATTCAGCTTGTTGACGGTCATAAGCACGGATATTATCCAGCGCTTTTTTTTCCATTGCCAGTAACTCCTCCTGATTATAAAGCCCTTTTTTGACCGCGTTCTTTAATGTATTGTTTTCAAGGGCCTGCGGAATACGGATCGCGGTGTAATAGTCAATTTCGCCGTTGGTAGTCGGTAAATAATAATTACGGCGCTTATCCTTAAATGCCCGTAATAAAGGCGAAGTAGTGTCGACACTTGCCAAAAGTGGATACTTTTTAAATTCATTTAACTCATCCGCTTTAGCAAATCCCAAAATGTGCAAGCGCACGTTGCGGTAGGGTTCCAGAACTTTATGAACCGCTTGTACCGCAGTATGAATCGCCTCGGTGCGAAGGGGGACCATGCCACCCAAAGCCAAATAGCGATAACCCATCTTAACTAATTCGTGCGCCGCACGGGCCATTGATACGGGCGACCATCCCTGAATCACGGCCACCGGCGTAAATTGTACCTGTAAGCGTTGGCATTCAGCCCAAAACCGTTCAGCGAGATTCAAGGTCAACTGATAGCGACGGTAGCGCTCATCCTTACCGGGAGATACCTCATCGATCCCATCCCAGAAGCTTTTGGCTACAGGGAAAAAATCAAAAATGATGTGATCGACGGAAAAACCGTGAGTAAAGCCGCTTTCTTCATAAAACTCAGCGGTTTCTTCAGGCGAATACGGCGGCTCTTCTTGATTAACGTAGGAAAAAGCACCGCAATCTCCGAATAACAACCGTTCATCCAAATCCGATCCAGTGAAGCGCAAAAACTGACGTGCTCCCACCAATCGGAAACGCATGGCTTGCGATTCACTATATTTACCCGACAATCGGTGATCGCCGACGATGGCGCGCGATACCAGAATACCATCATAGGGCGCATGGCCCAGGATCTCGTGTGGATACTGATCCCCCCAGTACGGTTCGCGGCCTGGTGCGTGCTGGTCGTTCTCAAAATCGTAGCCTGGATCGACAAAATCCAGACTATCGGCATAGATAAATTTCATGGTTCCCTATTCAATCGGCATCCCCGAGGCCCAAATTCAGCGTACCGGCAACTTCACCGTTGGCCGTCCCCCGTTGCTGCTTGAACTGCTTGAACAATCGCGCTAGTCGTCCCTGTTCGCAAGCCACACCCTCCTCGTCGCGCAACAATCGCAGCATCCGGGCAGCACTTCCGCACGCGCGGTCCCAGCATCGTGCGATGAGAGCTAGGATGGCAGTGTCGTCAAGTTGTCGCCGCCGAGGGATTGCTGCTGGCTGGAGGGTCGCCAGTGCTTCGGCGACCCAGCCCCGATGCTGCGAAGGAGTCGCCTTAGAGTCTCGCGCCGCGATCTGCTCGGCAAAATGTCGGGCCACTCGCTGGGGAAAGTCCGCCCGAGTGCCGGGATTGGGGCTGTTGGGGCCATCAAAGCGTGCATCATACGGCATCCATAGCGGTTGTAGCACGGGAGATAGTCCCTGATCGGATATCGGGCCAACCAAGCGCACCCGGTCGAGTACCGGCGGCGGCAAGGTGGCCAAATCGGCTGTGACTAGTTTGACATAGGCCGAAGACAGGGTAATGATCACTGTAGCACTAGGATACGCTTGTACCAGCCCTGCCAACGACCGTGCCGGTTCATGCAACTGGTTAAGCTGTCGCCACCACAGGGTCGGACAGAATGGTGGCGGCGCGATGCGCGTTCGGATGTTGTTGGGACTGGTGGCCGACAGAGTCAGGTTGTAAGGCGGAATAGCCTCGTTGGCGGCGATCAATCCCAGACCAGCGGAGATGACCCAGAGGGGTTGCGCCGTGAAGTGGGCGGCAACCAAAGCCTCGGTGAAACCGCGTCCGCAATAGGTTGCTGTAACTGGTTGGCGCTCGGTCCAAGACGATACCCGCCCCCTCCATATTTCGAATACACGTTCCTGGGAACCGGTCGGCAGGTTACGTGCCTGGAGGATGGGTGGTGCGGAACGCTTTTTGCGATTGGTGCATAGCGTGACCAGTATCAGCATTGAATGAACTCCATGCACTCAAGCGTGCCCTTCACGCAGCCACTGTTCCAGTGTCGCCTGCCGGGACGGATCCATTTTGGTGAGCACCTGCAGCAACTTCGTAACCCCAGCGATGTGTGCTTCGGTCAGGGGTTCCGCCAAGGCCTTGGTCCGTTGGCGCAAGGCCAGCAGTAGGTCCAGGAGATCCCAGTCGTCGGGTACATGGCTCGGGGACACATTCTCAGCCTGATCCGGTAGGGGGCCAGGTTCGTAGGCGTAGGGAAACAGCATCCCTTCATTCAGACACCGATCCAGGATCGCCCGAATCAGCGCTATCGGGTCCACCGGTTCGATCCCACCTGCCAAGTCGCGTACGTCGAATTGCCACCCAGTTGCCTCTTCATCAGGGGACAGGCTGTACTGAAATTGATAGGGCTCGGCATATTCTTGACTGCGGTAAGCGTGATAAACCCGTATACCCCGATACTCAAGTAAAGTGGACCCCGGAAAATGGACCAGGGGCTTAGATAGAATGCCACGCAGCG
>JAVMKL010000047.1:0-7483 GCA_031732875.1 Candidatus Competibacter sp. | reverse complement strand
GAAACCACCCATGATTACTTCTCTTCACCACGGCAAATCGACCCTCGCGAGTCTTTTTCTCCTCGCCCTCGCCTTGCTGCTGGCCGGCTGCGAGCAGAACCTAACCGCCATCAAGACCAACACGCCCGCCCCCGCCTTCGCGCTGGACCGATTGGACGGTCGCGGCGTCCGCTTCCCCGACCAGTATCGCGGCCAGGTGGTGGCCATCCGGTTCTGGGCCGACTGGTGCCCGTACTGCCGCGCCGAGATGCAGGCGCTGGAGCCGGTCTACCGCCAGTACCGCGACCGGGGGCTGGTCATCCTCGCCATCAACGTGCTCCAGCCGCCGGAAACGGTGCGGCCTTTCGTGCGGGAACTCGGCGTTTCCTACGACGTGCTGCTGGACCCGCAAGGCAAGGTCACGCGGGATTATCGGGTGATGGGCCTGCCGATGACGTTCATCGTGGACCGGCGGGGCGTCATCCGCGCCCGGATCGTGGGCGAATCCACTCCCGAGGTGTTCGCGCGGGCCATAGCCGGCCTGTTGTAAGGGTTATCGCGGTATACTGGCGGCCCGTTTCATCAGCAGGAAGTTTCACTCGCATGAACGACAACCACAATTCCGAACGCCGCCAGATGCTTCGCCTGCTCGCCGTGGCGGGCGCCACCGCCGGGATCGCCACCCTGAGTTCGCCGGTTCTCGCCGCGAAATGCGAGCAGGACGGCACCCCCCTGCAATTCGTTCCCAAAACCCAGCCGGACCCCAATCCGCTGGAGAACGAACTCGGCAAATATCCCAAATGCCCCTACTGCGGCATGGACCGCAAGCAGTACCACCACAGCCGCCATCTGGTGTGGTACCGGGACGATTTGGTGGACGCGACCTGTTCGCTGCATTGCGCCGCGCTCGGCCTGGCGCTGAACATGGACCGGGGACCGAAAGCCATCTACGCCGCCGATTTCGGCGCGAAGGCCGACCCGAAGCCGTTGATCGACGTGAACCAGGCGACTTACCTGATCGGCTCGAAGCTGCCGGGCGTGATGACCAAGCAGAGCAAGGTGGCCTTCGGCTCCAGGACGGCGGCGGAGACGGCCAGGGCCGAACAGGGCGGCGAACTGGGCGATTTCGACGCCGCCCTGCAAGCCGCCTATCAAAGCATGGCCAGCGATACGCTCATGATCCGCAAGAAGCGGGCCGAGATGCGGCAACATGCCGCCGGCCACGGGCAATGACGCGCGGCGGTTCCTCCACTTTTCGCAATTTTCCCCGACCCCCCTTTTTCAAAGGGGGGTCAATGCCCCACCTCCGGCTGACGGCATGTCTATTGCTGTTCGGCCTGTCGCTGGCCTGGGGTGAGGGTTTGCGACTGCCCGCTCCCGGTCCCAGGGACACCTGCCCGGTATGCGGCATGTTCGTCGCCCTCCATCCCGACTGGACGGCGACAGTGCTATATAGAGACGGTCACGCCCACCACTTCGACGGCGCCAAGGACCTGTTCAAGTACCTGGCGAATTTGCCGAAATTCGCCCCCGGCCACGCACGGGACGACGTCGCCGCCATCGGCGTGACCGAGTACTACGGCGTCACCCGGATCGACGCCCGCGCCGCCTGGTACGTCATCGGTTCCGACGTGCTGGGGCCGATGGGCCACGAACTGGTGCCGCTGGCGACCCAGGCCGAGGCTGGAGACTTCCTGCGCGACCATCAGGGCCGGCGGATCGTCCGCTTCGACGAGGTGAATCCAGCCCTGCTCGAACAACTCGACCGCGGAAAATTCGAATGACCGTCCACTTCATCGGCGCCGGTCCCGGCGATCCCGAACTGATCACCGTCAAGGGCCAGCGGCTGATCCGCGAATGCCCCCTGGTGCTGTACGCCGGCTCGCTGGTGCCGAGGGAGGTGATCCTGACGGCCAATCCGGCGGCGGAGATCGTCAACACCGCCGATCTCAGCCTGGACCAGATCATCTCCCGCATCCGCGCCGCGCACGAACGCGGGCTGGACGTGGCGCGGGTGCATACCGGAGACCCCTCGCTGTATGGGGCCATCGGCGAGCAGATCCGCGAACTGGAGAAACTGGGGATTCCCTATCAGGTCGTGCCGGGCGTGACCGCCGCCTTCGCCGGGGCCGCGATGCTGCGCCGGGAACTGACCCTGCCGGGCATCAGCCAGACGATCATCCTCACCCGCCACGCCGGCAGGACTCCGATGCCCGAGGGCGAAAGCCTGCCGGAGCTGGCCCGGCATCGGGCCACCATGGCGATCTATCTCAGCGTGGACAAGCTGCGGGAGATCGTGGCCGAACTGATTCCGCACTACGGCGCGGACTGTCCGGCAGCGGTGTTGCACCGGGTATCGTGGCCGGAACAGGACGGGGTGGTCGGCACGCTGGCCGACATCGCCGCAAAGGTCGAGGCCAAGGGCTTCACCCGCACCGCCCTGATCCTGGTCGGGCGGGTGATCCAGCCGGAGGGATTCCCGGCCTCCTACCTGTACAGTCCCGAGCACGCCGCGGCGTATCGGGGGGAGGATTAGCGGTCGGGGGTCGGAGATCGGGGGTCGGGCAACGGCGGGACGGTCACAGGCGCAGGGTATCCTGATGTTCCAGGAACCAGCGGTAGGTCCGGGCGACGCCGTCGCGCAGGGGGATGCGGGCCTGCCAGCCCAGGGCCTGGATCTTCGACACGTCGAGCAGTTTGCGGGGGGTGCCGTCGGGTTTGGCCGGATCGAGAACGATGTCGCCCTCGAAGCCGACCACGGCGCGGACGATTTCGGCCAACTCGCGAATGGTGACGTCCTCCCCCACCCCGACGTTGACGATATCCGGGTCGTCGTAGCTCAGCATCAGGAACAGGGCGGCGTCGGCCAGATCGTCGACGTGCAGGAATTCCCGCCGGGGGGTGCCGGTGCCCCACAGCACGACCGCGTTCGCGCCGCTCGCTTTCGCCTCGTGAAACCTGCGAATCAGCGCCGGCAGAACGTGGGCGTTCTCCAGATGGAAGTTGTCGCCCGGTCCGTACAGGTTGGTGGGCATCAGGCTGATGGCGTTGAAGCCGTATTGGCGGCGATAGGCCTGGCAGGTCTTGATGCCGGCGATCTTGGCGACGGCATACCACTCGTTGGTCGGCTCCAGCGGTCCGGTCAACAGACTATCCTCGGAAATGGGCTGCGGGGCCAGCTTGGGGTAGATGCAGGAGGAGCCGAGGAACAGCAGTTTTCGGACCCGGTGGCGCCGGGCAGCATCGATGACGTGGGTCTGAATCAGCAGGTTGTCGCGAATGAAGTCGGCGGGATAGGCGTCGTTGGCATGGATGCCGCCGACCCGGGCCGCCGCCAGAAACACATACTCGGGGCGCTCGCGAGCGAAGAAACGCTCGACCGCGGCCTGGTCGCGGAGATCCAGCTCGGCGTGGTCGCGGGTGATGAGCCGGGAATAGCCGGCCTTTTGCAGCCGGCGCAGGATGGCGGAGCCGGCCAACCCACGGTGGCCGGCGACGTAAACACGATCGTCAAGGTTCACGGTTCGATTCCTTCTCTGTCGAGCGAAGTGCCTGAAAAACGCCCTCTCCCCCCACTCCTCTCCCCTTGAGGAAGAAGGGCGTCCTCGTACGGCTTCCGATGGTTGGCAAGTCCTGTGACACCGGGCGCCCTCAGCCTTTCGCCATCCAAGCGCTTACCCACAACCCCAGCCATTCCTTCACCGCAAGGGTGGTCAGATCCAGCGCGCGAACGTCGGGCAACCAGTCGAACACGGTGCCCGGCCGGCCGTCGACCACCCGCAGGTCGGTGGAACACGGGATCGCGACCACCCCGGCGGCCCGAAACAGCGCCAGCGCCCGCGGCATGTGGCCGGCGGAAGTCACCAGCAGCCCGGTGCGCAAGCCATGTTGCGCCATCAGCGCCCGGGTGTTGGCGGCGTTCTCGGCGGTGTTGCGGCTGGCGGTATCGAGCAGGATGGCATCGCGCGGCACGCCCCACTCGACCAGCAATTCGGCGATCAGCTCGGCCTCGGGCCGGACGTCCGGTTCCCAAGGCAGGTTGCCGGCCGCGACCACGACGCGCGGAGCCTTGCCGGCCCGGTACAACCGGGCCGCGTGCACCACCCGGTCGACGGCGTCGCTCAGGTCGGACGTCACTCGCGGCGGGACGGGCTGGGCCACCACCCCGCCGAGCACGATGACGGCGTCGGCAACCGGGGCGTCGGCAACCGCCACGGGAGGATACCGATGTTCGATCCGCCCGTACAGGAAGGTGCCAACGGCCGGGGTCGCGGCAACCCACAGTACCGCGATCGCCAGCACGATGCCAAAACCGGCCAGCCGGCGCCAGCGGAGCAACCAGCACACCCCGGCGAGCAGGGCCAGCAACAGGGTCAGCCCGACTGGATAAACGAAAAGCGACAGGATCTTGGACAGATAAAGGCTCATCGCGATTTACATCCCCGAGCGACTGCTCGCCAGAAAAAGCCGGTGTCCCGCCAGCTTCTCCGCTTCACCCCTCGCGAGCGATGGTTTCAAGAAGATCCAGCATCCGTCTGGCCTGACGGTCGCGGCTGAAGCCAGGGACCGCGGCGAGGGCGGCGGCACGCAGTTGCCGCATCCGCTCGGGATCGGCGATCAGCGCGACGACGATTTCGGCCAGGGCAGCGGGATCTTCGGGCGGCACGACCACGCCGGCGCCCGTTTGGCGGACGATGCCGGTAGCCTCGCCCTCCGGCAGCGCCATCAGTACCGGCAAACCCATGCCCATCGCCTCGAACAGTTTGGAAGGGATCACGGTGGCGAACACCGGATCGTTCTTGAGCGGGATCAGCGCCAGATCGCACTGGCTCCAAATTGCCGGCATCCGTTCCTTGGGTTGAATGGGTAGCAGGCGCACGTTGGACAGTTGTTTCCGCCCGGCCTGTTCCACTAGCGCCTGGCGCTTGGCACCATCGCCGACGAACAGAAAAACGATGTCGGGACGGTCGCGCAACCGCTCGGCCGCTTCCAGCACCCAGTGCAGGGCGTGAGCCATGCCGTGAGTGCCGATGTAACCCACCACGAACTTGTCCCTCAACTCGTGCTCGACGGCCAGGGCCGGATCGCGTGGTCGGGGGAAATAGCGGGACAGATCGACACCGTTGATGACGACGTGAATCCTGGCCGGGTCGATACCGCGCCGGACCAGATCGTCCTTGAACGCGTGGGTGACCGGCACGATGGCGGCGGCGCGGCGATAGAGAAACAGTTCCAGTTTTTCCAGGGCATGGATCGCGAGGCCGTGGCTCATGGCACCAACCGTGATGATGGAGGCGGGCCAGAGATCGCGCAATTCGAACACGAATGGCCGCCGGCGGAATACCGACAACATCCAGGCGGCGCAATTGGTGAAGAACTGCGGCGAGGTGCCGACGATCACATCGGGCCGGTGCTGGATCAGACCGGCCAGAAAGCCGGTCACCATGAACGACAGGTAATCCAGCGTGCGCCTGGCGAAACCTTCGTTGGCGGCGATGTAGGTCTTGACCCGCACCACCCGCACGCCCGTCATGTCTTCCACCCGATACCAGGCGTTGTCGTAGCCGGGATAGACCCGGCCCTGCGGAAAGTTGGGCGCGCCGGTGACGACGGTGACCTCGTGCCCCTGCCGGACCCAGCGACTGGCATGCTCGAACGTGCGCGAGGCGGGGGCGTTGACTTCTGGGGGAAAATTGTCGGTCAGAAAAAGAATGCGCATGATTTCTGGTCGGGCCACGGGGCGCCGAGGGAAAAAACAAGACGCCGGTCGAGGATGCGGATTTCCAGGCACTGACTGGATTCGCTGACGCCGAAGCGGGGGTGCCAGGTCGTGGGAACCAGCCGGGCGCTGCCGCCGCCGACGGTCCAGGGCAGGCGCCGGTCGTCGGGCAGTTTCAGCCAGCCTTCCCCCGCGCCGTCCAGGCCAACGCGGATCGCCGGATGCAGGTGCAGGCGGGCCCAGGCGTCCCGATAGCAACCATCCAGCCGATCCTCGATCCGCAGGCCGGTCGGGCCGAGCGTCCAGCGACGCCAATGGACGATCCGCCCCGGCAAGCGCCGGTAGCCGTCGTGACCGCATTCGACCCAGAGGCCGGTCGCATCTTCCCCCCAGCGCAAGCCCAGCGGCCGGGCGCGGCGCGCAACCCGGAAGCCGCCCCAGACTTCGGAGGAGTCCCGCCCGTCGATCGCCACGGTATTGTGCGCCGCTGTGCTCCGCTGGCGCTGGCGTTCGGGACTGGTGCCGTAACAGGAGGTGCCGGAGTTGACGAATACTCGCCGGCCGAACAGGGAGAGTTCGAAGCTGAGGGTGTCGGCGTGGGCATGGCCAGGCAGGTAGTCGGGGCCGATCGGGCCGGCATCGACGATCAGCGTGGCGGGCCCGGCTTCCAGCCGCAGGTAACCGCTGTCGGGGAGGGGCGTGAGGCGCGGAACATCCAGCCTCGGGCGCGAGGACGTTTGTACTCCCCTTTCCCCTCGAGGGAGAGCGGAGCGAGGGCCGCGCGAGAGTGCCGGGGCGGCGGATGAGGGAATGCCCAGCCGCCGGGCGTAGTCCGCCAGTTCCGCCAGGGTCGGGGCAATGCCAAGGGCGGCGTCGTTGAAAAAGGCGATCTCGCCGTCGGGATGGGTCATCGCCGCCAGCCAGTCCAGCATCCGGAGGGCGATGGCGCGCCAGTCGGCGTTCCCCTCACCCTCCCGCCCCTTCCCTCCCGCAAGGAGTGAGGGAGAAGAGAGGCCGATGCTCGCCGCCAGATTCACCAAATCCAGCACATCCTTGAGGATGATGGCGTGATACAGGGGGCTGCGTTCGAAATGGCCGCCGTCGGAGAGAATCTGTTCCGGCAACTCCCGACGCAGCAGGCGCATG
Organism: Candidatus Competibacter sp.; assembly: GCA_031732875.1. Taxonomy (GTDB): domain Bacteria; phylum Pseudomonadota; class Gammaproteobacteria; order Competibacterales; family Competibacteraceae; genus JAVMKJ01. Next base: position 639 of record JAVMKL010000047.1, on the reverse strand, counting down.
CCCGTATTCAGCCAGCGCTCGGCTTCGGGACCGGCGAAATACCAGCCGGCATACACCAGGGCCTTGGCATTGGCGAACAGATGGTTGCCGAGCAGGTGATGTTCCAATCGCCTGGCGAGGTAGCGGACCTGCACGGCGAGGCTGTGGATCCAGTCCGGTTGCAACCCGTGCCCGGCCCGCGCCCACTGGATCCAGTTGACGATGCGCAGCGAGGTCGGATACGGCTCCCAGCCGTTGCCGCAACCGGGTGGATTCTCGGCGATCCAGCGGGCGATCAGGGCGTGGTGCCAGGTGGCGCGCGCTTCCGCGCCCCCGGCGTTGAGATCGTCGAAGTAATGCAGGTTGTAAAGCCAGAGCTTGTCCCAGTCCGACTGGTTCCAGTCGGCGGCGCCAGCGAGGGTGCGAGTCTGGTTGAGGAAGCGGAAGGTGGCGGGACCGAGCAGGTGCGGCTCGCCGGCCGGCGGCTCGATCCAGGGACCGGCGACCGGACGTGGCGGCGGTGCGGGGCGCGAGTCGGGCCGGGGCCGGTGGAGGCGAAACCACAGCCGGCCGTGGAGTTGCGCGGGCCGCAGGTGACGCAGCGTGTGCCAGTAGCGGGAAAGACTTGTTTCCAAGAGTCCTCGATTTCGCGCCTCAGCG
>JAVMKL010000046.1:0-7604 GCA_031732875.1 Candidatus Competibacter sp. | reverse complement strand
ACCACCTGCCCGGCATCGGCGTCAGCGCCCTGCCGGTGGCGCCGCGGGAAATCCCATTCCAGGCTGATTTCATTTATTACCGGCTCGATCGCAGCAGCGAGTTCTGGAAACAGCTCCTCAACTCGGGCGGCTTCGCCTTCCATGTTGGTGGTGAATTTCCCGGACTGGAAATGGCGTTCTGGGCCATCAAAGAGTGACGGGGTAGCAAACCGTGACCATCGACGATCCGTTTTCCACCGATGGCGACGAGGGGGATCGTACCGTCATCAAACCGGTGCCGGGCGGCCGCCGCCCCGCCTCGACCGCCGCCCCGTCTCGACCGCCGCGCCCGACCGGCCAGCCGCCGACCGAAGCGGCGCCGGTGCCGACCGGGGTCGGGCTGAATCCGCTGGAGGCGGCCGCGGCCTCCCTGCTCAGCCTGATCATGCGCCTGAAAAACACCGCCGTGCATCCGGATCCCGAGCGGCTGCGCCTGCGGATGATCGAGGAAGTCAAGGCGTTCATGACCAACGCCCGCAACCAGGGCATCCCAGAGAAGACCGCGTTCCGGGCCCGTTACGTGTTGTGCACCACCCTCGACGAGGTGGTGCTGAACACACCATGGGGCCGGGCCAGCGACTGGAGCGAAAACAGCCTGCTGATCACCTTCCACAATGAAACCTGGGGCGGCGAGAAATTTTTCGAGTTGCTGGACGCCATCATCCTCGACCCCCGCAAGAATCTTTATCTGCTCGAATTGATGTATTTGTGCCTGGCCTTTGGGTTTCAGGGTCGCTACAAGCTGCTGGATAACGGTCGCAGCCGACTGGACGAGCAACGGGAGCGGGTCTACAACGCCATCCGCACCGCCCGCGGCGAGTTCGAGCGCGAGCTGTCACCGCATTGGCGCGGCGTCATCGACCAGCGCAATCCGCTGATCCGCTTCGTTCCGCTGTGGGTGGTGGCGGCGGTCGCGGCGGCCCTGCTGCTGCTGGCCTACGCGATCTTCAGTTGGCTGCTGAACAACGCCTCCGACCCCGTCCTCACCGCCCTCAGCGAGATCCAGAACAAACCCCTGGCAACGGTACGCCGCGCCGGCGTTCCCGCGCCGCCTCCCAAATCGGTGCCCAACGCCAACCTCGCTCAAGTCACGCAGAATCTGCGCGCTTTTCTGGAACCCCAGATCCGGCAGGGCCTGGTCGCGGTCATCGAGGAAGCCGACCAAACCACAGTCCGCATCCGGGGCGACGGACTTTTCGATTCCGGCAAAGCCGACGTCAAACCGGCTTTTTACAGCCTGCTCCAGCAAATCGGGGCCGAAATGAACAAAGTGCAGGGCCGGGTGTTGGTCACCGGTCACAGCGACAACGTTCCGATCCGCACGCTGCAATTTCCCTCCAACTGGCATCTGTCCAAGGCCCGCGCCGATAGCGTGGTAAAAATCCTGGCTTCCGTCAGCAACAGTCCCGGCCGCTTCAACAGCGAAGGTCGCGCCGACACCCAACCGGTCGCCCCCAACGACACGCCGCAGAATCGGGCGTTGAACCGTCGCGTCGACATCATTCTGCTGGCCCGCGTCAATTAGGTCGGCCTTATGAAGAAGATCCTGAATTTTTTTAAGAATCCCTGGCTGATCGGCACCACCGGCTTTCTGGCCGTCATCGCCCTGATCTGGTATCTGGGACCGTTGATCGCCGTGGCCGGCTCCTCGCCGCTGGCCTCCGATTTCGGCCGCATCGCGACCATCGTGATTTTTGGTGGATCCATAGGGATCTACAGGCTCATCTACTACATCCAGACGCTGCGCAGCAACCGCGACATGCTGGCCGATTTGGCCGGCCAGGTCGGAGGGCAGGCGAGCCGCTCGGGCCAGGACGCGGGAGGGGACGGGGGCCAGCCCGCCCGCGAGCAACAACAGAAAAAGAAGGAGCAGGAAGCCGCCTCGACCGAGGAAATATCCACGCTCAAGCAAGGGCTCGACGAAGCCCTGTCGGTGCTGAAGAAGACCAAGCTGGGCGGCAAGACCGGGCGCGGCCAATATCTCTACCAGTTGCCCTGGTACATCATCATCGGTCCGCCCGGCTCCGGCAAAACCACCGCGCTGATCAATTCCGGCCTGCGCTTCCCGCTGGGCGCCGGCAAGGTGCGCGGCGTGGGCGGCACCCGCAACTGCGATTGGTGGTTCACCGATGAGGCGGTCCTGCTGGATACCGCCGGCCGCTACACCACCCAGGACAGCCACGAGGAGGTGGATCGGGCGGCCTGGCGCGGCTTTCTGGACCTGCTCAAGAAGCACCGCCGGCGCCGTCCGATCAACGGCGCCTTCATCGCCATCAGCCTGTCCGACCTGATGCAGCAAAGCGAGGAGGAGCGCTCGGTCCAGGCGCTCGCCATCAAGCAGCGGGTGCAGGAACTGCACGAGCATTTCGGCATCCGTTTCCCGATTTACGTCCTGTTTACCAAAGCCGATCTGATCGCCGGCTTCATCGAGTTCTTCAGCGACCTGGGCCAGGAAGAACGGGCGCAGGTCTGGGGCATGACCTTGCCGATGGACGACCCCGCCAATCCCGAAGGCGCGGTCGAGCGTTACCTCTCCGAACTCGATCTTCTGGAGCAGCGTCTGAACGACCGATTGGTCGAACGCCTGCAGGAAGAGCGCGATCCGCAGCGGCGCGACCTCATCTACACCCTCCCCAAGCAGTTCGGTTCCCTCAAGCCGGTCGCCGACCAGTTTCTCAAGGAGATATTCCGTCCCAGCCGCTTCGAGGAGCGCGTCCTGCTGCGGGGGATTTACTTCACCAGCGGGACCCAGGAAGGCACCCCGATCGATCGGCTGATGAGTTCGCTCGCCACCACTTTCGGGCTGCACCGGCAGACGCTGAGCACCTTCTCCGGCAAAGGTCGCAGCTACTTCATCACCCGGTTGCTGCGCGATGTCATCTTTCCGGAAGCGGAAATCGCCGGCACCAACCTGCGGGTCGAGCGCTGGCGCACCTGGATCCAGCGTGGCGCCTACGCCCTCGCCCTGGTCGTCACCGTGACCGCCGCCGTGCTCTGGCTTACCAGCTATGCCCGCAACGAAATGTACGTCCGGTCGGTGGAGAAACAACGGTCGGAGGTGGACAAACAGATTCTGGCGCTCGCGCCCGATCAGACCGACCCCGCCGCCACCTTGCAGCTGTTGAACGCCGCGCGCGCCATCCCCGGCGGCTACGACGATCGCGATGCCGGCACGCCCTGGCTGATGGGCTTCGGCCTCTATCAAGGCGACAAGCTCGGCGGCGAGGCGCTGGCGATCTACCGGCGCCTGCTCGAGCAGGCCTTCCTGCCCCGCATCGTCCTGCGCATGGAAGAGCGGCTGCGCCAGAACACCGGCAATCCCGGCTATCTGTACGACACGCTCAAGACCTACCTGATGATGGAAGACCCGCAGCGCTTCGACGCCAAGACCGTCAAGGCCTGGATGGAGCAGGAATGGCAGGCCAACCTGCCCCGCGGGCTCGGCCGGGAACAGCGCGAGCAGCTCTCAGCCCACCTGGACGCGCTGCTGGAGCAGGCCCCGCTGCGATCTCCCATCGCCCTGGACAGCGTGCTGATCGAGAATACCCGGACCCTGCTGAACCAGGTTCCCCTCTCCCAGCGCATCTACGACCGGGTCAGGCAGAACCAGCGCGGCGCCGGCAACCCGCCGGACATCGGCCTGACCGCCGCCGCCGGTCCCGACGCGCCTCGGGTTTTCGACCGCAAGAGCGGCCAGCCTCTGAACGCCGGGATTCCCGGCCTGTATACCTACAACGGCTACTATCAGTTTTTTCTGAACGAGAGCCCGAAACTGGTGGGCCAACTGGCGGACGAGAGCTGGATTCTGGGATCGGCGATCCAGATCTCGAACAATCCGGCCGACCGGCAACGGATTGCCGATGGAGTCTGCCGGCTTTATCTCAACGATTACCTGCGCCAGTGGCAGGATCTGCTCGCCGATGTCAGGATCAAGGAGTTCAACAATCCCGACGCGGCGCTCGAAATCCTGCAGGTTCTGTCCGCGCCGGCCTCGCCGTTGCGCAAGCTGATCGAAACCGCCGCCCGCGAAACCGCGCTGGACCAGCCACCCGCGAAACCGGACGGCGACAAGACCGCCGACAAAACCCTGACCGACAAGATCGCCGGCATTCTGGGCGGAGCCAGTACCGCCCCCGGCGCCGCCATGCTCCAGCCCTGCGCCCTCGACCCCCGGCTGGGCGACTTCAGCGCCCAGTACAACCGTGAAATCAAGGGCGCCGAAGGCGTCATCCCCCCCCTCGACAAGACTCTGTCCACGATCAACGAACTCTACGGGCACATGAACGCCATCGCCCGCGCCCGCGAAGCCAGCCCGGATGGGAGCGTGCCGCAAAATCTCAAGGACCAGATCGGAACCGTGGTCAACCAGCTGCAGGTGGACGGAACCCGCAAGCCCCCCCCTTTCAATACCCTGCTGAACAAACTGGCCCTCGACAGCGCGGATATTGTCCGCAGCCCGCGCGACCGGCTCAACGCCCAATGGAAGGCGGCTAAAATCGCCGCCTTTTTTCAGGACAACCTGAGCGGGCGCTATCCGCTGGTCCGCAGTTCCATCCAGTGGAGCGGCGCCGGACCGGAGGCCCAGGGCGCGCCCCTTCCGACCAACACCATCCAGTGGGTCGGCCAGGGGCCGGGCGCCGCCGTGAGCCGTACCCTGCAGGGACCTCCGGACGCCACGCTGGCCGCCTTCGGCCGCTTTTTCGGCCCGAATGGGTTGATGGACGGTTTCTTCAAACAGCACCTGCGGCCATACGTGGACACCTCGCAGGGCAGTTGGCGCTGGCAGGGTCCCACCGGTCCGGAGCAAGCCATCGCCCCCGAATCCCTGCAAGCCTTCCAGCGCGCCGCCGCCGTGCGCGATGCCCTGTTCGCCGGCAACAACCCGACCCCGCTGGTGCGCTTTCAACTGGTTCCGATCGAAGTCACTGGCGACGTGAGCCAGTTCGTGATCGGCATCGATGGTCAGACTCTCAGCTTCACCGCCGGCCAGGCGGCCCGGATCGCCGACCTGCAATGGACGGGCGCGGCCGGCCAGGCGCGGATCGAATTTCTGCCGCCGGCCGCCGGCGGTTCGTCGCAATTGAGCGAGACCGGCCCTTGGGCATGGTTTAAAATCCTCGATCAGGCTCAGGTTCAGCCGGCCGGTTCCGGTCAGTTCCGGCTGACGTTTCAGTTGGGTGGCCGGCAGGCCGTGTACGAACTGCGCGCCCCCGGCGGTTCCAACCCATTCCGCCTTCGGGAGTTGGAGGGTTTCCGGTGTCCAGACCAGTTGTAATCCCGGAACCGGATCGATCCGAGGCAGGATTCTTCGGCAAGCTGCCCGGCCGGGGTGATTTCATCGGCCGTCATCTGCCGACGACCTTTCTCCAACCCTGGGATACGTGGCTGCAGGCCGCCATTGCCCGCAGCCGAAACCAGTTGGGGCAATCCTGGCGAGAGTGCTACTGCACCAGCCCGATCTGGCGGTTCGCGCTCGGTCCCGGCCCGTGCGGGCCGGCGGGCTATGCGGGAATCCTGATGCCGAGCGTGGACCGGGTAGGCCGTTACTACCCGCTGACGATCGCCGCGCCGCTGGCATCGGACAGGACCCTGCTCGCGCTTCCGATCACCGGCAACACCTGGTTCCACCAGGCCGAACAGATCGCGCTGGCGGCGCTCGATCGCGACGATCTGGACCTCGAAGAATTCGACCGGTGCGTGGAAGCCTTGGGGGCGCCATCCGCCACCGGCTTTACCGAACACGGTACGGTGGCTGGCAATGCCTGGTATTGTCCGCTGCCGGAATCGCGGGAGTTGGCCGGAGCATCGCCGGTACTGGCAAGCCATCTGCTGCGGCGGGCTTTTCCCCAGCCCGGCCTGTGGTGGACCGACGGTTCGGACCGCATCGCGCGCTGCCTGCTGATTTGCGATGGCCTGCCGCCGGTCGACGGATTCGCGGCCCTGCTGGCCGGGGACTGGCAACAATGGGGTTGGAACGAAAAATCGCTCGCCGCCCTCGACTTGCATTCGGACGAGCCACCCGCCGCCGAAGAGGATCAGTCATGACAAAGAAAAAACCATTCCAGTGGTCATCCGCCGGCCGCAGCCACGTCGGCATGGTTCGGGCGATCAACGAAGACGCCTGTCTCGTGCTACCCGAGCTGGGCCTTTGGGTGGTTGCCGACGGCATGGGCGGGCATGAAGCCGGCGACATCGCCAGTCGGATGATCGTCGAAACCTTGCAACAGTTGCCGCCCCCGGCGGATTGGCCGGATTTTCTGGATTCGGTGCGGGAAGGGTTGTGCGAGGTGAACCGGCGGTTGCGCGAGGAATCGGCCCAGCGCTACCAGCACCGCACCATCGGCAGCACGGTGGTGATCCTGCTGGCGCACGAGGACCAATGCGCCTGCCTGTGGGTGGGGGACAGTCGCATTTACCGCTTGCGAAACGGACAACTCCAGCAGTTGACCCGCGATCACAGCCACGTACAGGAACTCGTCGACCAAGGTCTGATCGCGCCTGAAGACGCGCACCGCCACCCGTTGGCCAACGTGATCACCCGGGCGGTCGGGTCGGCCGAGGAACTGCGGATCGACGAGGTCATGCACCCCCTCATGGCCGGCGATCTGTTCCTGTTGTGCAGCGATGGCCTGAACAAAACCGTGAGCGACGAGGAAATCGCCCGTCTCCTCGTTCACAGCGACCAAAACTGCCAGGAAGCGGTCAAGGCGTTCATCCACCTGGCCCTGATGAGGGACGCCAGCGACAACGTCACCACCGTGGTGGTCAACATCCGCGCGGCGCTCGATGCTCCCGCGGAGGACGCGGTGGAACCGGGCTCGACGACGCTGAACAATCCGATCCCACCAGACTGGTATTTGGAGTGAGCGGCGCGCGGCGAGCGGTGGGGAAACCCTCGCCGTCCTGCTGCTTCGATTAGCGCGCCCGTCGCCGGAACAACGGCAGCGGCTGGTCGGCGGCGGGCTGATAGCTCTCGCTAAACTCGCCGAACGCTTCGAGCGCATCGTCCAGGTCGCGATCCGCCTGCAGTTCGAAAGCATCGAATCCGCTGCGCGCCATAAAGAGCAACTGGTCGCGCAGCACGTCGCCCACCGCCCGGATTTCACCCCGATAACCGTAACGCTCGCGCAGCAGGCGGGCCTGCGAGTAGGCGCGGCCGTCGGCGAACTTGGGAAATTCCAGCGCTATCACCGCCAGCACCGGCAAATCCGCCGCCAGATCGGCCACGTTGGTGGTGTTCGGCAACCGAACCCCGATCGGCTCGCCCCGTTCCAGCAGCAAAGCCCGTTCCCGGATCCATCGCGCCAGCGACACGATGGCGGGACCGTCCGGCAACTCGGCGTCGTCGGCGACGTGCCGCCAGCGGTCCTCGACAATCCGCCGATCCTTAATAACCGACCGCATAACGCTGCTCCTCCTGTTTGGCTTCGCCGCTGCCCGGCGCATAGGCCCTGACCCGGAATGGTTCCAACCCGATCCGCCGGAGCGTGTCGATGAAACGCTCGCCGTCCTCTCGCCGTTCCACGTAGACCCGCAGGATGCGTTCGAGGGTGTTGGCCACTTCG
>JAVMKL010000045.1:38796-42211 GCA_031732875.1 Candidatus Competibacter sp. | reverse complement strand
CCCTGATTTCGCGATCATCGCCCGGGGCGCTGTCATGACGGAGCCGCGCAAGCATCTACTGGTCGTTTATCATTCCCAGACCGGCCATACCCGAACGATGGCGAAAGCGATGCTGCGCGGCGCGCGGCGGGTGCCGGAAGTCGAGACCCGACTGAAAATGGCCTTGCGCGCCGGGCTGGACGATCTCTTGTGGGCGCATGGCTTGCTGCTGGGAACGCCGGAGAATTTCGGCTACATGTCCGGGGCGCTGAAAACCTTTTTGGATCGCACCTACTATCCAGCTCAGGGTAAAATTAGTGGGTTGCCCTATGCGGTTTTCATCAGTGCCGGCAACGACGGTACCGGTGCGCTGACCAGCATCGAACGCATCGCTCGCGGTTACCCGCTCAAGCCGGTGTGCGACCCGATCATCGCCCGTGGCGAACTCACCGCTGATATCGTGCAACGCTGTGAGGAACTGGGCGAAACCATGGCTTCGGGGGTAGCATGGGGAATTTTCTGAGGGAGCGACTGCGTGGGTGGGTGAATCGGTTTGGAGTCGCCGCCGTCCGGCTACCGTCGCTCGAGCAGCGGTTATTGAGCCGAGTCGGGCGTGGATTGTGGATGGCCGCGCGAATTTTTGTCTTGGCCTCGCTGCTGCTGGTGCTGATCCTGCGCTGGTTGCCGTTGCCGGCTTCCAGTGTCATCGCGCAAAACTGGATCAAGGCATTATGGGTGGGCAATGGTGCGGCGTTCCGCTACCACTGGACTCCGTATGAGGCAATTTCGCCCTACGCGGCGCTGGCGGTCATTGCTGGCGAGGACCAGCGGTTTCCCGATCACCACGGCTTCGATTTCGTGGAAATTCGAGAGGCGTTGGAGGATCGGGAGGATGGCAAACCCTTGCGCGGCGCCAGCACCATCAGCCAGCAGGTGGCGAAAAATCTGTTTCTGTGGACGGGGCGCGGCTTCGTCCGCAAAGGACTGGAGGCCTGGTTCACCGCGCTGCTGGAACTGCTCTGGTCCAAGGAACGGATTTTGGAAGTCTATCTCAACATTGCCGAGTTCGGCGACCATATCTTCGGCGTGGAGGCCGCCAGCCGGCGGTTTTTCAACAGGCCCGCCGCTCTGCTGACCGCCGGCGAGGCCGCCCGACTGGCTGCGGTATTGCCCAATCCGATACGCTATCGCGTCGACAACCCCTCGGCCTACGTGCTCGCGCGCCAGCGCTGGATCGAGCGGCAGATGCGGCAACTGGGCGGTATCGCCTACCTCGACGGGCTTTGATTCGGAGAGCGCATGGAACAAAAACCCCGGGTGAGCATCACCTATTGCACCCAATGCCGCTGGCTGCTGCGGGCCGCCTGGCTGGCACAAGAGTTGCTGACCACTTTCGAGGAGGAATTGGGCGAGGTCGGGTTGCGGCCCGGCACTGGCGGCGTATTCGAAATTCGGGTCGGTAACGAACTAATCTGGTCGCACAAACAGGAAGGCCGATTTCCCGAAGCCAAGGAAGTCAAGCAGAGAATTCGCGACCGAATCGCGCCGGATCGGCATTTGGGTCATTCGGACCGTTGAGTAGATCCGGTCTATCTTGTTAACCGACAAGCAAACCTTGAATGGAAGTGTCATGCGGGATTCACAAGTCATCGACGCTATTCCGGCAGGACGATCGGGGTTACCGTCCCGTCGGATGCTCAATATGTTGGGCGTGCTGATCTGCGCCGGCGGTTTGGGCTTTTCCTATTACGTGCAGCATCACCTGGGGTTCGAACCGTGTCCCTTGTGCATTTTCCAGCGGTTGGCACTGCTGGTGGTTGGGCTGCTGTTTCTGGTAGTCGCACTGCACGGTCCACGCGACTGGGGCGCGAAGTTATATGGTGTGTTGCTTGGGCTTGCCGCGGGGATGGGCGCCGGTATCGCCGCCCGGCACGTCTGGTTGCAACATTTGCCCCCGGAGGAAGCACCTCGCTGCGGACCTGGATTGGAATACATGCTGCAAACCTTTCCGCCGAGTGAGACTCTCCGCGAAGTGCTGACCGGTTCCGGCGAGTGCGCCAAGGTCGACTGGACGTTGCTCGGATTCAGCATGCCGGAATGGACGTTGTTGCTGTTCCTCGGCTTGGGAGTGGTTGGAGTTTTGGGCAACTGGCGGTTGCGCTGAGCCAGCACGAACCACGGATTCCATTTTCGGCGAACGCCGGGCTGACCGGGTACGGCTCCATCGCGCGCGTGGTTTGAGGTCCGTATCGATTGCGTACTCCCCGACTCTATCTGCCCGTTCCGCTGGTGCCCGGCGCGATGGCGCCGCTTGATGGCGACGCCTTCAGCCATGCGGTTCGGGTGTTGCGGCTCAAGCCTGGCGCGCCACTGGTGCTGTTCGATGGCTCGGGCAGGGCGTTCGCAGCGATCTTAGCCGAAATCGGCAAGCGCGATGCCCTGGCGCGGGTGACTGAAGCTTTGCCTGGAGAAGTGGAATCACCCGTGCCGGTGGTGCTGGTCCAAGGCGTCTCGCGCGGGGAAAAAATGGATTACACCCTGCAGAAAGCCGTCGAATTGGGGGTCGTCGCCATCCAGCCGGTATTCGCGGAACGCGGGGGGGTCCACTTGGCTGGCGAACGGCTGGAACGAAAGACGCAACACTGGCGAAGGATCGTGATCGGCGCCTGCGAGCAATGCGGCCGCAACCGATTGCCGGAACTGGGGGAGCCACTGCCGCTGGCCGACTGGTTGTCGCGGCTGGCGTTAGCCGATCCCTCCGGCGCTTCGCGCCACTCTTCGCTCCCCTTGTCAAGGGATGTACCCGAAGTCTGGGAGAACCCGCAAGAACAAGGTTTGCGGCTGCTGCTCGACCCGTTGGCCGATCAGGGATTGCGTGGGTTGCAACCCCCGTCGGGACCAGTCACGGTGCTGATTGGCCCGGAAGGTGGCTTGAGCCCGGCCGAGATCGCTCGAGCCCGCGCGGCGAGATTCACCAGCGTCCGGCTGGGACCGCGAATCCTGCGCACCGAAACCGCCGGTGTCGCGGTGCTGGCGGCGGTGCAAGCGCTGTGGGGGGACTGGGAGTAGCGGGAGCAGGTGGACTACCCCCTACATATCCGATCAGGCCGCCGAGTATTCATCCGTGTAGAGTTCGTTGACCTTGACGGCCATGATGAAATCGTTTTCGTGCAGCCCATTGATCTTGTGAGTGTAAAATAGCACGTTGGCGTAACCCCAGCCGAAGGTGATATCGGGATGATGGCCTTCGGCCTCGGCGAGATCGCCCACCCGGTTGACGAAGGCCAGCGCGGCGGCGAAGGTCTTGAATTTGAAGCGCCGCTCGAGTCGGGTACCGTTTTCCAGCAACTGCCAGCCGGGTGCCTGCGACAGCAGAGTTTCCGCTTCACTCAACGCGAGCGGAGGAATACCGCCCCGACAGGGCGAGCAGGTCTTC
>JAVMKL010000045.1:0-38696 GCA_031732875.1 Candidatus Competibacter sp. | reverse complement strand
CGCTTCACTCAACGCGAGCGGAGGAATACCGCCCCGACAGGGCGAGCAGGTCTTCTGGGACAGTTCCATCGCGCACCTCGCTTGGGAATTCGTCATGCAATCGTGTGCGGGTTGCCATGAAAGTACCGACTTTCATCGTCCGGCGTGACGTTCCAACGACATGATCGTTAGAGTGGTAAAAGTTGGAAAAGTCCGCCGCAACGGACCAATTCGCCTATACTTGCCCGCCAAGTATCGACCAAAATCGGAGAACCCGCATGCGATACGCCTTGACCCTCGCCCTCGGCGCGGCGCTGGCCGCTGGCGCTGCCTCTCCCCCGTCGCAATCCGCTGCCGGGCAACCGGATGTCACCGTTGAGGTGAAAGCCAGCCGAGCCGCCGCGCAGCAATTCGGCAGCACGTTGAAGGAAGCGTTGCAGCAAGCCGTGCGGAACGGCGGCCCGGTCGATGGCATTTCGGTCTGTCACGACAAGGCCGGACAAATCGCCGCCGACCTGGCTCAAAACCTGGGCATGCTGGTCGGCCGGACCAGCCTCAAAATTCGCAACCCCGACAACGCGCCCGACAACTGGGAACTGGCCGTCCTCAAACAGTTCGAGGCACGCAAGGCCCAAGGCGAATCGGCCGACAAATTGGAATTCTTCGCGATCATCGACGACGACAAGGGTCAGAAGACCTTCCGCTACATGAAAGCCATTCCTACCGCTTCAGCGTGCCTGGTCTGCCACGGCGAGAACATCGATCCCGAGGTGGACATCAAGCTGAAGGAACTGTATCCGAACGACAAAGCGCGCGGTTTCAGGGAAGGCGACCTGCGTGGGGCGTTCACCATCGCCAAGCCGTTACTTTAGGAGGGGCCGCATGGACTGGTTACCGCGCCTGACTGTCGCCACCATCATCGAACGTGACGGCCGGTTCCTGCTGGTTGAGGAATACGCCGACGGCGAGGAACTGGTCTACAACCAGCCGGCCGGTCATCTGGACGAACATGAAACGCTGGCGGCGGCGGCCATCCGGGAAACGCTGGAGGAAACCGCCTGGGAAGTTCGGATCGACGCCATCGTCGGTATTTATTACTGGACTCATCCCAAGGGTCATACCTTCGTTCGCACCTGTTTCGCCGGCAAGGCCTTGCACCATCATCCCAACCAGCCGCTCGATCGGGGCATCCAGCGGGCAGTGTGGCTGACGCGGGAGGAAACCGCCGCTCTGGGACCGAAATTGCGCAGCCCCATGGTACTGCATTGCATCGACGACTACCTGGCGGGAAAACGCTATCCGCTGGAACTATTCGGCTATCTTTGAATGAGGGGAGAAAATCTCGACGCCGCCGCTTCCAGCTTGCGCGGTTACGTACCGAGATACGCCTCCTTAACCCGGGGATCGCCCAGCAATTCTGGACCAGTGCCCGACAGGATGATACCGCCGGTTTCCAGGACATAGGCGCGGGATGCAATCCGCAGGGCCATATTGGCGTTCTGCTCCACCAGCAGAATGGTGGTTCCAGAGCGGTTGATATCCTCGATCACCCGGAATATCTCTTGCACTAGGCGCGGCGACAATCCCATGGACGGTTCGTCCAGCACCAGCAGCCGACCCCGGCTCATCAGCGCCCGCCCCACCGCCAGCATTTGCTGCTCGCCACCGGATAGGGTCCCGCCCGGCTGACGTTGGCGCTCCTTAAGTCTCGGAAAAATTGCAAAGACCCGGTCGTAATCAGCCGCGATCTCGCCCTTGTCCGCCCGCTGCCAGGTGGCCAACTGCAGGTTTTCCAGCACGGTCAGATTGCCGAAGATGCCCCGACCCTCCGGCACGTGGGCGATGCCCAGCCCGACGATCCGGTGCGCGGACACCCGTTTGAGATCCTGGCCCTCAAACACGACGGCGCCACCGTAGGATATCAGACCCGAAATCGCCCGCAGAATCGAGGTCTTGCCGGCTCCGTTGGCGCCGATCAGGGTGACGATCTCGCGTTTCAGCACGGTGAAGGAAACACCATGCAGTGCCCGGATACCGTCGTAATGGACCTCCAGGTCGCGCACTTCCAGTTGAATGTCCTCGAACCCACCCGTTCCATCGCTCATCCGACCGGCCCCTCGCCCAAGTAAGCCTCCAACACCTTGGGATCGTTCTGGATCGCCTCCGGCGGCCCCTCGGCCAGAGTTTCGCCGAAGTCCAGCACCTTGATCCGCTCGCAAATGCCCATCACCAGCTTCATCTGGTGCTCGATCAGCAGAATGGTGAGCTTGAACTCCCGCCGAATCCACTGAATGAACTCCATCAACTGATCGATCTCGTTCGGATTCATGCCGGCCGCCGGTTCGTCCAGCAGCAACAGCTCTGGATCGATGGCCAGCGCCCGTGCGATTTCCAGCCGCCGTTGCGAGCCGTAGGGCAAGTTCTTGGCGGTCTCGCCGGCCAAATGCTCCAGCTTGAAAATGGCCAGTAGCCGCTGGGAATTTTCGATGATGCGCTGTTCTTCCCGGCGGTAGCGGCCAAGGTGCAGCAACGCCTCCAGCGGACTGTAGCAAACCTGGGCGTAATGGGCGATGCGCACGTTGTCCAGCACCGACAAATCCCGGAACAGCCGGATGTTCTGGAAAGTGCGGCCGACCCGCAGCGCGGTGATCTGATGCGGCGTCTTGCCCACCAGTTCGGTGCCCCGCAGCCGGATGCTGCCCTCGCTGGCCCGGTAAACCCCGGTAATCAGGTTGAAGATCGTGGTTTTGCCCGCGCCATTGGGACCGATGATGCCCATCAGATCGCCGGACTGGAGGTCCAGATTGAAATCGGCGACCGCGCACAGACCGCCGAAGTAGTGCCTGACTTTAGTGGCCGCGAGCAGCGTCATGACTTCCCCCGTAGACGTTCGGGCGGTGGTGGGCATCCAGGTCGCGTCTGGGGATAAACCAGCGGAACTCCCGCAAGCCCATGATTCCACGCGGCCAGTACAGCATCACCAAGACCAGCAGCAACGGCATGATCACCATCCGCCAGATACCCAGGTGGCGGATGAAATGCTCGTTGAGCGGATCGAACACCACCGCCGGCAGCCAAGCCAGCATGGCCGCCACCGTGGACGGCCGCAACAGTTCCAGCAGTACAGTGTAGGCGGTCGCACCGAGGATGGAACCGCCGATGGAGGCGATGCCACCCAAATAGACCATGATCAATATATCGGTGGTCTTGATGATGTCGAACACCCGGGGGCTGATGAACTGCAACAGATGGGCGAACAGCCCCCCGGCGATGCCAGCGAAAAATGACGACACCATGAACGCCAGGAACTTCACCCGCTGGGTGTTGACGCTCATCAGGTCACTGGCGATCTCGTCCTCGCGGATCGACAGGACGCCGCGACCGTACTTGGAATAGACGAAGTTGCGCACCACCCAGACCGACACCACCACCCAGAAAAACACCCAGGGCAACGTGGTTAATTTCTTGATGCCGGGAATGCCGCGCGGGCCGCCGATATAGTCGATGTTCTCGATGACCGACTTGACGATCATCAGGAACGCCAGGGTGATGATGGCCAGATAATCGCCGCGCACCTTGAACGACGGCACCGCCACGATCAGCCCCAGCAGCGCCGCCATCAGCCCGCCGGCCAGCACCGCCAGCGGAAACAGCCCCGGATACGCGGCCACCGGCAACACCTTCTGGGTCAGCAGGGCGGCGGTGTAGGCCCCCACCGCCATGAAGCCGGCGTGGGCCAGGGAAAACTCGCCCATGTAGCCGTTCACCAGGTTCAGGCTGACGGTCAGGATGATGTTGATCCCAACGTACATCATGACCAACTGAACGTACTTGTTGAACAGGTTGTACTCGGGAATGGCGAAGGCCAGCACGAACCCGACCGCAATCAATACCGGCAGCAGCCAACGCTGCGCTATCAACCATCCCCAGCCCACGTTCCACACCGTCTTCATACTTTTTGCGTCCGTGGCTTACCCAGAATGCCGTAGGGCCGAACGACGATCAGCAGCATCAGGAGGGTGAAGGCGACGAAATCCCGGTAGGTGGAGGGAAAGAAGGCTGCGACCATGATTTCCACCCCGCCTAGGATGAAGGCACCGATCATTGCTCCGCGGATGTTGCCGATCCCACCCACCACGGCGGAGATGAACGCCTTCCAGCCCACCATGATGCCCATGTAGGGATCGATGACCGGGTAAGCGAGCGCATACATGGTACCCGCCGCACCCGCCAGCCCCGCGCCGATGGCGAAGGTGATCGAAATGATGAGATCCAGCGGCACCCCCATCAGCGGCACGAAAGTCTTGTCCCAGGAAATGGCCCTCATCGCCATGCCCACCGGGGTGCGGTGGACGACGTAATCCAGCACGAACATCAGTCCCAGCGACAGCAAGATGATGATGACCTGCAGGGAAGACAAAGAGACGCCACCCAAATTCCAGGTGACATTTTCCAGCAACGCGGGAATGTTCTTGGGATAGGGCGCCAGCGCCAGAGTGAAGTTTTCCAGAAAAATGCCCACCCCCAAGGCAGTGATGATGGCCGACACCCGGGGCGCGTGGCGCAACGGCTTGTAGGCCAGACGCTCGATCATCACCCCCAGCAGCGCGGCGCCCAGCATGGTCAGCAGCAGCGTGGGCACGAAGGACAGCCCCAGGTACACGGCGGCCAGGAAACAGAAAAAGGCCCCCACCATGAATACGTCGCCATGGGCAAAATTGATCATGGTCAGAATGCCGTAGACCATGGTGTAACCCAAGGCAATGAGAGCGTAGATGCTGCCCAGTTGCAGGGCGTTCAGGGCTTGTTGCAGCCAGTAGACGATGCCTTCGCTCAAGATTGTGACTCGCGGCGCCGCGGTTGCAAGAAGAAGGGCGGCCCAGCGGCCGCCCTCGCGTTATGTCAAGCTGTCATCCTCTATCGGGATCAGGGATTGGCGTTGGTAAAGTAGGTGAACTTGCCATCCTTGATCTGCAGGATCACCGCGCTCTTGATCGGGTCGCGCGAATCGGCCTGGAACTTCATGTCCCCGGTAACGCCCTTATAGCTCGGCAGGGTGGCCAGCGCGGCGCGGATGGATTCCCGGTCGGCCTTGCCGGCGTTCTTGATCGAGCCGAACAGCAAGCCGAAGGCATCGTAGGTCAGCGCGGCCACATCGTCCGGCTTGGTCCCATAGGCCTTCTCATAATCCGAGATGAACTTCTTGGCGACCGGCGCGGCGTTATCAGGCGCGTAGTGGGTGCTGAAGTAATAGCCGTTCAGGTCAGCGCCGCCCAGGGTCAACAGTTCGGGGCTACCCCAGGAATCGCTGCCGATGAAGGGAACAGTGATGCCCAACCGCTTGGCCTGCTGCACCTGCAGCGGCACTTCATTATAGTAGTTCGGTAGGAAGATCACGTCCGGCTTGGCGTCCTTGATCTTGGTCAACTGAGCCGAGAAATCCTTGTCGTTGGTGGTATAGGTCTCGAAGGCCACGATCTTGCCGCCCAGCTTTTCATAGTTCGTCTTGAAAACCTCGGCGATGCCCTTGTTGTAGTCGGAAGCCACGTCGTAGAGCACCGCGGCCTTCTTGGCCTTCAGGTTTTCCAGCGCGAACTTGGCTAGCACTCCGCCCTGGAAGGGGTCGATGAAGCAGGCCCGAAAGACGTATTTCTTGGGCTTGTTGGTGCTGGCATCCAATGTAGTTTTGGGATTGGTCGACCAGGGTGTAATCAGCACCGTTTCGGAGCTCTCGGCGATTTCCGACGCCGGGATTGCATAACGGCTGGCGTTGGGACCGACGATGGCCAGCACCTCGTCCTGGGTGATCAACTTCTGGGCGGCGGCGGCGGACTGGTCGGCCTTGCCGGCATTATCCTCCACCACCAGTTGCACCTTCATTTTTTCCTTGCCGACTTGCAGGCCACCGGCGGCGTTGATCTCCTTGACCGCCAGCTCGGCGGCATTCTTGCAAGACGCTCCCACTGCGGGCATATCGCCGGTCAGCTCGGCGATAACGCCCAGCTTGAGGGTCTTCTCGGCGCTCCAGGCGGTCGCGCCAAGGGAGACCATCATCGCAAGCAGCAACAAAGATAATGCTTTTCTCATAAAATCTTCCTCTCCTGAAAGTCGTCGACACCGGAAGCCCGGTCATCTATTTAAGTAGCGAGGACACGACACTGCGAAGCAGCATCGAAACGACGAGCGCTTCATTCCTCCCCAAAACGATTATAGCGTTGCCGTCGCGGTTTACGCTTCTGTTTACAGCGACCCCTTCGCTTCCCACGAAGGAGAGATGATCTGCTCGGACCGCTTGCGGCAAACAGCCTCCAACTCCTTGAGAATGGTTTCCATGCCGATCAATTTCTCCAGAATGGAGCGGATGTTGTGCAAGGCGTAGATGACATCCACATCCATCTCCAGATATTTTTCCCGCTCGCTGCGTTCCGCCTGTTCGATGGCCGCCAGAATACTTTCCGCCCGATCCACGTCGGTACCCAGCAACCGGATGAACACCCTGAGCTTCTGCCGCTGCTGAACCATCCATGCGTTGTACATGTACAACAATTCGTAGCCGTCTTCGACCGAATAGGCCTTGTAGCGAAACTTGAGCTTGAGGTCCTCGAAGGTGCTGCGCCTGAAGGCCATGCCTTTCTTCCAGTCGTCGATCGCCTGCCTGAATTCGATCGGAAGAAAATCCACGCCGACCTGGATGCGGTTTTTGATGTATTCCAATTCCTGTACTTCTTTATCGACCAGTTCGGCGTGCAGGCGCACCTGCTGGTGAATGGCCTCGGTTCGGGTATAGGTCTTCTGGGCCGGCTTGCCCGGAACCGTCTCGGTGGCCGCCAACCGGCTTCCTTCCCGTTCCGCTTCAATCCATTCAGAGATAGCTTCCTCGACGGCCCGCATCCTCGCCTCGACTTCCTCGGCTTCCCGCCGCTCTTCCGTGGTCCGACGCAGTTGCACGCGGTCGGCTTCGGCCTGTTCGGCTGCCGCCCACTCAGCTATGGCCTGCTCCACGGCCGCCTTTTCGATGGCCGCCCGTTCGGCGGCCGCCTTCTCCACCGCCGCCCGCCGCGCCGACAATCGCTCCGCCGCCGCCCGGGCAATCGCTACTTTATCCGCCGCCGCCTTCTCCGCCGCCGCCTTCTCCGCCGCCGCCTTCTCCGCCGCCGCCTGCCGCGCCGCCTGCAACTGTTCCTCAATCCGCTGCTTCTGCCCCAAGATAATGCGGACGGCCAGCCAGCCGACCGCCGCCAAAACCGCGGCCACCCCCACCAAAACGACCGCGTTAATCAGTTGCCAAGTACTCATGTGCCGCCTTTCCGAACCGCTGGTCCGTACGAAATCTTTATAGTTCGATTCAACTTGGCGCCGAGTCTGGCCCGATTCCAGAGACCGTTACGCCTCGCCGCCGAATAACTCCAGCAATCGTGGCAACAGCAGGGCCAGTTCTCCAGTCATCAATGCGAATTCGGCATCGAACAGGGCTTCCGGGGAATCCGCGGCATCCTGCAACGATTCCCGGACCACATCGCGAAACTGGAGTCGACGAATGACCAGCGCCTCATCCAGCACGAACTCGACCCGATCCTGCCAGATCAAACCGAGCCGGGTCACCTGCTTGCCGGCTTCCAGGTGGGCGCGAATCTCGTCGCCGGTCAGATTCTGTCCCCGGCAGCGCACGACCCCGCCGGTGTCTCCCCCCTCCCGCAATTCACAGACATCGCCCAACGAGAATCCCGCCGGCGCCTGTCCCTCGGCCAGCCAAGCCGTCATGACCGCCGCCACGGATTGCCTGACCCGAGGCGGGGCGACCGGCAGCGAATCCAGTGTCTTGCGCAATATACCGGTGATTTCCTCGACTGCACGGGGACTCGCGCTATCGGTTACCAGCCAGCCCGCCGCCGGGTCAAGATAAGCGTAGCCGAGACGGCTGCGGGTCAGGGCGCGGGGTAGCAACTCCTGCACGAGTTGGTCGCGCAATTCCTGCTTCTCCCGGCGCCGTACCGGCCGCCGCCCCTGATCCTCAATCAGGGCGACGCGCTCGGCCACGGCCTGATTGACCACGATCGACGGCAGCAACTTTTCCTCAATCCGCAGGCACACCATCAACCGCCCTGCCGCAGCATGCACAAGATCGCGCGCCTTGCGACCCAGAGGCGGTACCCAACCGGCCGCGCTGAGCTGATGGCTGGGACAAGGCTGGAAAGCGCGCTGCTCCAGTCGGGCCGCCAACTCCTCGGCGGTCAGGGGAAACGGCTCGACCAAACGAAACACAGTCAAATTCCTAAACCACATGGGAGACCATCCGTTGCCGCGAAAGCGTGGATTATCCGCCAACGCCGGAGCATCGCCAAGCCGGCTATTCAAGCCTTCAAGCCGGCCGATGCGATATGGCAACAAAATATCCGGCATTATGTTGCGATGCAACAAAAGTTGCATTATTCTGCGCCTCGAACGATTATTTTGATGCCACCACAATTTTCAGGAGAGACTTGCCATGTCCAACGATGCGTTGGCCAAAATGTCCGAACAGTATCAAAATTTCCTTGGCCCGGTGATCAAGGCCAACAAGCTCTCAGCCGTCAATCTCGAGGCTTTGGTCAATTTCCAGATGAGCGCCTTGCAATCGTACGTCGATATGGCGATGAGCCGGATGAAGGCCGCCGCCGACATCAGCGACCCGACTAGCCTGCAAGCGTTTCTGACCGGCCAGGCCGAAGCAATCGCCGGCCTGCATCAAAAATTCACCGACGACACCAAGACGCTGGCCGATTTGATGGCGCGCTTCAAGACCGAATTCGACAAGCTGGTTCAGGAAAGCCTGTCGGGCGTCAAGTAACCCTCCCGCGACATCTCCGGACGGCCGTTGGCCGAACCGCGCCGTTCGGAAACCGTCTCACCTCGCCGCCAGCGGCCTAATCTCCGGTTTCGGCCCCCGCTCCCATGCTCAAACTCCGCATCGTCGTCGGCTTGTCCGGCGGCGTGGATTCCTCGGTCGCCGCCCTGCTGCTGGTCGAGCAGGGCTACGACGTACACGGCGTGTTCATGAAGAACTGGGAGGAGTCCTTCGACGCTGGCTACTGCGCCGCCGCCGAGGACCTGGAAGATGCGCGGGCCGTATGCGAAACGCTGGGCATCCCACTGCACCAGGTCAATTTCACCGCCGAATATCAGGACCGGGTGTTCCGCTACTTCCTGGACGAGTACCGGTGTGGTCGGACGCCCAACCCGGACATTCTGTGCAACACCGAAATCAAGTTCAGGGCTTTCCTCGACCATGCTCGGCGGCTGGGCGCCGACCTCATCGCCACCGGCCACTATGCCCGGCGTGTGGAGCAAGGCGGTCGCCAGCATCTGCTCAAGGGTCGCGATCCCGGCAAGGACCAGAGCTATTTCCTGTACGGGCTCGATCAAGCCCAACTGGCCAGCGCGCTGTTTCCCGTCGGTGACTTGCACAAACAGCGGGTGCGGGAACTGGCGGCGGCCGCCGGCCTGATCACTCACGCCAAGAAGGACAGCACCGGCATCTGTTTCATCGGCGAACGCCGGTTCCGGGAATTTCTCAGCCACTATCTGCCGGCGCAACCCGGCCCGATCCGGACGCCGGAAGGAAAACGGCTCGGCGAACATGCCGGCTTGATGTTCCACACCATCGGCCAGCGGCAGGGACTGGGCATCGGTGGACGGCGCGACGGCAGTGGCGAACCCTGGTACGTCGCCGGCAAGGTTCTGAAAGACAACGCTCTGATCGTCGTTCAGGGTCGCGACCATCCCAGCCTGTTCCACTGTCGGCTGCGCGCCGTGCAACTGCATTGGATTGCCGGGGAACCGCCCACCACGCCGTTGTCGTGCCGAGCCAAAATTCGCTACCGCCAACCCGATCAGGCTTGCGTCCTCGAATCGCTGGACGAGTGGGGGACCGAAGCCCGCTTCGCCGAACCGCAGCGCGCCATCGCTCCCGGCCAGTCGGTCGTTTTCTACCTCGGCGACGACTGCCTGGGTGGCGGGGTGATCGATATCGCCTACGATTGAAGGAATCCTTTTCACAACCCGAAACCACGATTCCATGCCCCAAACCGACCATGACCGCGTCATTGCTCTCGCCGGCGCGATGCAGGCCACCGATCTGGTGCGCGGCATTGCCCGGCGCGGCCAGGCCAACCCGGACGATATCGAAACCTGCCTTGCTAGCCTGATCAGGATCGACGCCCCAAGCAGCGCCGACATCTACGGCGGCATCGCCCGGCTGCGTTCCGGCCTGCGTCTGCTCGAACAGCAGCTCAACAACCCACGGGACATGGAATTGACCCGCTACGTGATCACGCTGATGCGTCTGGAACGACAGTTGTCCCGGCGCGACGATCTGTTGCGGCTCATTCGCGCCGGCATCGAGGACATCATCCAGAATTTGGCGCATTTTCCGCTCGACCACGGCAACACCATCGCCAGTTTCGCGGATCTCTATCTGAAGACGCTCAGCACCCTGTCGCCGCGCATCATGGTCAGCGGAGATCCCATTCACCTGAACAACCCGGCAAGCACCAACCGGATCCGGGCGCTGCTACTGGCCGGCGTCCGCGCGGCGATCCTGTGGCGGCAAAGCGGCGGCGGCCGGCTCACCCTGCTGCTGCGGCGCAATCCCCTGCTGCGGGAAACCCGCCTGCTCCTGGCGAGCACGACCTGACATGGGTTCAGACCTTTCGGTACGCTTCGACCACATTGTGCAACTGGCTGATCTTGTCAAGCACCCGGCTGAGTTGCACCACGTCGGTGACCTCCAAGGTCAACCCCATGCGGGCGATGGACGTTTCCCGATCGGTCAGGGTATTCGCGCCGAGCACGTTGACCGGTTCGTTGGCTAGAATCGACGTGATGTCGCGCAACAAGCCGGAGCGGTCGTAGGCGATGATCATGATATCCACCGGATGGGTCGCGAGCGTTTCACCCCAGCTCACTTCGATGACCCGTTCGTGGTGCTGGCTGGCCAAAGCAAGCAGGTTAGCGCAATCCTGCCGGTGGATCGTGACTCCGCGCCCTTGGGTAATGTAGCCGGCGATCGGCTCGAACGGCACTGGCTGGCAGCAGTGCGCCATCTGGCTCAACAGCCGCCCCACCCCGCGGATTTGCACGTCGCCCTTGCCGGACTCGGCAACCTTCGGCTTGCGGACCACCGGCAGGCTTTCCCCGGCTCCCGGCGAGACCGACAGCAGATCCGGAATCCGGGCGATTACTTGCGCGGTGGTCAGCGCGCCGTGACCGATGGTGGCGAAAAGTTCGTCCGGCTTGGCGAAGTTGAGCTTTTCCGCCACTTTCTCCAACTTGATCTGCCGGATGCCCAGTCGCTGAAATTCCCGCTCCAGGGCGGCGCGACCGGCGGCGATGCTCTTATCCTGATCCTGCTGGACGAACCACTGCCGGATCTTGGCCCGCGCCCGGTTGCTCTTGACATAGCCCAGGTGCGGGCTGAGCCAGTCGCGGCTGGGGCCACCGCTCTTGGCGGTCAGCACCTCCACCTGCTCGCCGTTCTTCAGTTCGTAGGTCAGCGGCACGATGCGACCGTTGACCTTGGCGCCCCGGCAGCGGTGACCGACCTCGGTATGAACGTGATAGGCGAAATCCAGCGACGTGGCGCCTTGGGGCAACTCGACAATCGCACCCTTGGGAGTGATGGCGTAGACCCGATCCTGGAACGCTTCGGCCTTGAACCGTTCCAGCAGGTCGCCTTCGTCGCCGTCCTCTTCCCGGTATTCCAGCATCTGCCGCAACCAGGCGATCTGCCGGGCGGTCGTGTCGCCCGGACCCTCCCCGCCTTCCTTGTAGCGCCAGTGCGCGGCCACACCCAATTCGGCGTTCCGGTGCATGTCGAACGTGCGGATTTGGACTTCCACCGCCCGACCCTCGGGCCCCACCACCGCCGTATGCAGGGATTGATAGCCGTTGGGCTTGGGACGGGCGATGTAATCGTCGAATTCCCGGTGGATGTGGTTCCAGCGGGTATGCACCACGCCCAGCGCGGCATAGCAGTCGTTCACCGACTCGACCATCACCCGCACCGCCCGCACATCAAAAATCTGCTCGAAAGACAGCTTCTTGCGTTGCATCTTCCGCCAGATGCCATAAATGTGCTTGACTCGACCGCTGACCTCAGCGCGGATGCCGACCTGCCGCAAATAGTCGCGCAATTCATCCATGACCTGGTCGATGTATTGCTCGCGGTCCGCGCGGCGCTGATCGAGCGCGACGGCGATTTGCTTGTAGACCGTCGGCTCCAGATAGCGCAGCGCCAGGTCTTCCATTTCCCACTTGACGCGACCGATGCCGAGTCGGTTGGCCAGCGGCGAAAATATGTCCAGCGTCTCTTTGGCGATACGCCGCTGCTCTTCGGTGGGCCACTGCCCGAGCTGGCGTAGAGCGTGCAACCGCATCGCCAGTTTGATCAGCACCACCCGAATATCCTGGGCCATCGCCAGCAGCATCTTGCGCAAGCTTTCCAACTGGCGACCGGCGTGCTGGCTGCTCTGATGCAATTCGCCGATGGCATCGAGCTTGACGATCCCATCCACCAGGCGCGCGATCACCGGACCGAAATCCTCTCGCAAAGCCGATGGCTTGATCTGTCCCAATACGACCTGCTCGTGCAGCAGCGCGGCGGCGACCACCTCATGATCCATGCCCAGATCCGCCAGCAGATCGGCGACCGCCAACTCCGGCTCGCCGCCCAGCGCATACGCGCGTCGCACGACCTCGATCTGCGCCGGCGACCATGCGACTTGCAGGGTATTCAGCCACGTGTCGAAATCCGCGCCGGCCAGCGCGGTCTGCCTGGAACTGACCATGATGCATCCCCAGAAACGATCCAAAACAGCATCACGCCCGACGCTGAAAAACCAGCCGGGCGAACGACGGGGGGTTGAAGGCGGACGGATTGAATTCTAGATGTTGCGGATAGCGCGATTTGCCGGGATTACGCCCTCCCCCGATACAGAGGGGGAGGGTCGGGACACGAGGGCGGGAAAGGGCGCGGCTTAGTTGTTCTTGGCGCCCTGATCGACCCACCGGCGGATGATCACCAGCTTATCTTCCGCCAGCTTCACCTTGCCGTGCGGCATCTGGATGGAGGGATTCACGCCGGGACGGCCCTCGATCAGACGGTTCAGACTGCTGTTGAGGCTCTGGCCAGGGATGATGACGGGTCCCATTTTGGTGCCCTTCATCAACTCCTCGTACGTACCCACCGCCAGACCACTTTTCTGGTAGCCCTCGCCATTGGGTACGGTGTGACACTCCGCGCAGCTCGCCTTCAGAATCGGATATACGTCCTTCTGGAAGCTCACCGGCTTGACCGGTTGTTCCCTGGAACAGCCGGCCAGCATAGCCACGCCCAAAACCAACACGGATGCAAGCAGTTTACGCGAATTCATGGATCGTCCTTTGGATTAAGTTTTAGACGAATTTTAATGCGTTCGGATGATGCGGCGACAATTTTACCAGACTATGGGGGCGTGAGGATGCCACGGCGGCTCCAATCCTGTTCCGAGATCCAACATCAACCAACACGGCCGCGACTTTCAATAATTAAATTCTAAACCACTTGACCGGCGGTCACACTCAAACATTCAAGCCCTTTCCGCCGGTATCCCGCAGGGGGAGCAAGACATGGATCGCGGCGACGTCATCGACGCCGGTACCGGGAGGCTACCGTTCCCGCTTGCGCGGCCCGGGAGAAGCTTGGCAAAACCCCGCGACATCGCGGTCGCCAACGTCAGTCACCCGTTCGGGATGCTCGATATCGAGCGGCTGGAAGAAACCCACGCACGGGAACCACCCAGGGATCCGTTATCCGCCCTTCGCCGTCTAACGATATCCTTACGGAAAATCATCCTTTAGGCGATTCGCGTTATAATAGAATGGAACGATGCGCATGGCGCTTGACCCAGACCCCAGACGCCCGCCATTACTCCGAATGCCAGGCAACGCCGCGACGCCGTTGACACTATCGGCAGGCCATTTGTGGTCTGAAGCGTCAAGCACCGTCGGACATGGCTTCAACCGTCCACACAACAGGATGAAAAACGTGACGAGCCCGAAACTTCAACCCGAATTGCAACGAATCATCGAAGCCCGCCATCATGACCCCTTCGCCGTGCTGGGGCGCCATCCCCAGGACAAGAAGGTCGTGGTCCGCGCCCACCTGCCCTACGCGCAGGAGGTTCATATCGCCGAGGGCAACTTGCCGCTGCAGCGGATCCCCAACACCGACCTGTTCGAGTGGCAGGGCAAGTCGGACCAGGTGCCCGAACGCTACCGGCTGATCTGGCGCGATTCCGACCATCACGAACACATTTCCTACGATCCCTACTGTTTCCCGCCACAGCTGCCCGATTTCGATCTGTATCTGTTCGGCGAGGGCAAACACTGGCACGCCTATCGCTTTCTGGGCGCGCACCCGCACGAGGCCGACAGCGTCGCCGGGGTGCTGTTCGCGGTGTGGGCGCCCAACGCCGAGCGGGTCAGCGTGGTCGGCAGCTTCAACCGCTGGGACGGCCGGGTCCACCCGATGCGGGTGCGCGGCGGCAGCGGGGTTTGGGAGTTGTTTATTCCCAATCTGTACCCGGGTGATCTGTACAAGTTCGAAATCCGCAACCGCCACAGCGGGGCAATCCTGCTGAAATCCGATCCTTACGGCCAGCATTTCGAAATGCGTCCCAGCACCGCCACCATCGTTCCCAAATCGGACACTTACGCCTGGCGCGACGAGCATTGGCTGAACAAGCGCAAAAGCGCCGACTGGCTGCACGCACCGATGTCCATCTACGAAATCCATCTCGGCTCGTGGCGACGCGGCCCGGAAGGCGAGTTCATGAACTACCGGGATCTAGCGCACCACTTGGTGGATTACGTCACCGAACTGGGGTTCAGCCACATCGAGCTGCTGCCGGTCACCGAACACCCCTACGACGCCTCCTGGGGCTACCAGACCACCGGTTACTACGCCCCGACCAGCCGCTTCGGCACGCCGGACGACTTCCGCTATTTCATCGACTACTGTCACCAACACGATGTCGGCGTAATTCTCGACTGGGTGCCGGCGCATTTTCCCAAGGACGCCCATGGACTGGCCCGCTTCGACGGCGAGCCGCTGTACGAACATGCCGATCCACGCATGGGCGAGCATCTCGACTGGTCCACGCTGATCTTCAATTTCGGCCGCTACGAGGTGAAGAATTTCCTGCTGTCCAGCGCCCTGTACTGGATCGAGGAATACCATCTCGACGGCTTGCGGGTGGATGCGGTCGCCTCGATGCTGTATCTGGACTATTCGCGTAAGGAAGGAGAGTGGATTCCCAACAAGTACGGCGGCCGCGAAAATCTGGAAGCGATCGATTTCCTGCGCGAACTCAACACCGTAGTGCACAGCGAACATCCCGGCGCAATGGTGATCGCGGAGGAATCCACCTCCTGGCCGCAGGTGACCCGCCCCACCTACCTAGGCGGACTGGGCTTCAGCATGAAGTGGAACATGGGCTGGATGAACGACACTCTGCGCTACATGGCGCAAAATCCGGTGCATCGCAAGTACCACCACGACCTGCTGACCTTCAGCATGTTGTACTGCTTCACCGAGAACTTCCTGCTGCCGTTCTCGCACGACGAGGTGGTGCACGGCAAGGGTTCGATGATCAACAAGATGCCCGGCGACGAGTGGCAGCGTTTCGCCAATCTGCGGCTGCTGTACACTTACATGTTCACCCATCCCGGCAAGAAGTTGCTGTTCATGGGAACCGAGTTCGGTCAGGGCCACGAATGGAACAGCGCTAACCCGCTCGACTGGTGGGTGCTCCAGTACGATTTTCACCAAGGGATGCAGTTGCTGGTCAAGGATTTGAACCGGCTCTATCACAGCAGCCCGGAACTGCACCATTACGAATTCGAGTGGCAGGGCTTCTCCTGGATCGATTGCCACGACGCCGAGCAGTCGATCCTGAGCTACCTGCGCAAGAAGGACAATGATTTTCTGGTGGTTCTGGTCAACTTCACTCCGGTGCCCCGCCACGGCTACCGGATCGGAGTGCCACGACCGGGCCGCTACACGGAAATCCTCAATTCTGACTCGCACTTCTACGGTGGCAGCGGGGTCGGCAATGGCGGGGTCGAACTGATCGCCGAAGAACGCCCCTGGATGGAGCACCCCTACTCGATCATCATTACCGTGCCGCCGCTGGGTGGTCTCGTGCTTCGGCCGGAACCCTTGCCAGAGCCGGTACCGGTTGTCGCGGAAACCGAAGTCGAATCACCGCCGACGGAGGAATCGTTGGAGAAAGATTCGGCGGCGAGCACGGTCGTATTGCCGCTGCTAACCGACGAGTCGGACCTGGTGGAGGAAGAGTTGGCTCAGCCGGAATGAACCACTGACCCACTTCGGTTTCGCGATCCGCTCACCGGGCGCGACCCCTCCTTCGCCGTCGCGCCCCGGACCGCTTTCAGCTACCGCCTCAGATGCGTTGATATAGCGCTCCTGTCTGACTTGTGGCATCACCTTTCCGGAACCATCCCGGCGCTCCGCGCTACCCCTCCTCCTTACCCAAGGAGGAGAAATTTCACAACTGGTATGGGAAGGCTATATACAACCTCTCAGACGTAACCGCCGGTCACCAATTCGGAGACGATGAGTTTCTGAATCAACTTCTCTTTCTGTCCGGTCGGCCGATCAAGCTGGAGACGGGCCAAATACCGCTTTGCCTTTTCTGGCGCCGCGCCAACCGTTATCGCCTTGACGATGGTTTTCATCAGATCCCCTCTGGTCGACAGCCGCAGCTTGAGACTTTTGAGCACGCGCCCCAAAATGATTTCCTCCTCGGTAAAGTCGGTTCCCAACGGGAAATCGGGTAGCAACCCCATCTTCCTGTATTTCGCGAGCCGCGCTTGAATTCGTTCGGGCGTGTTATGGAGATAGTAGGGCGGGATCTGATGATCTTGTGGAATCTTGCCTGCTCGTTTGGCTTTCTCCAGCAACTCGGGCTGGAACCGCGAATCGGCGATATTGAGTAAGGCGATCACCACCTCCTTGTCCGAGCGCCCGCGCAAGTCGGCGATGCCGTATTCCGTGATCACGATGTCGCGCAAATGACGCGGTATGGTCACATGCCCATAGTTCCAGACCATGTTCGAGGATGTGGTCAGCCCGCTCTCGCGAGTGCTACGCAGCATCAGGATGGAACGGGCGCCCGGCAGTTCGTGGGCCATGGCCACGAAGTTGTACTGACCGCCCACGCCGCTGATCACTTGGCCGTTCTCCAGCCCGTCGGATATCGCCGCCCCCAACAGGGTCGCCATGATGGTGGTATTGATGAAGCGGGCGTCCCGCCGCTGCAGGACCGCCAGTTCCTCGTTGCCGTAGAGCTGGTTGACCCGATGTACCGTGGTCATGCAGATCTGCTGGTTTTCTTCCGGAGGCATCGTACGCAGAGCCTCATAGAAACTCTGCGGTCCCATGAAAAAGCCGCCGTGCATCAGGATACCACCCTGGAGATGGCTACCCAGTCCATCGGCGACGACCGCCGCGTAACTCTCCGGACGATCCAGATCGGCGGGAACCGGCTGGGCTCCGTCGATCATCAACTCGCCGCCCTGGTAACGGACCTGGTGGTTGAATACCCCAAACCGGCGCAGAAAGCCGACATCGGCCTCGGTCAGGCGGGCCGGAATGACGCCCCGCTCCAGCAGAACCTGCAGAGTTCGCTCGTCGACCGTCTCGGTGATGATCCCCTCATTGAGCAAACGCTGTAACGGAGCGCTGTCGTAAACCCTGCGCCTGAGAATACCATCCTGATACAGATGCAGAAAACCGTTGACGAACATCTCGCTGGCGCCGTATAACCCTCGCTCGAACGGTCCGGTCCCCCCGATGCGCCCGATCAGATCGCCATGGTGATTCAGGATGTGCGACTCGGACAGCAACTGGTTGTAGAGTTCGTTCCGCTGTTGCCGCATCCGACAAAAATGCACGATGGCATCGCCCAGGCAACCGATACCGATCTGCAGGGTGCCGCCGTCGCGTATCAGGGCGCTGGCTTGCAGGCCCAGCATGTAATCCGCGTTATCCACCGGCATGTTGGGCGCGCCGAACTGCCGGAAATCATAGCGGGGATGATCGATCACCAGATCAAAATCGGCCGGTCGGACCATGGCGTCGTTATACATGAACGGCATCTCGCCATTGACCTGGGCGATGGTGACCATCGGTCGGCCCTGACGGCGCGCGCCCTCGATCATCGGAAACAAGTCCAGGGTCACTTCCGGGTTGCTGCCGAGGCTGAACCGCAACTCGCCATCCACCTCTCGCTTGGCCACCTGCTGCGCCAGCACGTTGACGCCGTTTTCCATCAAATCACGGGCGGCATGGGTATAGTTGGTGCTGATATAGTTTTGCTGCTGCATCGGCACGTTCATGAACCCGCCCGGCTTGAAGAAGAATTCCGCGACCTCAACGTTGGCGGGTACCCGGCCGCGCCGCAGATCGACCGCGTAATCCAGATCGGGATAATTGCCGAACACCCGCTCGATGAAGGGTTCCAGAAACCGTTTTTCCAAATCGCTGGATCCCTTGGGCATTTCGACGGTGATCGCGGTGATGATCTTGAGATGCAGATCCGGATCCGCCTTGGCCCGCTGGTAGAAGGCGTTCACCAATGGGTTGGGCTTGCCGATGCCCAGCGGAATTCCGAGCACGATCCGCCTGCCGACCCTGATGATAACCTCATCGACGCAGCCTTCGACATCCTCGCAGTAATATGGGCTTTTGGTTTGCATGATCCGATCTCTCCCGGCCGGTTGGTGGTTGCGCAGGTGAGTGACATCCCCGCCCGATGATGCTACCGAAGATCGCGGAAATCCCGCGGAGCGTATCCCTATCTTCGATCTGTATCTGTTTGTTTGACAGGCAGAATGACCGTGCGCGAACTGTTGCCGATTATAGCAGGTATCGCCTGCCCAGCCCGTGGCGGGTTATTCTGGAACGGATTACACTAACGAGCATTTCGAGCACCGCGCGCGACGCGGAACCGCATATCGAAAGGAGGAGCCTCGATGTCAGACAACAGCACCTTGGAAGCCAACAAAGCTCTGGTCCAGCGCAACTTCGAAGTCATTTGGAGTCAGTGCAATCTGGAAGCAACGGATGCGATCATCGCGCACGATTACGTCGGTCATATCGCCACCCTGTCGGAACCGGTGCGCGGCATCGAGGCGTTCAAGCAGGTGATCGTGCTGTATCACTTCTCATCCCCTGATATCCGCTTTGAAATTCAGGATCAAATCGCCGAGGGCAACAAAGTTGCCACGCGATGGATCGCCCGGGGCACCCATCAGGGCGAGTTCATGGGCATCGCGCCCAGCGGCCAGCGGTTATCCGTGACTGGCATGAGCTTCCACCGCATCGAGAACGGACGCATCCAGGAGTCCTGGGACGACTGGGACGCACTGACCATGCTGCAGAACATGAGCGAGGATGTCTTTCAATCGCTGTCGATGCGCATCTGACCGGCTTGGCGCCGATCGCGTCCTCAAGAGTTTTTCCGCACGGGATGAACGCAATGCACCGGCCGGATCGCGGTTGTTGTCATCATCTTCCTTCCCGGCGGAGCAGCGCCCGATCCACCTTCCGGCAACCCCATAGATCCATGAACCAGCCACCATTCCATGCGGCCGGCTGATTTCCGCCCGGCCTGGTGGCTCCCTGGCCCTCACGCCCAAACGCTGTGGCCGGCGTTGTGCCGGCGCCGACCGCGATTGTCCCTGCGCCGCGAGCATCTGGATCTGCCCGACGGCGACTTTCTGGACTTGGACTGGACGCCCGGCGAGCGGGGTCCCATCGTGCTCATCCTGCACGGTCTGGAAGGTTCCAGCGATTCTCACTACGCCCTCGGCTTGCTGGCGGTGGTCGCACGCCGTGGCTGGCGGGGCGCGGTCATGCATTTTCGCGGCCGCGGCGGACAGGTTAATCGGCTGGCCCGGGGTTATTGCGCGGGTGATACCGCCGATCTCGCCCATGTCGTGGACTGGCTGCACCGGCGGGAACCGGCCACGCCCTTGACGGTCATCGGTTACTCGCTGGGCGGCAACGTGCTGCTAAAATGGCTGGGCGAGGCCGGTTGCGCCGCGCCGCTGCGCGCCGCGGTGGCGGTATCGGTACCGTTCGTGCTGGATACCGTCGCGCGGCGGCTGAACCGGGGATTTTCGCGACTTTATCAGTTTCATCTGCTGAGCGAACTGAAACACAGTTACCGCGCCAAATTCAGCGCCCGTACGGATGGGCCGGTGCCCTTGGACAGGTTGGCAACCCTGCGGGATTTTCACGCCTTCGACGATCAAATTACTGCGCCCCTGCACGGTTACGCTGGGGTCCACGATTATTATGCACGCGCCAGTTGCCGCCCGTACCTGCGGCGCATCCGCGTTCCAACCTTGATCCTGCACGCCTTGGACGACCCTTTCATGCTGCCGGAGGCGTTGCCGACCCCCCCGGAGCTGTCCGCCGACATTCGCCTGGAACTCAGCCCGCACGGCGGCCATGTCGGTTTCGTCGCCGGCCGCTGGCCGTGGCGGGCCGAATACTGGCTGGAGCAACGGATTCCGGCGTTTTTAGAGGTGGGATGGACCACTACGTCGACTACCGCCAGTTCAGAACCAACCGCCCTCCCCAGCGTTCCGTTCCGGTGAATACCGCCACCCCACTCGCGTTCGCGGTTCGTTCGAGCGGCGGTGCCGTTCCAGCTTCCGGTCGCAAGGATACCCGGACGAGCGGCGGTACCCCAACCACTCGCACCAAGTCGGTCATCTTGGCCATTGTCAGGCGTATTTCACCACGGTTGGGTTCATCCACGAATACAGTGGCGGATTCATCGGTAACAACCCCATTGCCGGCCCGATCCAGCGACAGCGGCACGGCCCTAGCCAGACGAGGTGCGTCCAAGGCCGGCGTCAACACCATCAGGAAGGTGTCCTCCCGGCGGGGCGCGCCTGGCTGGATTTCCAACCGCCACCAACCGACGTCGAACCAGGGTTTCAGACTGGAACCCTCGATAAAGTTAACGCCATCCAGCCGCGCATCGTCACCGTCGGCTTCAACGTAAAATTGATAATCCTTGCCGCCGACCAGCCGGATAACCGCATCTTCCGGCAGAATACGTTGCACGGTCAACCAACCACGCCCGTTGCGCACTTGCAGCCAGTCGTTGCGGCTTTCCAAAATTCCGTTGTCACGCCCGCCCCTGAGTACCCGCGCGTCCGCTACTAGGGGCTGCTCGATCGTATGCAGCAGCCACTTCTTGACAAAGTCGGCCTCGACCGTCCGCACGCGGTCGCGGACCAGCAAGCGGTCCTCGCCGGGCAGGTACACCATTTGCCGCTCGACTCTTTCGACCTTGCCACCCCAACCCCCTTCGTCATGAGCGGGGTTGTTGTAGGCGGCGGTCAAATCGGCGGCGATATAGGTGTAATCACCCTCGTGATGCTCGAATTGCAACAACCGGCCACCTCGCAAGTGTAGCCCCCGGTCACGGTTATCCAGCCAACCCTGGAGATCGCCAATGGTGCTGCCGGTCGGCAAAATGACCCGCTGGCCGCCATCGGCGACATTGTCGGCAAAGAAATGGCTGGGCCGCACGATTTCGCCGGGCCGCAGCACGAGCAGGGTATTTTTCGCGACGCTGCGAATCGCGTAATGCAAGCGGTTGGGACTGAAAAATCCGCCATACGTGCTGCTGTTGATCGCCAGCGGCGCGCCCTTGAACAGGCTGAAGTGGCCCGCGTCATAGTGGCCGTGATGGGTAAACGCATCGCCGGCCCGGAAACTGATGAAGGTCGCGTCGGGCGACCAATCGGAGCGGATGTAAAGCAGATTCAGCGCATCTCGCCCAAATAGCTCCGCCGTGGGGAGCACGCCGGCGAATCCGCCCAACCCCGCTTCCACCGCCGGTGCCAAGGCGGGATCGTTGAACAACCGGAAGCCCCAGCGATAACCCCCGTAGTAACTCTCCGGGCCGTGCAACCGGCCAAGATAGGCCGAATAGGCTCCCAAAACAGGATCGCGCGTGGCTTGCGCGATCAAATCGATCACTCGCCGGGTCTCATCCTTCAAATCCACGCGCGGCCCCTCATCACCGAGCCCCTCAACCCGATGATCGGGTCGAGTCGCGTAGAGAGTCCAGTATCCGACCCGGCGCAACACCTGCCGGATGCGTTCGGCCTGACGATTGTCTTCCAGCCCGTTCAGGCAAGCCGAGCCGGCCAAGGCAATGATGAAGGCCCGGCTGTTGATCCAGTAGTTATAACCTTCCGGCCATCCTTCCGTCAGCTCGAGGGCTTTAATCGTTTCGAGAAAATGTCCTTGTGCCCTGGCGACAAGCCGCTCCCGCTCCCTATCGGTCGGATCCAGCACGACGGCGCACAACCAGGCGTCGGCCGCCAGAGTGCTGCGCCCATGCCACAGCGAAGGACCGCCATCATCCAGTTGTCCGAGCGTTCCCCGGAGCGCCTGCTCCAGCCGGGCTTCGAACTGCCGTCGATCCTCAGATCGCAGGCCTGGATAGACCCGCAACAGATCGTAGGCCAGCGCCAGTTCCCAGCACTCGCCCGCCTGATCCCCGCTCCGCGCCGACGCCAGCGATGGTGTAAACCGGCGCAACGCCTCCAGCAGACGCTGTCCCGATCGCCGATCACCGGTACCGAGCCAGCACGCGGCCAGTTCCAGCCGGCCGTTCCCATCGCAAGCAACGCTCGGCGGCTTCAATCCCCAACGGCGATAACCGTCTTCACGCGCCGCCAGTACCGGCGGAACGCCCTCGCCCGACCAGCCGGCCAGTTCGGACAAAACGATACGCGGGTGAGTCGCGCGCAATCGACCGTCCAGCACCC
Source organism: Candidatus Competibacter sp. (assembly GCA_031732875.1). Lineage (GTDB taxonomy): Bacteria > Pseudomonadota > Gammaproteobacteria > Competibacterales > Competibacteraceae > JAVMKJ01. The sequence goes on along the minus strand of JAVMKL010000045.1, from coordinate 15,815 downwards.
AATCGCCATGGCATGGCGCCGGCTCGAGCAACTCGATCAGCCACGGGGGATTCAGCCGCGACCATTCCAGACCACGAACCAGCATTTGCCGGAGAGTCAACGGGTAATCGGCCAATAGAACCCAACTCATGCCACCGATCACCATCGCCACCGCCATCAACCCGGTAGCGCAGCTCCAGTAAAGCGACCCAAACGGCATCGCCCTATTCGAGCGTTGTTCGCCATGCTCCCACCGCTCGCGGTCGTCATTACCCCTATTGCGGTGGCGTTTCATGGTGGAGGATGGCAAGTGCTCGACAACGCTCGCCTTACCACCCCCGCAACCAGTCACGGGTCCATGTCGCCACCTGATCCCGCCACTCGCGGCGGGAGAAGGTATGATTGGCTTCAGGAAAATCCAGGACCGTCACCCGCGACTGCGCCAGCAGGCAACGCCAATGCCGGGATGCTTGGGTGGTATCGCGGAATTCGGCGGCCGTCAGATCGTCTCCGCTCAGAATCAGCAGCACGGGACCAGCAAATCGCCGCAACCCATCCGCCATGCGCTCGGGCAACGGCCCATTTCGTGACGAAGAAACCGCTCTGGTTTCAACTGCCGCGCCCTTCACCACGCTATCCTGGCGATCCCGCCAGACCTGCCCGACCAAAGCCAACAACGAACGTAGCGCTGTCCCCAATGAAAATTCGCCGCGGCCTATCTTGCGCCACAGGTCCGGATCGACCAGCCGGGACAGATAGTAATGGCGCAGATAGGCGCGCGCCTGGCCCGCTTCGGTCCGCGCCCACGGATTCAGCAAAACCAGGCCGGCAACGCGGGGATCGCGCCAGGCGTAAAACAGTGCCGCCGAGGCGGCATCGCACAGCCCCCAAATGACCACCTCTCGTAGAGTGGGGACTCGTGCGTGAAACGCATCGATGGCGGCCGCGATATCGGCGTCGATCTCCTCGAAACCGGGGAATTCCCCACCGGAATCGCCCATGCCGCGACAGTCAAAGCGCAGCACCGGAATACCGGCTTGCGCCAAATCCCGGGCCAGCAACAGAAACTGTCGGTGACTGCCGGCCCGGTACTGCGGACCACCGACCACCACCAACACGCCGCGGGTCGCGTCCGGAGTCTCCACATGAAGGACGCCCAGCAATTCAGCTCCTTCACAAGCAAAGACCAGGGGAAATTCCGAAGTCACGGCGCCTCGTCCAGAGCGGTCAAGGTCGCGTCCAACAGAGCCGGCGCCACGGCGATTTCCTGGGTCGACCAAAAGGCCTCGCCAGCTATCGTCCGGACATGGACCGACACACCGGCGCTACGCCACTCGTCCACCACCCGCTGGCTGGCTGGCGGCAGGGCTCCGTCCGTGATACCGGTCAATTCGAACCAGTCTACCCGGGTACCGTCGGCCGGCACGGTCGGACGAACCCGTTCCAGTACCAAGGCCAATTCCGGGTGAAGTTGATATCCCCCCACTTCCAAAGACTGTCCCGCCGCCAGTATTCCCCGCAACCCGGTCATGGTTTCGCCGCCTCCCTTCAACCGGTCGGCCGTCAGGCGCAAGCGCAGAAACTGCTGGAGAAACCGCTCGCCCGACAGCACCGGTTGCCAGAGCAACAGCTGCGTTGCTCTCAACTCGCCCACCAGATCAGCCGCCAGCAGGCCACCCAGCCGCAATCCCCAAAGATGCAGTTTTTGATGGCCGCGCCGGTACAGCCAGACACCACCGCGCACCATATCATCCCGCCAGATATCCCAACGGGCCTCGGCGAAATCGCCGGCACTCTCGCCGGTACCGTGGAGATCGGGAATCAGTACGCCGAACCCGGCGGCGGCCAGCCGGCGCGCCTGCAACGCCGCCATGCGCCGGGATTTGTTCATCTCTTCGGCGAAGGGAGGAACGCACAACACACCGCCGCGCTCCACAATCCCAACCGCCGGTGGATGATAGACTGCAAACAGCGCACCCCGGCTTCCAGCCAGAAAGAACGGCTCGATCACCGTCCGTCAGGTCCCGGCCACGATCTTGTCACAAACGAACTCATGGACTCGGCCCATCGTCTCGAAGGTTTCGGCGCTAATTTCGTCGTCCGCGATCTGGATGTCGAACCGTTCTTCCAAGGCGTTGATCAGCGTAACCACCGCCATCGAGTCGAATTCCGGGATGCTCCCTAACAGCGGGGTATCCGGGCCGAGCTTTCGTACCCGGTCGCCCAATTGCAATATCTCACCGATCAACTGCCGCACCTCATCGAATTCGACCATCGAGACCGTCTCCAGGAATGAGAAACCAAGAATATCGCGCGGTCCTGTAAGCCAGCCGGCCACCACCCACGCATGAAGGGCGTCAAGATAGCGTTGCCGCCGGCAAGAATCCAGCAATCAGTCTACTATCCCGGTAGGGGGCTTGCGAGCCAGCACCACATGGCCCATCACCGGTTGATTGCCCTCCTGGCGCAGCGTGGCGTCCGCCCGCGCCCGTGCCTCCAGGCCAGCGCCCGCCAGCACTCGTTCCAGATATTCGGACGTGTGGCTGTAGCGGCCACTCCGGTTGAGACGATAACCATCATCGGGCGCCACCTCCACTGCGATCTGCTCCGCCGTGAACGCCAGCCAGCCCCCGGGACGCAGGGCATGAGCCGCAGCAGCCAACACCGTCTCCAGCGTGCCAAAGTACACCAGGGTGTCGGCCGAAACGATCAGATCGTAAGCTCCGGGTCGCTCGTTCAAAAACGCAGTCAATTCCGCCACCGCCAGTTCGTCGTACCCGCCCCGCTCGCGCGCCTTTTCAACCATGCGCGACGACAAATCCACGCCGGTCAGACGGCGGGCATAAGGCCGCAACATCGAAGCGCACAAACCCGTACCGCACCCCGCATCCAATACGTCGAGCCGCCTGGCCCCTTCACCCAACGCATCGGCAAGCCGCGCCCCGATCAATTCAGGCGCCCGATAGTCCAATCTTTGCAGGTGTTCGTCGAACTGATCGGCATAACGATCAAATAAATCAGTTACGTAGGCGTCAGAAGCCCGCGCTGGTTTGTCTTGGCCAAACCACGCCGCCAACCGGTGCTGGGCAACCGGATCGTCCGGCATCAGCCTTAGCCAGTGTTGCAATAGGGCCAACGCGTTTTCAGTACCGCCCAATTGGAACACGGCGTTGCCCAGCACTGCCCGAGCATCCTCGATCCGCCCCACGTGATGTAGCAAGGCACCCAACTGCTTGGTCGCCCCTTCGTGCCCGGGGGCGTGGCGTAGTGCGGTTTCCTGGGCGGCGATCGCTTCTTCAATCTGCCCTAGCTCCGCCAGCACCAGACCGAGGCGGTGGTGGATTTCAGCGCTTTCGGGGCGCCGCTCGCTAGCCTGACGGTAAGCCTCCAAAGCCTCCCGCAGCCGCCCCAAGCCCCTGAGCAACGCGCCCAGGTTGACGCAAGCTTCCACTTCGTCCGGTCTGAGCACGATCGCCTGCCGGTACGCCGCGATGGCATCTTCGAAGCGTTTCTGGACAATCAGGATGTTGCCGAGATTGGTATGGGCGGATGCATAATTGGGAGCGGCACGGATGGCCCGGCGAGTCAATTGTTCCGCCTGGGTCGACTGCCCTCGTTGCTGTTGGAGAATCCCGAAAAAGTTCAATGCCTCGGGATGGTCCGGCCGGTCACGAAGAACGCGCTCGTAGAGCGACTGCGCTTCCATCAAATGACCTTGGCGATGCAAGTTCATCGCCTGCGCCAGCAACGCCGAAACATCGCCGTCGCGGGAGATGCCGCCGAGCGCCGCCGTTGGCTCATCGAGTTTCCTATCGCCGCTGCTCAAAACGCCTCCTCAACTCCATCGTGTTCGAGTTTCAGGGAAGCTTACGCGCCGCCACCAGGAATCCGACGACCGGTTCCCCCCCCTCCAGACGCAAGGTGACGGTTTTCAGGGTCTCCATCTCCACTTCCACCTGGGCCAGCACCCGCCGCAGGTAGGCTTCCGAATGCCGGTAACGACCGCTCGGATCGAGGCTGAAATCGTCCGCCGCATCCGTGTCTTCAAGCCGCTCTACGGTGAATGCCAGCCAGCCGCCCGGCCGTAAAGCCGTGGCGGCGGCGGTCAGAACTGGCTCCAGTTGCCCGAAGTAAACCAGGGTGTCTGCGGACACGATCAGATCGTACGCCACTGGCTGGTCGGTTAAAAACGCGGTCAGCTCGGCGACGACCAGTTCGTCGTAGTCTCCGCGGGTCCGCGCCCGCTCGATCATGCGCGGCGACAAATCGACTCCAACCAACCGTCGCGCATAGGGGCGCAGCGACGGACCGCAGAGCCCAGTCCCGCAGCCAGCGTCCAACACGCTCAACGACCCATTCGGTTCGTCCATCGTCGTAGCGACCGTCGAGGCAACCAACTCCGGCGCACGGTATTCCAGGCGATGCAGGTGTTCGTCAAAACCGTCGGCCATGCCGTCGAATAACTGCTGAACGTAGCTATCGGCCGCCCGTCCCGGCACATCCCGCCCCGAATGCGCCGCCAGCATGTGCCGGGCGACCGGATTGGCCGGATCCCGCGCCAGCCAGTCCCGAAATAGTGCGGCGGCTTCGTCGTTGCGATTCAGCTTGTACAACAGGATACCCAGGCTCTTGTACGCCATCGCATGGGTCGGTTGCAGGCGAATGGTCTCCCGGAACACGGAGACAGCCGCTTCGTATTCTTGCCGGGCAACCAGTGCCTTACCCAGATTGAAATGTGCCTCCACCAAGCCTGGCATTAGGACAATGGCTTGCTGCAAGGCGGCGGTAGCCTCCGCGAACCGGTCGGATCGCAGCAACATCACGCCCAGATTGCAATGGACGCTGGGATTGCCTGGAGCCAGTTCGACGGCCCGTTGGTAGGCGGCAGCCGCTTCGTCCCAACGATCCAGCGCCGCCAATACGTTGCCCAGATTATTCCAGGCGTCGGCGTATTGCGGACTCAGGGCCAGCGCCCGGCGGATCAGGTCGGCCGCTTCCGGGTGCCGTCCCCGCTGCGAGTTCAGCACCCCCAGGAAATGCAGGGCATCGACTTGTTGTGGATTCCGCTGGAGTTCCCGCCGATACAGCGCTTCAGCCTCGTCCAACTGCCCCCGCCGATGCAGTTGGATGGCTTGCGCCAGCGCTTCCGAATCGCCGCCCCCTCTCGCCGGTTCACGTCCCGCAAGCGCACGCCGCTGTTTACGATTCATTGCTTACTCGAACGCGTAAGCGAAATCGCCATCCTTGACCTGGACCTCGACCCGCACGACCGGCTTTCCTTCCACCATCCGGGTCAAGAATTCCTGGCTGATCGCCGGCAGCATGGTGTTGGTCAGGATCGCGTCCACCATGCGCCCGCCGCTTTCCAACTCGGTGCAGCGGCTGACGATCAGTTTGATCACCTCGTCGTCGTAACCGAACGGTACCTTGTGATTTTCCTTGATCCGCTTCTCGATGCGGCCCAGTTGCAACCGGACGATATCCCCGATCATCGCATCGCTGAGTGGGTAATAGGGAATCGTCACCAACCGGCCGAGCAGCGCCGGCGGAAACACCTTCAGCAACGGTTCCCGCAGTGCCTTGCCCAACCCCTCCGGATCGGGCAACAGTTCCGGGTCCTTGCACATGCTCGCGATCAGATCGGTGCCGATGTTGGTGGTCAGCAGGATCAAGGTGTTCTTAAAGTCGATGAACCGCCCTTCGCCATCTTCCATCCAGCCCTTGTCGAAGACCTGGAAGAAGATCTCATGGACGTCGTGGTGGGCCTTCTCCACCTCATCCAGCAGCACCACGCTGTAGGGTCGGCGGCGCACCGCCTCGGTCAGCACCCCGCCCTCGCCGTAACCGACGTAGCCCGGCGGGGCACCCTTGAGGGTGGAAACGGTATGTGCTTCCTGGAACTCGCTCATGTTGATGGTGATGACGTTCTGCTCGCCGCCGTACAGCGCCTCGGCCAGCGCCAGCGCGGTTTCAGTCTTGCCCACCCCGGACGGACCGGCCAACATGAACACACCGATGGGTTTATTGGGATTGTCCAGCGCGGCGCGCGAGGTCTGAATGCGGCGGGCGATCATGTCCAGCGCGTGGCGCTGGCCGATGATGCGGCGGTTGAGAATGTCCGCCAGGCCCAGCACGGTTTCGATTTCGTTCTTCACCATGCGGCCGACCGGGATGCCGGTCCAGTCGGCGACCACCGAAGCCACCGCCTGCGCGTCCACGCTGGGCAGAATCAGGGGCGACTCGCCCTGCAATTCATGCAGTTGGGTCTGGAGATCTTTCAACTCCGCCAGCCGGGCGAGCCGCTCCGGATCGGGTTCCGCTGCCGCGGTATCCGCTTCGACCGTGCCGCCGGAGTCGCGCAGCTTGGCGCGCAATTCCAGAACCTGATCCACCAAACCTTTCTCTTCCTGCCAGCGGGCGTCCAGTTCCGCCAGCCTCGCCGTCTCGGCCTGCAATTTTTCGCTGGCGTCGGCCTGACGCTGGGCGGTGTCAATGCCGACCACGGTCTCGCGGCCGATGATCTCCAACTCGGTGTTCAGCCCTTCGATGCGGCGGCGGCTGTCCTCGACCTCGGCCGGCACCGCGTGCAGGCTGATCGCCACCCGCGCGCTGGCGGTATCCAACAGGCTGACCGCCTTGTCCGGCAACTGGCGGGCCGGGATATAGCGATGCGACAGCTTGACCGCCGCCTCCAGCGCCTCGTCGAGAATCTGCACCCGATGATGCCTTTCCATGGTCGAGGCCATGCCGCGCATCATCAGGATGGTTTTCTCCTCGCTGGGCTCGCCGACCTGCACCACCTGGAAACGGCGGGTCAGGGCCGGATCTTTCTCGATGTGCTTCTTGTACTCGGCCCAGGTGGTGGCGGCGATGGTGCGCAGCTTGCCGCGCGCCAGCGCCGGCTTGAGCAGGTTGGCGGCATCACCGGTACCGGCCGCGCCACCGGCGCCGATCAGGGTATGGGCCTCGTCGATGAACAGAATGATCGGTTTGGGCGAGGATTGCACTTCGTCGATCACCTGCCGCAGCCGGTTCTCGAATTCACCCTTCATGCTGGCGCCGGCTTGCAGCAGGCCCACGTCCAGCACCCGCAGCGTCACATCCTTGAGCGGCGGGGGTATATCACCCGACGCGATGCGCTGGGCGAAACCTTCCACCACCGCCGTCTTGCCGACGCCGGCCTCGCCGGTCAGGATCGGGTTGTTCTGGCGACGGCGCATCAAAATATCGACGATCTGGCGGATTTCCTCGTCGCGGCCGACGATGGGGTCCAGTTCGCCCTTGCGTGCCCGCTCGGTGAGATCGACCGAAAATCGCTGGAGCGCCTCCTGCTTGCCCATCTGCACCGGCGCCAGCGCCTCGCTGGCCTCGCCCGGCGCCGCGCCACCGCCGACCTGAGAACCGTCGCTGGCGCGCAGCCCGGTTTCCGGCGAGGCAGCGACGATGTCGGCAAACCGCTCGGTCAGCGTATCCAACTTGATCTTGTCAAATTCGCGGGAAATGGCCAGCAGCGCGTTGCGCAAATCCGGCGTCTTCAGCATCCCAACCAGCAAATGGCCGGTGCGCACCTGCGAATCGTCGAACAGCAGGGTCGCATAGACCCAGGCTTCCTTCACCGCCGCGTCCACATGCGAGGACAGATCGGAAATCGAGGTTGCGCCGCGCGGCAGGCGATCCAGCGCCTCGGTAAAATCCTTGGCCACGCGGGAGGGATTCAGGCTGAAATGCTGGATGATCCGGTGCAGGTCCGAATCCGGCAATTGCAGAATTTGATGCAGCCAATGCACCAGTTCCACATAGGGATTACCCCGCAGCTTGCAGAACACGGTGGCGCTTTCGATGGCTTTGTAGCCCAGACTGTTGAGCTTCCCGAACAGGGCGACTCGACTGATTTCGGCCATGGATTCAGACTCCGTTGATCACGTGCAATAGGTGACGGCATCCAGTTTGAGATCGTCGGCGTCGCGATCCAGCGGCCGACTGGTCAGCCAGGTGGTCCAGCCGAGCCGGGTTCCCTCGCCCAGCACCAGCGGCGGCACTTCTTCCCTCTTCAGGATCGGATTGAAATCCCACAGCAACTCGTCGCCGACGTAGTTTCGCGCCCAGGCGATCAGTCGCCGCAGGCTCTCGTTGCCGGGCAGGAAGCGCTGGAATTCAGCGAATCCCATCGGCCCCATGACGACGCGGAACTTGTACTGACAATCCCACACCCGTTCGCCGATCACCGCCGTTATCCCCAGCAGGCCGGTGGCCGGCGCTTCGCCCAGCCGGCAACGGCTGGACTCGGACAGCGGCAACCAGTGGCCGACAAAAGTCTCAATCACCACCGGCAACTTGAAGAAATCTGCCAGAATCGCCTGCAAACCCTCGGGATTGCGAGTCTGGCACGCCAGCCGGCCAGCGTAATGGAACTTGGCCAGATCCGGCGCCGCATCCCGGTTCCACAGCGAGGGCATCCCCAAGCCAAACGAAGCGCCGACGTAGACGTTGAAGCGGTTGGTTTCCGGCCGGTCGAAACTGACCGTCGGCTGTGTATCCGCCCAGGCTCGGTAGAACAGACACAGGATCCGATGATGAAAAACGTCGGCGAACCGGACAAAGGTACGGTCGCCATGATTGCGCGAGCGGTCGCGGGCGTACTCCGTCAGATGCGTCGGCAACGGCCCGTGCGGGCCGAACAACCCCAGGAAGTACTCGAAAAGCCGGGGTGGCTTGCCATCGCCACCCGGTTCGAACGCCGCCAGCGTGGCCGGCGCGAAGGCCAGCGACGGCTCCTGTGCCAACCGCACCGGATCATCGGCAAGCCGGATCGACTTCCCCAATCGGGGCAATTCACGGTACAGGCACTCCAGGTGGCGCATCGCCTGGAAGAAATGGAATGCATACGGCTCGCGCCGCAACGCTTCGAACAAGGCTACAGCGTGTGCCGTCGTCCGATCCGGGCTGGCCATCGAATGATCTCGCCCCGTTCGGTCGACTTGACGACCGTCTCGGTAAAGGAGTTGATGGATGCATACTTGGCGAAGAATTGCTCCAGCACCGCGCCCAGGATGAAGCTGCCCACTCCCTCGAACGCACTCTCGTCCAGAGTGACCGCCACCTCGAAACCGCGGGCAAAGGCAATGGGACCCGGAATCGGCGCCCGCCGAGTCACCGGCGTGGCTTGAATGGAACACACACCGTCAATCTGCTTGCGAACGGCGGAATCGGCCAGATCGCCATAGAGCGCCAGCAACTCCCGCAAGGCTACCGCGCCCTGGCGGACATCGGTATCGGCGAGCGACAGATAGTTCAGGGCGAGATGGCCGATCAACCGCCAGGCGGTATCGCCATGGGCGTGGGACGATCGTGGCTGGGTGGGACCGGCCAGACAGCGCACGGCTCCAACCGGCGCCCCGGACGCCAGGGTGAAGTCGGTGTCGCCGCGTCCGACCGGCATGTGCAGCGGCAGATCGCGATTGGTGGACAGGGTCGTGACCGCCAGTTGGCGCAAGCTGCCGCGATAGGGCGTCTCGTCGGCATCCACCAGCGACAGGTAAATTTCGCCGCCGACATAACTGGAACGCGGCCCATGGCGCCGCTGCCGGTCGGACAGCAGGCGCGGCAACCGGTGAACCGTGTAAAAGGATCGCCGGTCGCGCTGGCTCAGCCGGTCGTAGCTGGCGTAGAACGGCAGAAAGTCCTGTTCATCGCCTTCCGCGCCGATGCCGGTGACGCCGGTAACCTGGTACACCTCGAAATCCATCGGCCGGGTGCGATCCGCCACCACGTGATGCTCGGCGACTTGATCGCTCAGATGAATACGGTCGGCCCGTTTGGGAAACAGGTTGATAGCCGGCGTGCAGAACAGGGCGAAATTGGCGGCGGCCACCACGTTTTCCAGTGCCGGGTCGGCCCGGCCGAGCAGGATCAGCACCTCCAGTTCATGGCCGGCGCAGCGCCGCACCGCCGGTCCGAGTCCGCCCAGCTCCACGAACAGGTAGCGTTGAGGAAAAGCGAAATATTCGTGCAGCAGCCGGTAGCCCCGAAAGGACGGCGGCGGACAGGGTAACAGGGCCTGTTCGTCCTCGAACCCCAGGCGCCGAATCGAATGCCCCGCTATTTTTTCGTGCCAGGGCGCCGGCCGCTGGCCCGGTCGGGCGACCATCATCACGACGTTAGCCAGCAATTGTTCGTAAAGCCGCCCCGGCAACACATCGCCGCCGTGCAGGAACAGTTCCAGGCGGTCCAGCGCCAGTTTGTCGATCGGCAAATCCGGCAGCGTGGTGCGCAGCCGCAGCCGGATCCCGGCTCGCACCCGCGACAAGTCCGGCAGGTCCAGTTGCGCCACCGGCTCGCGCCCGGCGAAATAGTGCGCTTCCACCAGTTCCAGCGGCCAGAGCGTAGCATCGTGCGCGGTTCGGTATTCACAGGGCGTCTGCTCGCCCTTCCCCAAAATACCGCGCAGTTCGCTGCCCCTGGGGATAACGAAGCCTTTTTCGAACGAACCTTCGGTTGGATCGGGCTGGAACTGGACCACCGCCATCGAGGGCGTCGGCGCCAGATAATGCGGATAAATAATTTCCAACAAATGCTGGGTGAAGCGCGGGAACTCGGCGTCCATCTTGAGTTGCACCCGCGCCGCCAGGAAGCCGAATCCCTCCAGCAACCGCTCGACATAGGGATCGGCGCATTCGAACCCTTCCAGCCCCAGCCGGCCGGCGATCTTGGGAAACTCACGGGCGAATTCGCCGCCCAGTTCGCGCAGGTGTTGCAGTTCGCGGTTGTAATATTCGAGCAGGCGCGGATCCATCAACGCTCCTGGGTCCGACTGGACTCCTCAACCTTGACCTGGCCGCTTTCGAGATCGATCTCGGTCTTCAAATACAACCGCAGCGGGACGGGCTGGGCCCACAGGTCGCCTTCGACTTCAAAGGTCAGGGCATTGTGGCTCATGCGCTCCTCGGTCAGCGCCGCAAGAACTCGCAACGAATTTCGATAAATGCGCGGCTCAAAATCGAGGATCGCCTGACGCAGCGACCGTTCCAGCACCGCCAGATCGAGGCTGCGCGCCGTGGCGCCCGACAACGACGGTAACCCAAAATTGATCACCGAATGGTCCGCGAAGGGATAACGCTCGATCTCCTCGTCGTTCGCCATCCGAGTAGCGTTAAACAGCCAGGCCAAGTCGCGCAGGACACACTCGCGCAAGCGGCTCATCGACAATACCCGCTTGTCACGGGATTCCTGCGGGCGATCCGGTTCGTCGTCGGTCAAGCGATCCAGCAACGAGGGCTGCAACCGCTCCTTCGGCGTCAGTTCAGCCATCGCCGACACCCACATCGGGGGCGATTTCTTCGGTTGGGTCTTCGTCGGCGTTCAGTTCGATTTGCCGAATGTCCAGCAACGAATACTCGCCTCGGTCGGTCGCCAACATCCGCTGTCCCAAACCCAGCCAGGTTTCCTCGCCGCAATCTTGCCACTCAGTCTTGCGTCCCAGTTGCACCAACGGGTCGGCGGCGGCGTGCGATCCAGGATAACGGGCCGGAATCAAACCCACGGTTTCCCCACCGTTGGTCCAGGTCAACCGTGCCGGCATCCAGACGTAATCCCGTAGATCGACGGGCTGCTCGAACGCAAGGATCCGAATCCGTTGGAACGGAATCCAGTAATAGTGCCCGTTCACGACGGCTTCCAGCACCGGCCCCAAGCGGGGATCAGCATCGGCCAGCCACTCGAACGGTTGCCCGTCCAGCGTTCCCGGAGTGGTGATGGCGGCCTCGAACGCTTGGTCGCGCGCCGCTCGGGCTCGAGCGTAATGGCCATCGGCCGTCAGGCGCAGCGCTTCGAGCAGCAACGCTACCCAAGGCTCCGGATCGCCGAACACCAGCGGCGAGCGCCGGCCGGCGAAAATCTCGGCCCGCAACAGTTCGCAGCGGATGGCCTCGCGGTAGGTCTGCACCATCGGCAAGCTGGCGGCGTCCATCTCGCCCAGCACGTTCAACTGGTTCAACGCCCGTTCCCACTGCCCCAGCACCGCCAGCAATTGAAACAGGAATATGCGGTATTTGGCGTTGGCGGGCTCCTTGCGCACCTGGGCCTGCAATTCGGCCAAGGCGTCCCGCACCCGCCCTTCGCGTAGGCTCTGCTCGGCTGGCATCATGCGGCGCCTTCCAGATCTTCGAGGATAAGGGAAATACCGCGCATCCGGACCAGCATGGTTTTTCGAATGCGCGGAGCCGGCCAGTAACCCGGGACAGCCAACTTCCCGCGATTACACCTTCTTGTTGGTCTTGACATCCCAGCCCGACTTGCCCGCCGACTTGGTCGCGCCCTTCGCATCCTGGGTGAAGTATTCCTGCGTCACCGAGGTAAAGTTCAGGGACAGGCTCTCAACCGGCAGACCCTCGCCGGCGCCGCCGGTCTGGTAGCTGCTGACCATGACATCCTTGAATTTGAACTCCAGGAATTTCGCCTGGCCGCCTTCCTTGCCGGTCGGTTTGCGCATCACCAGGGTCGCCTCCGGATAGTGATGCCCGGAGCAGCAGGACAGCATCAGTTCCGGCGACGCTGCGCAGAAATGCATGGTATAGCTGAAATCCTGCATGTTCACCTTGCTGGCGCCCAAGCCGGTGCCGTGGCCGGCGGTGCCCAATTGGCTCGCGCCCCAGGACCAGCTCAGCACCTCGATCCATTCCTTGTACTCAAAATCCTTGCATTCGCCTTTGACATCACCAATTTTCAAAAATGCATCAGCCATCGTCGTATCCTCACTAAGGTAACTGGTTTTTGATGGATTTTATCCATCGTTCCGATCGGCGGCGCCTTCGACCCTTCTTAGCCCGAGGGACTGAGAAGCCCGTCGTCGAGATTAAATGAGCACATCCCGTGCCAAAATTAAATATTTATTTTTATTGTTAATTTTATTTGAGGACTCGAAACGGGCCACGTCTGCCTGTCCATTCTGGTCCGTTCGAACCAACTCCATTGGAACCCATTAACTCTTGATGGAAGGCAGCTTGGAAACCAGGCGCAGCGACACCGTGAGTCCCTCCAGCTGATAATGCGGCCGCAAAAAGAACTTCGAAGTGTAGTAACCGGGATTGCCCTCCACTTCCTCCACCACCACCTCGGCCGCGGCCAAGGGTTTCATCGCCTTGGTTTCATCGCTGGAAATAGCGGGATTGCCATCCACGTAGTTGTAAATCCACTCCTGCAACCAGCGCTCCAGCGAATCCCGTTCCTTGAACGAGCCGATCTTGTCCCGCACCATGCACTTGAGATAGTGCGCGAAGCGGCAGACCGCGAACAGATAGGGCAGGCGGGCCGACAGGTTGGCGTTGGCGGTGGCATCCGGGTCGTCGTACTCGGCCGGCTTCTGCAGGGACTGAGCACCGATGAAAGCGGCGAAATCGGTGTTCTTCTTGTGGACCAGCGGCATGAAGCCATTCTTGGCCAGTTCCGCCTCGCGCCGGTCGCTGATCGCGATCTCGGTCGGACACTTCGCGTCCACCCCGCCATCGTCGGTCGGGAAGATGTGAGTCGGCAGTCCTTCCACCGCACCACCCGATTCGATACCCCGGATCTTGGTGCACCAGCCGTACAGCTTGTAGGCGCGGGTGATGTTGGTGGCCATCGCGTAGGCCGCATTGGCCCAACAATACTTGCTGTGGTCGCCGCCTTCCACCGCCTCTTCGAAATCGAACTCTTCGACTGGATCGGTTTTCGACCCATAAGGCGTGCGCGCCAGAAATCGCGGCATGGCCAACCCGAGGTAGCGCGAATCCTCGGAATCGCGCAACCCGCGCCAGCCCCCGTACTCCGGAGTCTGGAAAATCTTGGTCAGATCGCGCGGGTTGCTCAATTCCTGCCAGGATTCCATCTGCATCACAGTGGGCGCCGCGCCGGCGATGAAAGGCGTATGCGCGGCGGCGGCGATTTGGGACATCCCCCGCAACAGTTCCACATCGGGCGGACTGTGGTCGAAATAATAGTCGCCGACCAAGCAACCGAACGGCTCGCCGCCGAACTGGCCGTACTCTTCCTCGTAGATTTTCTTGAAAAACGGGCTTTGGTCCCAGACGACTCCCTTGTATTTCTTCAGAGTCTTGCTCAACTCGTTCTTGGAGATGTTCATCACCCGGATTTTCAACATCTCGTCGGTTTCGGTGTTGAAAATGAGATAGTGGAGACCACGCCAAGCTCCCTCGAGTTGCTGGAATTCCGGATGATGCATGATCAGATTGATCTGTTCGGTCAGCTTCCGGTCGATAGCCGCGATCAGCGACTCAATGGATTTGAGCACGTCCCTCGAAATCAGGGTCGTGTATTGCAGAGCCTGCTCGGCCAAGGTTTTGACCGCGTGTTCGACCGCTTCCTTGGCCTGATCGGATTTGGGTTTAAATTCCCGCTGCAACAGCGAGGAAAAATCGCTGACTTCCAGGGTTTCGGCTTGGGCACCAGGCTGGACTTGGGCACTCTGATCGGTTTCGGCCATGGCTCATCACTCCTCGGCGGCGGGCGCCGCGCCTTCCTGGGGCTTGGGCGCGGATGCCAGCGCCTGCAACAGACTGGGATCGGTCAGTACCTTGGCGATCAAATCCTCCGCGCCGGTCTTGCCATCCATGTAGGTCATCAGATTGTTGAGTTGTTGGCGAGCCTGGAGCAGCTTGTTCAGGGCGTCCACCTTGCGCGCCACGGCGGCGGGCGAAAAATCGTCCATGCTTTCAAAGGTGAGATCGACACTCAGTTCGCCCTCGCCCGTCAGGGAATTTGGCACCCGGAACGCCGCCCGCGGCTTCATGGCTTTCATGCGACTGTCAAAATTGTCCACGTCGATCTCGAGGAACTTACGCTCCGCCACCGGCGCGAGGGGATCGGCCGGCTTGCCGGACAGATCGGCCATCACACCCATCACGAACGGCAACTGCACCTTTTTCTGCGAGCCGTACACCTCGACGTCGTACTCGATCTGCACCCGCGGCGCTCGATTGCGGGCGATAAATTTCTGGCTGCTCATCGCCATGGAAGGTCACCTCTCTCACTCGAATCATGTTATGACGGCTACCCGGCGGTAACCTGACTCATTAGTCAACTATTTTAGAGTATAGTTGGCTAGTCGGAATTCTCGCTGTGGATACCAAAAATCAGGTTCGCCTGCTCGGCCCCGCCTGGGGCGAGATCGAGCAGAATCGCCATGAAATCCTTCGTCACCAGGGTTTTGGCGCGCTTGAGCAGAAACGGTACGGGGCTGGACGGTTCGTGGCGGTCAAAGTACTCGCAAATCTTGTCCAGCATGCGAATCGCGTCTTCGCGACTGGCGATCTCACCCACCACCAGCCGTTGGCCTTCCGCGGCGACGCCTCCAGACAAACCTGCACCCGCAGCTTCGGCGGCTCCAGCCTCGGCGGCGAAACCCGCGCCCGCACCGCGCCGCCGCAAGGGTTCCGCCAGCGCCTGCTGGATTTCCTTGAGAACTCCGACTAGCACGCTCATGTCCGGCGCCTGGGTCACGCCAATTCGATCGGTCAGCGCCGCCTCGATCCGCTCGACCCGCGCCACGGCGTCGGCCACCGCCATGGCGGTGGCCTGTAAATCCTCCAAGTCGGCGTCCTGGAACGCGCCATCGATCCTGGCCTGAGTCGGCAGCTCCGCCTGCTCCTCGGCGACCACCGGCGTCAACACACCAGCGGCGATCTGGATATCGCGCAGGCCGAACCGCCCCAGCGCCCGCGAACTGACCAGCGGTGTCTCCCGCAAGGCCCGGAGGGTAGTCTCCGGATCGCACAGCGCCACGATGGTATTGACCCGCAGGGTCGGATCGTTGTCGTCCTCGGGATCGAGTTGGGGGTAAACGC
>JAVMKL010000044.1:0-7757 GCA_031732875.1 Candidatus Competibacter sp. | reverse complement strand
GGTGGCGGGCCAGATCCATGTGCTTGGCGACCACGTAGGCCAACGCCCGCATCGCTTCGTTTTGCGCCTTCATGGCCATCAACATTCGCCGCACGTCGGGGTGGTGGATGATCGTCACCCGGTCGCCGCTCTTGACTCCGACCGGCCGGCCCTGCACCCGGTCCTTGGCGTACTCGCGGGCGGCCTGGTAGGCGCGTTCGCCGATGGCCACGCCCTGCACGCCGACCTTGAACCGGGCTTCGTTCATCATGATGAACATGTAGGCCAGTCCTTTGTTCTCCTCGCCCACCAGGTAGCCGACCGCCCCGTCCCGGTCGCCGAAGGCCATCACGCAGGTCGGGCTGGCGTGAATGCCCAGCTTGTGCTCGATCGAAACGGCGTGCACGTCGTTGCGGGCGCCGAGCGAGCCGTCCGGGTTGACCAGGAACTTGGGCACGATGAACAGCGAGATGCCCTTGACCCCTTCCGGCGCGTCCGGGGTACGAGCCAACACCAGGTGGATGGTGTTCTCGGTCATGTTGTGCTCGCCCCAGGTGATGAAGATCTTCTGGCCGAAGATCCGGTAATGATCGCCGTGGGGCACCGCGCGAGTCCGCACCGCCGACAGATCGGAGCCGGCCTGCGACTCGGTCAGGTTCATGGTGCCGGTCCATTCGCCGCTGACCATTTTCGGCAGGTACAGCGCCTGCTGCTCCTCGGAACCGGCGCGGCTGATCGCTTCGATGGCGCCGGCGTTGAGCAGCGGGCACAGCGCGAACGACATGTTGGCGGAGTTCCACATTTCCTGGGTGGCGGTATTGATCAACTCCGGTAGTCCCTGCCCGCCGAATTTGGCGTGGCAACCGACGCCGTTCCAGCCACCTTCGATGAATTTGCGATAGGCTTCGGTGAAGCCGTCGACCGGGATGACCCCTTCCGGCGATAGGCGCGCGCCCTGCACGTCGCCGACATGGTTGAGCGGCGCCAGCACTTCCGAGGCCAGCTTGGCGGCTTCCTCCAGCACGGCTTCCACCAGTTCCGGGCCGATGTCCTGCGCGGCGAAAACCGGCAGGGCGGCGACTTCGGACAGGCCGGCCAGTTCGTTGATGACAAACTGCATGTCGCGGGTTGGGGCGAAATAGGCGGTCATGGACGCCTCCTTGGATATGTTCGGGATATGGAGTTGCGCTGCGGGGGGAGACGAAGCGCCGCCAGAACGGCGGCGCAGGCTGTGATGACGGTGAGGGTGCTCAGCCGGCGGCCTTCAACTTGTCCAGTTCCTGGGATAGTTCGGGCACGGCTACAAACAGATCGGCAACCAGGCCGTAATCGGCGACCTGGAAGATCGGCGCTTCCTCGTCCTTGTTGATGGCGACGATGACCTTGCTATCCTTCATGCCGGCCAGGTGCTGGATGGCGCCGGAAATGCCGACGGCGACGTACAACTCGGGCGCGACCACCTTGCCGGTCTGGCCGACCTGATAGTCGTTGGGGACGAAACCGGCGTCCACGGCGGCGCGGGACGCGCCAACCGCCGCGCCCAGCTTGTCGGCTACATCTTCCAGCAGCTTGAAATTCTCGCCGTTGCCCATGCCGCGCCCGCCGGAAACGATAATGCGGGCGGCGGTCAGTTCCGGCCGGTCGGACTTGGTCAACTGCTGGCCGACGAAGCTGGATACACCGGCGTCCGGCGCGGGCGCGACCGCTTCGACGCCGGCGCCGCCGCCGGTCGCCGCGGCGGCGGGGAAGGCGGTGCCGCGTACGGTGATGACCTTGATTGGATCCTTGGACCGAACGGTGGCCAGCACGTTGCCGGCGTAGATCGGCCGCACGAAGGTGTCGGCGCTTTCCACTTTGATAACGTCGGTAATTTGCGCCACATCCAGCAGCGCCGCCACGCGCGGCAGCGTGTTTTTGCCGGCGGCGGTGGCGGGAGCCAGGATATGGGTGTAACCACCGGCAAGGCCGACCACCAGCGCCGCCACGTTCTCGGCCAGTTGGTTGGCGTAGTGGGGCGCGTCGGCGACCAGGACTTTCTTGACCCCCGCGACCTGGGCGGCGGCCTGGGCGACCGCGCCGCAGTTGTGACCGGCCACCAGCACGGCGACGTCGCCACCGAGTTGGGTGGCGGCGGTCACGGTGTTCAGGGTCGCCGCCTTGAGGGTAGCGTTGTCGTGTTCGGCAATGACCAGAATACTCATGATTCGATCCCCAGGGCGTTAGATGACGTGGGCTTCTTTATGCAGTTTGTCGACCAGTGCGGCGACGGTGTCCACCTTGATGCCGGCCTGGCGCTTGGGTGGTTCCTGCACTTTCAGGGTGACCAGACGCGGCGCGACGTCCACGCCCAGGTCGGCCGGTTTGAATACGTCCAGGGGTTTCTTCTTAGCCTTCATGATGTTGGGTAGTTTGACAAAGCGCGGCTCGTTCAAGCGCAGGTCGGTGGTGACGACCGCCGGCAGTTTCAACGCCACGGTTTCCAGACCGCCATCGACTTCGCGCGTGACCGTGACCGTGCCGGCGCCCGCCTCGACCTTGGAGGCGAAGGTGCCCTGCGCCCAGCCGAGCAGAGCCGCCAGCATCTGGCCGGTCTGGTTGGCGTCGTCGTCGATAGCCTGCTTGCCCAGGATCACCAGGTCGGGTTTTTCCTTCTCGACGACGGCCTTAAGCAGCTTGGCCACGGCCAGCGGTTGCAGTTCGGCATCGGTTTCCACCAGAATGCCGCGGTCGGCGCCCATCGCCAGCGCAGTGCGGATGGTGTCCTGACAGGCGGCGACGCCCAGCGATACCGCCACGATCTCCTTGGCCTTGCCGGCTTCCTGCAGGCGGACCGCTTCTTCCACGGCGATTTCGTCGAATGGGTTCATGGACATCTTGACGTTGGCGGTTTCCACGCCGGAGCCGTCGGCTTTCGCCCGAACCTTGACGTTGTAGTCAACGACCCGCTTTACGGCGACTAGAATTTTCATCGTTCACCTTTGCTTGGGATTGCTCGCATTTTGGGAGGTTGGCGCGGGCGAGTTAGTGGAAAAAACTGCGCCCGGCTTGGAAATAAGCAACATGAATGGAGTGGTTCAACGCTCGAACGACCGCCGCGGATAAGACGTGGCCTCGAATCCCTCGGTTAAACCCTAACGAGTTATGGTATTTAGTCCCCTCCGGCGATGCAATGCATTTATTGGCTGGGTCGCCGGCGGGGGTGACCGCGCGTACGACCATCGGAGCACAAGACCATGACAGAATCCGCGACCTTCAATGCCCTGGTATTGAACCAGCACGACGGTAAAACCGTTGCCGAACTCAAAGAACTGAGCGATTCCGACCTTCCGCCGGGGGAGGTGCTGGTCGCCGTGGAATATTCCTCGCTCAACTACAAGGATGGGTTGGCGGTGACCGGCAAGGGGAAAATCGTCCGGCGGTTTCCCCTGGTGCCCGGCATCGATTTGGCCGGGACGGTGCTGGAGTCATCGGCGTCGGCCTACCAACCGGGCGACCGGGTGGTGCTGACGGGCTGGAGCGTGGGCGAGAGCTACTGGGGCGGCTACGCCCAGCGGGCGCGGGTGAGAGCCGACTGGCTGGTGCCGCTGCCGGAAAAGCTGGACAGTCGCCGCGCCATGGCCATCGGCACCGCCGGCTTCACCGCCATGTTGTGTGTGATGGCGCTGGAGCAGGGCGGCGTCAAGCCGGGCGCGGCCAAGCCGGTACTGGTGACCGGCGCCAGCGGCGGGGTCGGCGGCGTGGCGGTGGCGCTGCTGGCTCACCTGGGTTATCGAGTGACGGCCGTAACCGGCCGGCCGGAGAACGAGTCCTACCTGCGCGAACTGGGCGCGACGGAGTTGATCACCCGCGAGGCCATGAGCCAGCCCTGCCGTCCGCTGGAAACTCAGCTCTGGTCGGGGGTGGTGGATACGGTCGGCGGCCGGGTGCTGGCGCGGGCGCTGGCCGAGGCCGATTACGGCGGCGCGGTGGCGGCTTGCGGGCTGGCCGGTGGTGCCGATCTGCCGACCACGGTCATGCCGTTCATCCTGCGCGGCGTGAAATTGCTGGGTGTGGATTCGGTGATGTGCCCGCCCGAGCCGCGCCGGACGGCTTGGGCGCGGCTGGCGCGCGACCTGCCGGCGCCGCTGCTGGAACGGATGACCCAGGGGATTTCTTTGGCGGAGGTGCCGCGGATGGCGGAGGCGATTCTGGCCGGTCGGGTGCGGGGGCGGGTGGTGGTCGATCCGAATGCGTAAGTTCGCGCTGAAAATTCCCACGTATCCGCCCGTCGTGTAGGCTATGCGCCGCGATCGTCTGGAACGATGCGGACATCATCCCCCTCAAGCGGAGAAGCCAATGTATCCCACCCACGAAGGCTATAACGATACCTTGCACGGCTACTACCTGGAAGATCTTCAGGTCGGAATGAGTGCCTCCCACGCCAAGACCGTCACCGAAACCGACGTGGTTCTGTTCGCGGGGCTGACCGGCGATAACAATCCGATTCATTGCAACGAGGTCTTCGCCGCGCAGACCCGGTTTAAGGGTCGCATCGCCCACGGCATGTTCTGCGCCGGCCTGATTTCCTGCGTGGCGGGCACCCGCCTGCCGGGACCAGGCGCGGTGTACGTGGATCAACAGTTGCGCTTCACGGCACCGGTGCGGATCGGTGATACCGTCACCGCCCTTTGCACCATCCAGGAAATCATTCCGGAGCGTCGGCGAGTCATCATGCGCACGATCTGCACCGTGGCGGACAAGGTGGTGGTGGAGGGTAGCGCCACCTTCCTGGTCAGCCGCCGAAACCCTCAGGTCTGACCGGGGTTCGGTCGTTCGCACGATGGTCGGGCCACCGCCTCATTCTTCCATGACCAGCCGGAATCCGGTCGTGGGATCGCGGTAATCGGTTTTTCGGGGCAGGCGTTTGGCCGAGCGCAGTTCGGCGGGGCCGTTGTTCCAGGCACCGCCGCGAACGACCCGCTGGCCCTCGGTGGGCCGGCGGGTCGAGCAGCGCTGTTCCTCGCCGCCGAAATTCGGGCTGTATTCCGAACAGGTCCATTCCCAGACGTTGCCGGCCATATCGTGCAGGCCCAGGGTGTTGGGCAGATAGTTGCCGACCGGAGCCGTGACGGACTGGCCATCGTCCAAGTTGCCGATGGACGCGCCCGTTGGGTCGTTGCGGTCGGAAAAGTTGGCGTAGCGGGGATCGATGTCGTTGCCCCAGTAGTAACGGGTTGTCGTGCCGGCGCGGGTGGCGTATTCCCATTCGGCTTCGGTGGGCAGACGAAAGCGCTTGCCGGCGCCTGCTTCCCAGGACAGCCACTCGGCGAAGGCTTGCGCGTCCTGCCCGTTCAGGTTGACCGCCGGCTGGTCGTCCCCGTTCAGGGGACGTCCCTGAACGGAGCCGCTGTCGTGACCGGCCTTGAACCGCCGGTACTGGCTGTTGGTGACCTCGGTTTTTCCGATCCAGAATCCCTTGATGCAGACCTCATGTGAAGATTCGTCGCTGCCGTGATCCCGTTCGTTGATGGGGCTGCCCATGTTGAAACAGCCACCCTCGACCCACTTTAGTTCCAGTCCGGTCGTATTATCGGTATGGGTCTTGATATTGGAGCCCGGGCGCTGGATGGAGACTAGTTCGGATCGAACCGCGGCCACTGCCGGATGCTGGGGGTCCAACGCCGCTGCCCGATCCAGATAGATGCGGGCTCGCTCCCATTCCTTGTTGGTGATGGACGCGCGGGCCTGCTCGAGATAAGCATTGATTTCCGCTTCGCGCTGTTGCGGTTCCTCCCGGGCGAGGCGGGCCGACTCTTCCTCCTGCCGCCGTTGCAGTTCGGCGGCCTCGCGTTGGCGCGGTTCCTCGATACTCCGGTAATACTCGTAACCAAGTAGCCCGATTCCGGACAACCCAGAAATGGCGAACACCGCAACCAACGTTCGTGTCCAGTTAACGGTCAGGGAATCGGGAATGAATTCCATTGCCGACCTCGGTCGTTGCGAAACGCCGGGCTCCTCGTGGCCGGTTGGTGGGTGGACGGATGTTGGGGATTCCAGGTGCGGAGAACGGGGGCTGGAAATTTCATCTCGCCTGAAGGAGGCTTTCTTCAGGTGTTCCACCGCCGATCGAGTCGACCGCTTGAGCAAGGGTCCCGAGGGTTCCGACGGAAGCTGCTGCGGCGTTTCCGCCCCGAACGCGCTTTGGGAGGGGGGTAAAACCTGCTGTGCGGCGGCTTCGTCCAGGTGTTCCCAGATGTTTTCCAGCATCGGCAGGGATACGTCGGCATCCATGGCCAGAGCCAGCTCCAGCGATGCGGTCGCATCAGCCGCCCTGGATTGGACGAGGGATTCTAGAGTGTCGAAACCGCCTCGCTGGGAGGGACGAGACGGGGATGCTGGTGGTTCGGGGAGCGCGGCCTGCCGGGGGCGTTCCGACTGCCAGGCGTCGCCGCCGAACCACTCGTCGCGGATCGCGGGCGAGGAGGGCGGCGCTCCCGAGCCGTCGGGCAAGAGCTTGCGTGGTGGAATGCCAACGGACGATGGCAGCTCCAGAAGCTCGGGCTGGATGGGTGGCATTTGTGAGAAATCTGGGGTATCGCTCCATTGATCGGTGGCCAGCAACATCTCCCGCATGGTGGCCACGCTTTGAAAGCGGTCCTCGGGACGAACCGCCAAGGCTTGGTCGACCACTTGCAACAGCGCGCGCGAGTAAAGGCCAGCGCCGACCTCAATGGCCGGCTGCACCGGATCCTTGAGCACCCGACCCGGTGCTTCCACCGGCGGCGCGCCGGTGATGCAGCGATACAGAACGGCGCCGAGAGCGTAGATATCCGTCCAGGGGCCGTAGTCCTCGCCGACCGTAACGTATTGTTCGATCGGTGAATACCCGGGGGTGACGACGCTGGTGACGCTGCGGGAACGCCGTCCCAAGGCCTGGCGGGCGGCTCCGAAGTCGATCAGCATGACGTGGCTGTCGCGGCTGCGGATATAGAGATTGCTGGGTTTGAGATCGCGGTGCAGGTAGCCTTGGGCGTGGACGGCTTCCAGCGCCGGTATCACGTTGTTCAGCAGGCGGCGCAATTCCTGCTCTGGCAGGATGCCGCCGCGCTGCAACGTGGCGCTCAGCGATTCGCCTTCCTCATACTCCATGACGATGTAGGCGCTGCCGTTGGCCGTGAAGTAATCTCGCACCCGCACGACGCCAGGATGATTGATCTGCACCAGAATCTTGGCTTCGTCGAGGAATCGTTGCAGGCCCCAGTTGTAGCAGGGGGGCTCGCCGTCCTTGGCTGGGATCTGACCCTGGGAGTTGGGGCGGACGGTCGTGCCATTGTGGTCGCGATATGCCCATTCCGCCGGGAAGTATTCCTTGATCGCGACCTCGTTTTCCAGCGCTTCGTGCAGCGCCCGATAGGTGATACCGAAGCCGCCGGCGCCCAGCACACCCTCGATCTGATAACGGTGCAGGCTGTAGCCTGTGGGCAGGGCGTTCGTTTCCTCGGTCATCGGGTTTCGTGTTCGTCGGTGGCGTGGGTACGGAGCCCGGAATCGGCGGAATAAACGTGGAGTACGCTAGTAGGCCGACATACTGATCCTGACAGGCATTTTCGTATCATTGTGTTTGATGAATAAATGGTTTTTTGGATATTTGCCTACCAAAATCTCCGCAGCAATCCACTAGCGATCGAACAGGGACGCGAATCCTACCGACAGCCGCCGCAGCCAGCCCGGATTGCTGTCGGCAGCGTTCGCCTTGGGGCGAAGCAAGACCAGGGTGGCGTTATCGGCGGCCGAGCCGC